>DAOOVG010000067.1:0-12389 GCA_035369865.1 Paludibacteraceae bacterium | reverse complement strand
TAAATAACATTTAAACTTTTTCAAAAAAGCATTTAAAAACAAAACAGTGAAACTAAAATAAGAAAATAGTTTCACTGCGTCAACTTTTATAAAAAGAGATTTTTACTTGTTTTTATAAGAAACTGTTTTTCTTATATTTATAAAATTAAATTACTTCAATTGTGCCAATGCTTCCTTGATACGAGCGAATGCAATTTTAAGATTTTCATCTGACGTTGCATAAGAAAAACGAATGCAATGAGGTGCTCCAAAAGCAACTCCACCGACAGAAGCTACATGTCCTACTTCCAGCAAATACATTGCTAACTCAGCAGAATCATTTATGGTTTTGCCTTGATAAGATTTTCCAATATAAGCACTGCAATCCGGAAAAACATAAAAAGCACCTTGTGGATCATTCACTTTTAAACCAGGGATTGGGCGAATCAAATCCACAACTAAATTTTTTCGACGTTCAAAAGCTTCACACATTTTACGGACGCAAGTCTGCTCACCAGTATAAGCAGCCTCAGCAGCTTTTTGAGCTACTGCACAAGCTCCTGAAGTATATTGCCCCTGCAATTTATTGCAGGCATCGGCAATCCATTTTGGTCCAGCAATCCAGCCAATTCGCCAGCCTGTCATAGCATAACTTTTAGAAACGCCATTAATGATTACAACCCGGTCACGAATGCTTTCAAATTGTGCGATGCTTTCATGTTTACTAGTATAATTAATGTGTTCGTAAATTTCATCTGAAAGAATCATAATTTGTGGATATTTTTCCAGCACATCAGCAAATTGCTTTAATTCTTTTTTTGAATAAATACTTCCCGTCGGATTGGAAGGAGAACAAATAATAAAAGCTTTGGTTTTTGATGTAATGGCAGCCTCGAGTTGCTGAGCAGTAATTTTAAAATCCTGTTCTATGCCGGCAAAAACGCCAACAGGCTTCCCTTCAGCCAGTTTCACCATTTCAGGATAACTTACCCAATAAGGTGCTGGAATGATTACTTCGTCGCCAGAATTAATGATAGAAAGCAAAACATTGCAAACAGCCTGTTTTGCACCAGCAGAGCAAATTATTTGATCAGGTGAATATTCCAGATGGTTTTCCGATTTTAATTTAGCACAAATAGCTTTTCGCAATTCAAGAAATCCAGGAACTGGAGGATAAAATGAATAATTTTCATCAATTGCTTTTTTTGCAGCCAATTTAATATGGTCAGGTGTAAAAAAGTCAGGCTCGCCAACACTTAGATTGATTACATCAATGCCTTTAGCTTTTAATTCATTGCTTTTTTGTGACATGGCAAGAGTTTCAGAAGGCGAAAGAGCTGCTAAACGTTTTGATAGACTAATCATAATTTTTCTTCTTTTTTTGTTATTATTATCGCACAAAATTAATCAAAAAATAGAAATTTCGACTATTTTTAAATCAAAAAGTTTTTTAGAATATTTAAGTAACACAAAATAAATATTTTTGACAAAACAATAAAATCATTCAAAATTTTCTTGTTAATTCGGCATAAATTCAAGTAACCAACTTATTTTTTCCTTTCTTAAACTCCTATTTTAGAGATAAATTTAGTATTAATACAATAGATGTATTGGCAGGAATGATAAGTATTGGATTTTTATATTGAACCAACTCTACAATTAATTTCTTTGTTTTTTACTTATCTAAATCACACAAAAAATCCTATTGTCAAAAAAGTGAAGAAATTTTAACTTATATTTCCTTTAACAGGTTTTACTTTATAACCTAATTTTTGTAATTGGTAAACCAAACCTTTTTCTCCAGGTAAATGTAAAGCTCCTACTACAATAAAGCAGGCAGAATTTTTTATTAAGGAAGGAAGAATTTTCATCCATTCTTCATTTCGAGCATCTAACAGTTGAATATATTCTTCTTCACTCATATCACCCAAAAGTTCATCCTTTTTCGAGAAAGAAGCCAATTCTTCCAGTTTTCCTTTTCTGTAAAGTTGGTTCACTGCGGACATTTCTTTTAAAATGCTGTCTTTGTGTTGAATAGAATGAACCAGTTCTTCAGCTTGATGCTGCAAATTCTTATTACTAAATAAAGTTTCTACTTGTTTTTCAATGGTTTCGAGACCTTTTACATTTTTTCCTTTATCTACTGCAACAAGTTGGAAATAAGAATCAAGAGAAATGTCGGCTGAATAATCAGTCGTTTGACGATAAAGTTCAGTTTCGTAGAGAATGGTGATTAAGTTAGGATTCATTAAATCAAGCTCTTTCAAACCAAGATGAAGAATATTCTTTAATTCATTATCAACCAATTGATACTGATCTCGAGTTAACAAACTAGACATGGTAATTTTATTGGGCATGATAGCTGCCTTCTGAAGAAAAGCCGCAGCTTCTGCATTATCAATCACAATTTCACCAACTACGGTTTTACATTCGTTAAAAGCTTTAAATAAACCTGGTACGCTATCCAGAAACTGAATAGGAATTAAATGATGGCTGCCAAATAGATAAGAGGGTTGTTTTAATCCATTACCGCTGATTTTCCAGAGTAATTGGGCTGAAAGAAAAGAGGAAATGGTCAGAAAAACAATAAGAAAAAACAATGATTTTTTCATAACGAATCATTCCAAAACAAAATGCAAAGTTACTTACTTTTTCAGTCGTAAATTCAAGTAATTAATGAAAAGAGGCTGTCATTTTTTACAACAGCCTCTTTTGAAAATAAAAGGAGGAAAATAAAAAACGTAACTTATTTTGATATTTCAAATTCTACACGACGATTCTTCTGACGCCCTGCAGGAGTATCATTTGAAGCTATAGGTTTATCTTCTCCATAACCAACTGCTTTTATCTTTGATTCAGGAATGCCTTTTTTAACAAGATAATCTTTAGCTGCTTGAGCACGTGCTTCAGAAAGTTTCTGATTAACTGATTTTGGTCCAATGTTGTCAGTGTGTCCAGAAATTGTCATGCTTGTCCAGGAAGGATTATTTTGCAATATAATATAAATTTGATCTAAAATATCATAAGCTTGTTTAGTCAGATTATAAGATCCAAATTCAAATTCTATGTTTTGGAAAGATGTGGTTACAATACCTGAAGGTTGTTGTGATAATTTCTGCATATCACTTTCTAATTTTTGTAATTTTGCTTTAATCGCAGCATTATCCTCTTCTATATTTTCGATGCGATTTAATAGTTCAGGACTAACCTCTTTTTGTTCTACCTTTTGAATTACAACAGGAGCGGGTGCTGGATAATAATCGCTTACACTGACATCTCTAACATGTGTTTTATCTTTTCCTGTAAATTTATAACGAAGTCCAATAGAAGCTACTAAGGCATCACAACCCAGTGAATTCACACTCTGCCCACCTAAATTTTCTCTGAAATAGTAGCGATATTGGCCTTCAAGACCTAATGATAACACCCTACTTAAGCGATATTCAGCATTTAATCCTACTGTTGCTAATGGAGATTTTGCGTTGTCTGCATCTGTAACTCCTGCAACATTAGAATAAGAATAAAGCCCAAGCCCTGCACCTAAATTTCCATTAATATTGACTTTCCCCCAAAATCCTGCACGCTTCGGAGCAAGTAAATTAAGTAAATTAGCAGAACCATATAAGGTGAAATCAAAAGTGTGACCCAAACCAGTATTTCTGTTGTAGGTTAAATAACTAAAATCGCCTCCTATTCCAAACAAAGGATTAAAAGTATATTCTACCACGACTCCAGGAGCCATCCACGATGCATTGTTAGCATATCGGGCCATTGTTCCATCAAATCCCATATAGGAACTTACTGTACTTGAGGGAGCTACCCGAAAGTAATCAATTCCAGCTTTAACGCCAGCAGACCAATGTGATACATCAGGTGTTTTCGGAGCTTCTGCTTGTTGTGCAGATGTATAAGCAATGGCACCTACCATTAACATAACACTCAATAAAATTTTTTTCATAAGCTTAGTGGATTTATAAATTTTGTTCAACTTAAATTTTATTTAGCTAAAAAATGTTTTTATAAAGGTATAATTTTTTATAAATAATATTTTCATTTCTTTCTTTCACAAAAAGTTTAAAGTAACTTTTGCAAATATATATATAAAAAAAGTAATTATACAAATTTTTTCTATCTTTTTTTATAAATTTTTTGTTTCACTTTATTAATTTTTATATTTTTTATTTTTTAGAGATTAACAATAATTATACCAAAAACAGTACAATTAATAAAATTAAGAGGAAAAGATTTAAATATTTTTTATTTCTTACTTTAATGATCAAAGTAAATCATTTATAATGAGCAATTTATTTTGAAAGCTTTAAAATTATAGCCTTGTTATATCAATTTTTCCAATATGGAAGTTTTAATACAGTTATTTTTCTTCATAAGGTTAAAATTTTAATCAAAATTTTTTCGAGAAAATTTTAAAATAGTAATTTAATTCATAAAAATTGTCTAAATTTATTCAATTTGATAACCAAAATCTTTTAATTTTTTTTCTTTGTTTCGCCAGTCTTTCTCAACTTTTACAAATAATTGAAGGAATACTTTTTTTGAAAAAAACGCTTCAATATCTTTTCTCGCTTCTATCCCGACTCTTTTTAATGCTTTTCCCCCCTGACCTATAAGAATCCCTTTCTGAGAATCACGTTCTACATAAATAATAGCACTTATGTGAATAATTTTTTCAGTTTCTGTGAATTTTTCGATCTCAACTTCTACGGAATAGGGAATTTCTTTTTCGTAATGAAGTAGAATTTTTTCACGAATAATTTCACTTACAAAAAAACGTTCTGGCTTATCAGTTAATTGATCTTTATCAAAAAATGGTGGTGATTCGGGAAGTAATTCTTTGATTCTTTTTTTCAAAGGTTCAATGTTAAATTTATGAAGCACCGACACGGGTAAAATTTCAGCCCTTGGGAAAATATTTTTACAATTTTCAACCAGCATTTCTAATTTATGTTGATCAATTAAATCAATCTTATTGATAATCACAATCAAAGGTGCAGGATTCTGATTGATTGCATTTATAAAATCAATGTTTTTATCCAGTTGATCGAAAACATCAGTTACGTAAATCAGAACATCGGCATCAGTGAGTGCTGAGCGTGAAAACTGAAGCATAGAAACTTGTAAGCCGTATTTAGGTATCAATACCCCTGGTGTATCTGAATATATAATTTGAAAATCTTCTTCATTAACTATGCCTAATATCCGATGCCGGGTAGTTTGTGATTTTGAAGTAACAATAGAAATTCTATCGCCTACCAGTTCATTTATCAAGGAAGATTTTCCTACATTTGGGTTGCCTATTACATTTACAAATCCTGCTCTATGCATAAAAAATAGTTTTAAGATTTTGCTTGACTATTAATGACTTTTCAACCTTCAAAGATATGTATAAATAATGTAGAATTAAAAATTCTCGAAAATTTTTTATTATTTTTGAAACTTCAATTGCTAACTGAATCTGGTTATAAATTTTATTATGATCTCACTTAAAAAGATTTATTTCATCAAACCACGTTTAAAATCAATTTTTATTATTGTTGCCATTGTTATTGTGATTCTTTCCATTTTGTTTACTAACAGACTGGTTAAATCATTGACGTTGGAAGAACATAAAAAAATGGAAATATGGGCAGAAGCATTGCGGCAATTCATCATGGCAGATGAAAATACAAATGTTGATTTTTTTTCAAATATTATTGCTAATAATACTACTATTCCAGTAATTATGACTGATGTCAATAACAATTTACTGTCTTCGTTGAATGTAAAAGAACCTTCTACCCATGTTGACAAGTTTTACAAAAAAGAAATTGAACGTTTCAAAAGGAAGAATCCGCCCATTGAAGTTCGTCTTGATAATACGATTCAATATATTTATTATGATGACTCCTATTTGTTGAAAGAATTACGATATTTCCCTTATGTTCAGATGGGTGTTATCATTATTTTTCTGATCGTGGTTTATCTGGCTTTTTCTGCAACCAAGAAAGCTGAACAAAATCAAGTTTGGGTAGGGCTTTCGAAGGAAACAGCCCATCAATTGGGAACACCAATTTCATCTTTATTAGCTTGGCTTGAGTTGCTAAAAGCAAAATATGATGATAAATTGTTACAAGAAATGGGAAAAGATGTTGACCGTCTGTCTATCATAGCAGAAAGATTTTCAAAAATAGGTTCTGCACCTGAGTTGAAAGTAGTAAATTTGAAAGAAGTTGTACAAAATGCCACCCAGTATATAAGCAAACGTACTTCTCAGAAAGTAAACATTCAATGCCATTTTTTGGGTGAAGAGCCGATGCTGATCCAATTAAATGTTCCACTTTTTGAATGGGTAATTGAGAATTTGTGTAAAAATGCAGTAGATGCTATGGAAGGGAATGGGGAAATTGATATATATATTCAGAAAAAACATAATGAATATGTCATTGATGTTAAGGATACAGGAAAAGGAATTGAAAAGAAACAGTTCAAAACTATTTTCAATACGGGATTTACAACTAAAGAACGTGGATGGGGATTGGGCCTTTCGTTAGCAAAACGCATCATTGAAGAATATCATCAGGGTAAAATTTTTGTTAAACAATCTGAAATAAAAAAAGGAACCGTATTTAGAATAATTTTAAAGGCATAAGTAGAGGAAATTTCATTAACCAGATGACTCGAAGGCTTTATAATAAAATATAAAATTAAATTATTTTACAATTGCAGAGATTTTTATACCTTTGTACCGTTTTTTTAATTGCTAATAAGCCATGTCAAAATTTGAATTATATAATGTCAATTTAAAGGATTTATCCAATGAACCTCAAGTTTATCATTTTAATTTAGACGATGCTTATTTTCAAAAAATTGATAGTCCTGAAGTTCAAAGAGGCAATATTCAAGCAACAGTTACTGTTCAGAAAAGATCAACACTTTATCATCTTGATTTTGTTCTTGATGGTTATGTTGTGTTGCAATGCACACGTTGCTTGGAGGATATGAATCAACCTATTCATGACAAGGAAAATTTAGATGTAAAGTTAGGAAATAAATATTCTGAAGAAAATGAAGTAGTTATTGTGCCTGAATCAGAAGGTGCAATTAATGTAGCATGGTTTTTATATGAATTTGTGGTATTGAATATTCCCATTAAGCATGTTCATCCGCCAGGTGAATGTAACAAGACAATGATAAATAAACTAAAAATTCATATAGTTCATCCTGCCGAAGAAGAAGATGCTGAGAATGACTTATTTGAGATGAATGATGAGAATGATTTCTTATCGCAGGAACCAACTACAGATTTTAATTGGGATTTACAAAACATTGATAATTGAATAAATAAATAAATAATAGAAAAAATGGCACATCCAAAAAGAAAACATTCAAAACAACGTACTGCTAAGAGAAGGACCCATGATAAAGCAAAAATTCCAACATTAGCTATTTGTCCAAATTGTGGCGCCACTTATATTTATCATACTGTTTGTGGCGAATGTGGTTATTATCGAGGAAAATTAGCTATAGAGAAATCTGCATCCGTTTGAAAATCTTTATTTTAAAATTAATAAATTATTTTGCTCTCAGTAACAATTACTTCTGAGGCTACTTTTTATATCTAAATTAAAAAATGGCTAAAATTAATGCTGTAATCACAGGAGTTGGAGGATATGTTCCAGATTATATCCTTACCAATGATGAATTAAGTACCATGATGGACACAAGTGATGAATGGATTACCAGTCGTGTGGGAATTAAAGAACGTCATGTTTTAAAAGATAAGGATTTGGGAACTTCATTTATGGCAGTAAAAGCCATTGAAGATTTATTTCAAAAAACAGGCACAAAACCTGAAGAAATTGAAATGATAATATGTGCTACAGCAACTCCTGATTATATTTTACCTTCGTGTGCCTCAATTATCGCTGAAAAAGTTGGAATAAAAAATGCCATAGCTTTTGATTTAGAGGCTGCCTGTGCAGGATTCATTGTAGCTCTTACTACCGCAGCTGCTTTTATTGAATCAGGAAGATATAAAAAAATTCTGGCAATAGGAGCAGAAAAATTGACTTCTCTTACAAATTATGAAGATCGTACCACTGCGCCTCTTTTTGGTGATGCTGCCGGGGTAGTCCTGGTAGAACCGACAGAAGAGGAAGTAGGTTTTATTGACTCTGTTCTTTTTACTGATGGAATTGGTTTTTCTCATTTAGGCACAAATGGTGGCATATCAACTCATCCCCCTTCTCATGAAACAGTAGATAAAAAAATGTTTACCATTTATCAAGAAGGTCAATATGTATTTAAACATGCAGTTTCCGACATGTCTGACGCCGTAGTAAAAATAATGGAAAGAAATCATCTTACAAAAGACGATGTTAATTGGTTAATCCCTCATCAAGCAAACTTACGAATTATTGATGCTATTGCTCAGCGAGTAGGTTTAGATTATGAGAAAGTTATTATCAATATTAATAAATATGGTAATACTTCAGCGGCTAGTATTCCGTTATGTCTTTGGGAATATGAAAATAAATTTAAAAAAGGAGATAATATTATTCTTACCGCTTTTGGTGCAGGCTTTACATGGGGTGCAGTGTATTTAAAATGGGGCTATAGTAAACAAGAATAATAAACAAAGCTTTTTTAAAAAGAATATCCAAAAAGGGTATTCTTTTTTTATTCATTTTTTGTATGTAAAATCCGATTTTCTGCAATTTTGCAAAATTCTTCATTTATTTCAAATCCAATAAAGTTCCTTTTTAACATTTTGCAAGCAACTGCTGTTGTTCCTGAACCAATAAAAGGATCGAGAATCAAATCACCTACATTACTGCTTATTTCAATAAATGGAATGCACACTTTTAAAGGTTTTTGAGTCTTATGCCTGGTACGTTCTTTCCCCATACAGATAGGTGCTTCAATAAAATTATGCATTTCATTTACTGATTTATAGTTCC
Source organism: Paludibacteraceae bacterium (assembly GCA_035369865.1). GTDB lineage: Bacteria > Bacteroidota > Bacteroidia > Bacteroidales > Paludibacteraceae > MVYY01. Next base: position 3,453 of record DAOOVG010000067.1, on the reverse strand, counting down.
AGGTTTTTGGAGTACCTTTTGAAAAATGTACAAGCATTTCCATGCTGTTTGAAAACATTTTACGGCTTGAAATAGCAGGGAAAGGGTTTGTTTTATGCCAGTGTATAACTTTCCTGAATTGAAACCCAACTTGTTCCACCAGACGATTGAAATAGGAAACAAAATCATCACCACACCACAAATAACCACTTGCTCCTTCTTTGCTTACTCGATAACATTCCGCTAAAACCCTCCTCAAAAAATCCAAATAATCTTTTTCTGAATCAAAATGATCAAAATCAAATTCAGTAACTAAATCTTTATGATTTTTAAGCCCTTGTATATTTTGAGCACGATATTGATAATAAGGAGGGTCAGTAAAAATTAAATCAATGGTGTTTTCTGAAATTTGTTTTAAGCCATCCAGACAGGAAATATTATATATTTTATTGATATCAAGCAAAATATGTAGGTAATTGGAGTTTCTATTTTTAATATAAAATCTTTATTTTTTGAAATACAAATCGAGCAATATTTTTGCTCCCATAAAAGAACTGATTTCGTTGGCAAGTACTTTTTTCTCCACTTCAATCAATTTTTTCTGAATTTCTTCATTTTGATAAAAATTAACTTTAAGTTGTTCATCAATAGTTTCGTACATCCAGTATTTTGATTGGTTGTTTCGTTTATATTCAAAATAGCCATTTGCTTTAGTAAATTGAACATATCTTTCAATCATATTCCATACTTCATTTATACCTTTTCGTTCGAGAGCCGAACAAGTAAGTACTTCAGGTGACCAGCCAGATTCTGTTGGAGGAAATAATCGAAGGGCATTTTGATGCTGAATTTTAGCAATTTGAGCTTTATCGACATTGTTCCCGTCACATTTATTTATCACGATACCATCGGCCATTTCCATAATGCCTCTTTTTATTCCCTGCAATTCATCACCAGCTCCTGCAATCTGTATCAATAAAAAGAAGTCAACCATAGAATGAACGGCTGTCTCTGATTGACCCACACCCACTGTCTCTACAAAAATAGTATCGAAACCAGCAGCTTCACAAAGAATAATGCTTTCACGCGTTTTTCTTGCAACTCCTCCTAATGTCCCTGCTGACGGCGAAGGACGAATAAAAGCATTCTTTGAAGCAGACAATTCTTCCATTCGCGTTTTATCTCCCAATATGCTTCCTTTGCTTCTTTCACTGCTGGGATCTATTGCCAGAACTGCCAATTTATGTCCTGAACGTACCAAATACATTCCCAATGTTTCAATAAAAGTACTTTTACCTGCCCCTGGAACTCCTGTAATTCCTACTCGAATTGATTTGCCAGCATATGGTAAACATTTTTCAATTATTTCCTGAGCAATTTTTTGATGTTCTGGCAATGAACTTTCTATCAGAGTAACTGCCTGACTTAAAATAGAAATATCTCCATTTAAAATTCCATAAATGTATTCAGAAACAGAATAAATTTTTCTTTTTTGTTTTTTTTGTTGATAGGGATTGGTAGTAGGTACTTCATCAACTCCTTCATTTACACTTAAATTTTTAAATAAAGGATCGTTTTCTGGATGTTTATTGGAATTTTTAGGCATATTCAAATAGTTTTCACACTAAACAAACCACAACTCATAATTTCGATTCGATTTAACAAAAAGATTTTTTTATTTTGAAATAGTCCAAGTTGTAGTTAAAATTATAAAGCTATTATCAGGATCATTTGTTTGGAGAGTAAAACTTTTTCTATATTCTCCTGGAAGTAAATTTTTGGTATCTACCTCTACTTTCAATTGAGCTTTTTTCCCGCCACCTACTGATTTTACTGGATATATTTTTAACTCTTTGTTGTTATTTATGATTCTTCTGATTTCCAGGGGATTTTTTCCAATATTTTGTATAATGAAACTTCCTGATTTTTTATCTCCAGATTTTAAATTGCCAAATGAAAGTAATAAGGTTGAAATAGATATAATGGGAGCATTTTGTTTTTCTTCAACGGTAAGCTTACTAAAGTCTTCAACAATATTGGCAAAAATAAGAAGTTTATTGTCTTCAGAAAACTTTTTTTGTCGATTAACCACTAAATAAGCATCTTCAGAAATTGGTCCCCACTGTTGACAGTTTCTTGAATCGAGAGAAAAAATAATTTTTCCATTTTCTTGTGGAGGTACAGTTTCTGGTATTATATTAGCAGTAATATAATATGGTAATCCTTCAATACTTACTTTTACTTTTTGACTGGTAGAATTTAAAAAAGGAACTTCTCTGGTTTGAATAGTACCTTTAGTAATATTGTTCATTTGAACAATTTTGTTTTTTAAACGAATTCCTTCAATCGAAATTGGGTATTCCTCATTATCATTTTTCTTTCCTGGAATTACTTCTCCTTTGATAGTCAATTGAACTTGTTCTTCGGTGGCATTGCTAAAAACAGTAATAGTTTTGTTAAAAATACCAGGTCGTCCAAGTGGATTGTAAGTAACTGTAATAGAGCCAGTTTTACCTGGTTCAATAGGTGACTTTGTCCAAACGGGGGTAGTGCATCCACACGAAGCTTGAACTCTTGAAATTACAAGAGGTGAATTACCTTCATTCTTAAAAATAAAGTTATAACTTACTTTACCTCCATCTTCTTGAATTTTACCAAAATCATGAACTTTCTCTTCAAAGGTAATAATTGCTTTTTGAGCTGAAATTGAAGAAAAAGCTGTTAAAAAAGCCATTATTATAAAAGGCAAAAAATATTTTTTCATATAAATTACTTGATTTTAAATATGACTTTACAAAAATAAAAAAAATGATGCTAATTATGTCGAATTTTCTATTGTTTACTGTTTAATTTTGTTAAAATGTCAATCGTGAAACAATTTGAAAAAATTTTCACGAAAAAATAAGAATGATGTAAAAAATATTTCTAAGATAAGTATTCAAAATGATATACTTCTGTATGAATCACCTTTTTTAGAAAATGAAAATTATTCGAGGCAAATAATTTATCATTCGACATAAGAAACAGTGGAATAGGTAAAGCTTCTTTTCCGTAAGGAGGCTGAAAATAATCATTTGGCAACAAAGAAAAACCAAGCCTTTCATAAAACTGAATTCTTTTTATTGCTACTTCGGTATTGGGCAATTCAACTTCAAGAACAACAGGTAACTGAGTTTGAGAAAGAAATGATTTCATCGTGTCAGTACCATAATGCTGACCTCGCAAATTATTTGCAATGGCAAAATGTTCTATAAAGTAAAATGGCTCAAATTCCCAATAGTTAAATATGCCGATGAATTTGTCATTATTTAGTATAGCGTTTGCTGAGAAATGGTTATTATTTCCCAATATTTTGATTAAACCGCTGTAACTACGTTGTTCATTAACAGGGAAAGCAGAAGAATATAATTGATAAAAGTTATATGATTATCCGCATGAATTCCTATTGTAAATTCTTGACTTGAAATCGGTGTT
>DAOOVG010000066.1:0-13102 GCA_035369865.1 Paludibacteraceae bacterium | reverse complement strand
ATATTTAAAAAATTGTCAAAAATGAATACCCGTTTAAATTTAACAATAACATTTATTGGTATAATATTATTTTTCTCTTCTTGTACTAAAGAAGTAATAATAACCAATGGCGAACTGAAAATGGAAATTAATGATTTGATGCAAGTCAAATTTTCTTCTCTAGATAAAAATATAAAGCCATTTTATACTAATTTTTATCCTTCCGATGAACTTAGAGCTGAGGAATTATCAGTTGACAAATTCAAATTGGTAAACATACAGAAAAGCAAAGAAGGAAATGCTGTTGTTTACATTTTAAAAGGTGAATTTCAAAAGGATGGATTTAATATCGAAAAAAACCAAATAATTACCATTCCGGAGAAGTTTTCCAACATGTTATTGTTTAAGACATTTTATGTAAATAAAGGGAACAAAACTTTGACTGTGAATTCATGGGGAAATCATAAAATTAGGATTATGCCATTGAATCACGATACTGTGATGTGGTCTTTTCAGCCATCTTCAAGCAATCAAAGAAAAGATTGGATATTACCGGTAAAACAAGGATTCAATCAAAAAAATTATTTGGGAATGAATAATTCGGATTATGGAGGTGGAATTCCTATGGTAAATATGTGGAGAAAGGATGGAGGTTTAGCAGTAGGTTTAACGGAAACTACCTTAAAAATGATTTCTATGCCTGTTAAATGGATCAAATACAATGACTATGCAACTTTTGGACTTCAATATGAATATTCTAAACCTATAATATTTAGTAAAAACGATACGATTCGCACTTATGATAGTTTTGTAGAATTGCATACTGGTGACTTTTTTAATCCACTTAAACAATTCTCTAATTTTATGCAATCAGAAAAAAATTTAAAATTTGCTAAGTCAGAACCTGAAGCATTTGAACCTGTATGGTGTGCATGGGGTTATGAAAGAATGTTTACTATTAAAGAAATTATTAATACTCTCCCTAAAGTAAAAGAATTAGGATTTAAATGGGTAGATGTAGATGATGGTTATCAAATTGCTGAAGGTGATTGGGAAGTAAATGAACGCTTCCCTGGTGGAAATAATGACTTAAGGAAATTAACTGATGAAATTCACAATTATGGTTTAAAAGCAAAATTGTGGTGGGCACCATTGGCAGCAGATCCTTGTTCTAAATTACTGAAAGAGCATCCAGAAGTTCTATTACTTACTGAAGAGGGTATTCCTCAGTATATTACATGGTGGAATAGTTTTTATCTTTCACCTGTTAATGAAGTTACAAAGCTCTATACCAACAATCTCTTGCATCGTTTTTTGGTGGAATGGAATTTTGATGGCCTCAAAATAGATGGTCAGCATCTCAATTGTTGTCCACCAGATTATAACCCTGCAAGTAAACTAACTTATCCAGAACAAGCAGTTGAAAAATTTCCTACTTATTTTGAGAATATTTTGAATGTTTCTCAACAATATAAACCTCATGTTGTAATTCAAATATGTCCCTGCGGATGCGCTGTGAATTATTTTATTATTCCATTTATGAATCAGGCTGTTGCTTCTGATCCCACATCAAGTAGGCAAATCAGACTGAAGGGAAAAGCATATAAGGCTATCAATGATCAGATCGCATATTATGCCGATCATGTTGAACTTAGCGATAACGGGATAGATTTTGCTTCTCAAATAGGAATAGGTGGCGTTGTCGGTTCTAAGTTTACTTATCCAAAGGATAATCCATTTGTTAAAGGGAGCTACTTGTTAACTCCTGATAAAGAAAAAATTTATAAAAAATGGATTAATATTTATTCCCAAAAAATGCTTTCAAAAGGTAATTATTTAAATCTTTATGATATTGCTTATGACAAGCCTGAAGCTCATGTCATTCAGAAGGGGGATACATTATTTTACGCATTTTATGCAGATAAATGGAATGGGAATATTGAATTAAGAGGATTAGAACAAAATAGGAACTACTCGGTTTGTGAATATACTTCAGATTCAAAAAATACATTTAGTGTCAATGGTTCAAACCCAGTGATTAAAACTTCTTTTAAAAATAATTATTTAATTCAAGTTTACTAGAAATACAGATTTTTCTTTTATCACCACAATATTTTAATAAATTACATCTTAAATCTTTAAAATTTAAAAACATGAGAACAAAAAAAATCCTATTTGTCTGCTTAAGTTTCCTCAGTATTTCTATAGGAGTATTTGCACAGACAGTTATTCAAGGAAAGGTTATTTCTGCTGAAGATAAACAGCCTTTACCAGGGGTAAGCATTTTGATTAAAGGTACTTCAAAAGGAACAGTAACAGATATTAATGGAAAATATTCTATTGAAGTTCCTTCAAATGCTGTATTGTTATATTCTTACGTAGGATATAAATCGGTTGAAGAAAAAGTTAGTAAAAAAAGTACGATTGATGTGGCATTGGAACCAGATAATTTTATGATGGACGAAATTATTGTTATGGGGTATTCAAGCCAGAAAAAAGCTGAAATGTCCAGTTCAGTTGTATCTCTTTCATCTAATCAGTTAACAGATGTTACTACTTCTGATGTTGGAAACATGTTGCAAGGTAAAGTTGCAGGAGTTACTGTATATAATGCAACAGGTCAACCTGGTGCTGCTGCTGAAATTCGTATTAGAGGTACTGGTTCAATTTCAGCTGATGATGAACCTCTTTATGTTGTAGATGGCATTCCAGGAGGGACATTCAACCCGAATGACGTTGAAACTATTACTGTCTTGAAGGATGCAGGTGCTACTGCATTATATGGTGCAGCAGCATCGGGTGGAGTTATTGTTGTTACAACTAAATCTGCTGCAAAAAACCAACCAACCAAAATCGATTTTAGATTGAGAGGAGGACAAAAATCTCCTTTGTTTGGAAATTTTAAATTAATGAACTCGGAAGAACTTTATTACATGCATAAAAAACTATATAGTCCTTCATTATTCAAACAGTTACGTCCTACCGAACTGTTGGTTCAGGATTTCAACTGGTTAAAAGCATTCTTTTCAAATGGAATGACTCAAGATTACTATGTTTCTGCATCTGGAAGTACTGGGAAAACAGGATATTTTTTAAGTTTGGATTATTATAATGAAGATGGAACTCTAATTAATACTTATTTTAACAGAATTTCTTCTCGATTAAATTTAAACACCCAATTGTTTAAAAATTTAGACATGAATATTAGAATAGCATATAACAATTCAAACGATAGAGAAGCTTCAAGTTGGACAACATTAAATGATGCTTACACTAAAATGCCTTGGGATATCCCTTATGATAAAAATGGAGAAATCATTAAAATTTCTGGAGCTGTAAGACCTGATAATGGGAAACCATGGTATTCACAAGACAAATGGAATGCATTACATAGCGAACAGTACAATTATAATAAAGTTCGTTCAAATGAATTAACTGCAGATTTCCAATTAAACTGGTCAATTTTTGATTGGCTGTCTTTTTCAACTACCAACAGAATGGCCCAAAGTACATACAAAAACGTTCAATTTATTGATCCAAGAACTTATGACCCAAATTATGCAAAAGGTTATCTTTATAATAATATTTCTTTGAATAACTCTTTTGGAACTACGAATTTATTAAAAGCAAATGTTACTTCAAAAGGGCACTCAGTTAATGGTTTATTAGGATGGGAATATGGTAATTATACTTCTGAATATACTTCGGCTTCGGGAATAGGTATGCCAAATGGGATGGATGCTCTTAATGCTAGCAGTGTTTACGGAGTGGGAGGATATAAAATTCCTGGTGGAAGTTGGTCAACATTTGGGCAACTTCAGTATAGTTATGAAGGAAAATATTTTGCAACAGCCTCATTACGAGTAGATGCAAGTTCAACTTTCGGGCCAAAAAATCGGATTGGGTATTTTCCTTCAGGCGCAGCTTCGTGGATACTTAGCAAAGAAAATTTTTTAATGGATAATAAATTAATTACATTCTTAAAATTGAGAACAAGTTATGGTGTCACTGGAAATTCTAATATTGGAACATTTAGATATTTGTCCACCTATTCATTGAATAGTTCTTATCAAAATAATGTCGCAGCCATACCCAATAGACTTGCTAATCCATATTTAGGTTGGGAATCTGCATATATGGCAGGAATTGGCATGGATATTAATCTATGGAAAAGTATTGAAATAAACTTGGATCTATACAACATTAATAATAAAAATCTTTTATTAAACGTTCCAGTAGCCCCTTCTACAGGATTCTTTGAAACAACTGAAAATATTGGAAGTGTACGTAATCAGGGAGTAGAAATTCAGTTAAACACAACCAATATAAAAACTACTTCTTTTAAATGGGAAATGGGATTTAACTTGGGTTTCAATTCCAATGAAGTAACATCAACACCAAACGACAAACCTTTTTTACAATCCAGAAGTAATGTTAATCAACAGGTTAAAAGAGGACAAGACATTTATAGTTGGTATATGCCAAAATGGTTAGGAGTTGACCCTGCCAATGGCGATCCTTTATGGGAGAAATTGGTGTACGATACTAATGGAAAAATTGTTGACAGAGTTCCTACAAATAATTTTAACGAGGCTGATTATCAGGTTGTTGGAAAGGCAACGCCTAAATTTAGTGGAGGTTGGTTGAATAATTTTACATTTAAATCATTTCAATTGAGTTTTAATGCAAATTTCGCTTATGGGAATAAAATATATGATTATAATAGGATGTCTCTAGATGCTGATGGCGCTTATTTAGGATACAATCAAATATCCATGAAAAAAAATAAGTTGGGATGGACAAGATGGGAAAAGCCTGGAGACATTGCTACACACCCAAAACTAGTAATGAATGGCAATAAACTTTCAAATAGCATTTCTTCAAGATATTTAGAAGATGGAAGTTTTATTAGAATTAAGAATTTAACTTTGGGTTACCTTATCCCAGACAAGTATCTCAAATTAATGCATATCAATCAGTGTAAATTGTACTTATCTGGTGATAACATATTTACTTATACAAAATTCTCAGGTACAGACCCTGAAGTTAGTTTAAGAACTTCAGATTATACCCTTGCCGGACTTTATACAGACCACTATCCCGTAAGTCGCCAATTCTTAATTGGTTTGGAATTGAGTTTTTAATATATTTTTTAAGAACAAATAAATACTACTAATATGAAAAAGTTATTTTTATTTTTCGTCCCATTTATTTTTATAATGGTTTCATGCGATTTGGATTATTTTCCTTCCGATGCCATGACTCCTGAACAAATAACCAAAGATCCAGGAGGTGCAGTATATATAACAGATGGAAATTATTCAATGTTTAAAGACGAATTTGAATATAGAGGTCTATATGCAAGTGGAAATTCCTATGTTAGGCATTATCTTCAAATGAGTGAATATCCAAGTGATAATATTTGTTTATCTGGAAGGACTTCAGATGTGCTTTATCAAGCTACATGTTATAAGAATGATCCAACTTTAAAAAATGTGAGTACTTTGTGGTGGCTTGCATACAGAATAATTTATGGGGCTAATTCGGTAATTGAATCATTACCTGATGGCGTATCAGTTCAATCGGATTATCTTAAAGGTGAAAATTATTTTATAAGAGCAGTTTGTTTCCTTCATTTGGTTACTTTATACGCAAAACCTTATTCATTTGGAAGAGACAATTTAGGAATCGTGTTACGGAAAAGTACTGACACTTCGGTTACAGAGCGAGCTACAGTAGGAGAAACTTATGATCAAATTGTATCAGATTTAAATAATGCCATAAGATTAATGAGTAATGGTACACGAAGAGGCAATGCTGGTTATGCTTCAAAGGAAGCTGCGCAAGGTTTACTAACCCGAGTATATCTTTATATGGAGAAGAATCAGGAAGTTGTAGATTTAGTTAATGAGATGTTAGATGGTGCTGATCCTATAACTAAGTTAGAACCTACAGCAACTTTCCCAAAATATTTTGCTAATGCCTTGAATTCAAAAGAAACACTATGGGCAATTGCGCATACCTCTATCGAATCAAGAGGACAATCTTCTATTGCTTCTATGTATTTGAATGATGGCATGGGTTGGGGTGAAGTATATTCTTCTGACCCTCTAAATAATCTTTATGAAAGATACCCCAATGATATTCGTTATAACTTTGTAGTTCCCAAATATAGTTCAACATCTTCAAATTATATGGTATATTGGCCTGTAGCAAGCGATGGCGATGATTTTCGATCGAATGAAATTCGAGATGTTACTTTTGATGGTAATGCTGGGAAATATTATTTTACTGAAAATTCTGAAAGAATTTATGTAGAAACAGAAATAGTTAATACTTATCCCCAAAAATATATTATGTGGAAAGGTGAAAAACAACCCGTACGGATAGTAAAGAAAATGTTAAATAGAAATTCATTCCCTATTTATTACGTAACTAAATTTTCTTATCAAGATGGAGACCCCATGTTAAGTTCACCAGTAATGATACGTTGGGCAGAAGTAATACTGAATAGGGCTGAAGCTTATGCCAAATTAGAAAAGAAACAGGAAGCATTAGATGATGTTAATACCATTCGTCGTAGGGCAGGTTTAACGGGGGATGAACTCTTTACATTAGAAAACATGACTCCTCGTGGATATTTATCTGCTTTAGATATAGTTCTAGATGAACGTCGTCTTGAATTGTCTTTTGAAGGTTTTCGAACTATAGATATTTACAGGAATAAACACAATATGGATCGAAGATATGCAGGAGTTCATCCATGGGAAATTGTTAATTATACAGATAATAAAATTCAGTATCCTATTCCTTTTGATGAGACCTCAGTAAGTGGAATTCCTCAAAACCCAAATTATTATTAATTCAAATTCTAAAATTATTTCTATTTATTAATTTTTAAAATTAAAATCATTATGAAAAAAATCATTAATTTAATGTTTTTAGCAGTAGTTACGCTATTAATAACTGCTTGTAGTTCGGATAAAGTTGTTCCGAAAGCTTTATTTTCTTACGAAGTTCATGGGGACAGTGTTTTCTTTACTAATTTGTCACAAAATGCAACCAGCTATTCCTGGGATTTTGGTGACAATACAACTTCATCTGAAGAAAATCCGGTTCATCTCTATTCAACTTCGGGTACATTTACAGTAATATTGACTGCCATGAATGATGGAGAAAGTAGTACTTATACTGATCAGGTTTCTATTTCAAAGCCTCTTATTAAAATAGATGGTAATTTTTCTGATTGGTCTGATGTCCCTGCTGATAAATTAGCAACTGCAACACTTCCAGAAGGTGCTTCTTTGACAGCTTTAAAAGAATTGAAAGTTTGTGCTGATGAAAATTTCATTTACTTTTATTTGAAACTGGATCAGGTACAAGTTGCACCTCTGGATATTTTTATTAATTCAGATAACAACGCTGCTACAGGAGGTAATTCATGGTTATGGGATCCTTGTGGAGCAGACTATTTGATTGAAGGTTTTCTTAATGAAGGTATGGCAGATGCTGCGGTTTATAACTGGCCAGCTGATAAGCCACAAGATGGTTGGGAATGGGTTGAGGCAGTTCCTGCAGGTAGTGGTGTTATTTCTATGTCTAATTTAAAAACTGTCAGTGGAACAATTGTAGAATTAGAAGCTCGAATTACAAAAGAATTAATACCTACAACTTTTGGTGATGAAATTAAATTTGGCATATTTTCTTCTAATGCTGATTGGGCTGAAACTGGTGCACTTCCTGCTGTAAGTGCAAGTTCGGATGTTAAAGCTCCTTTATTAACAGTTAAGTTGTGAAATAACTCAATTATTAAAGAATTTGCAGGTACAGTTTCGAATTGCTTAGTTAATGTGTACCTGCAAGTTTTTTTATTTAATCGCTATTTTTTCATTTCATCAATTTTTTCTTAATATTGTTACTATGAACAGACTAATTAACATTATCATTATGAACAGACTAATTTTCTGTGTTGTTTTTATTTCATTTTTACTAGTATCAATTTTTTCCTGTAGCAGCAATTCTCCTGTTAGTGATGATAGCGATGAATTTGTAAAAGTTAATTATGTTATATCTGATTCTGCTATTATAAATCCTGAGCGTGGTTTTTATAGTCATTATGAATTTAGTACAACCAACTCTAACGTTTTAACTCCTTCAATTGTAAAATCGGTAAGAGCAAAAGGAAATAGTTTACTCTTAACTATTTATTATTTAAAAGATTTTAAGGATAAACCTATTTCAAATGAGTTTTTATCTCGATTAGAAACTAATATGAAAGCTTTACGGGATGGCGGATGTAAATGTGTTTTGCGTTTTGCATATAGTTCAAGTGAATCAGAAAAGCCATGGGATGCCCCACAAGATATTGTCTTAAATCATATACAACAAATAACTCCTTATTTGATTGAATATTCTGATGTTATTTATGTTATGGAAGCAGGTTTTATTGGGGTTTGGGGAGAATGGTATTATACTACTCATTTTAATATGACACTTACTACTCCCGAAGATTATGCACCACGTAGGGCGGTTTTGGATGCACTTTTACAAGCTTTACCTACAGAACGAATGATTTGTGTTCGTACTCCGAAATTTAAATTGAAATGTTTTAATCTGAATTATTCGGATACTATAACTCTTGCTACTGCCTTTAATCAGTCAGATTTATCAAGGATAGCTTGTCACAATGATTGTTTTTTAGCAAGCTCTAATGATGTTGGAACCTTTAGTAATTCCCAGGAAAGAGCGTTCTGGGAAGCAGAAACTAAATATGTAGTGATGGGAGGAGAAACGTGTGGCTTATCTAGTTATTCAGGCTGTGATAATGCGGTGTTACAAATGGAAAAATATCATTGGTCATATTTAAATTCAGATTATCATCCTTCTGTTTTAAATGGTTGGAAGACAAATGGATGTATGGAGGAAATAACTAAAAGATTAGGGTATCGTCTATCATTAACAGAAGGGAAATTTAGTAAAAATCCGGAAGCAGGTAAAGATTTTGAAGTTAAATTAAAAATTAAAAATACGGGGTTTGCATCGCCTATGAATCCAAGAAATGTTGAATTAATATTTATTTCAAAATCTGATAGTTCTCAAAAATTTATTTGTCAGATAAATGTTGATCCCCGTTTTTGGTTTGCAGGAGGTCAATATGAGATTAACATAAAATATCCTCTCCCTCTTGAAATGAAAAGCAATGAATACAATGTTTATTTAAATTTACCTGACCCGAAGTCAATTTTGGCTAATCGACCTGAATTTAGTATTCATTTGGCAAACAATAATGTGTGGGATAATAATACTGGTTATAATAAAATTTATTCATTAAAAGTTAATTGATTTACTAATCGTCTCATTAGAAAAACAATTTTTCGAAAAAGGGTATAATTTTTTATTGAAAAAATTTCAGATGAAGAAAAAGTGGCTATTTTATGCTTTGATTACGACTTTCACTTGGGGTATTTGGGGTGCGCTGATTGAAATTCCTGAAAAAAATGGATTCCCTGCAACTTTTGGATATATTACATGGTCTTTTTCAATGATTCCCTGTGCATTAGTGGCTTTATATATTATAAGAGGTAAAATAGATACAGCTTTAAAATCAGTTTTTTTAGGCAGTTCAGTTGGGTTATTAGGTGCAGGTGGTCAATTAATATTATTTGAAGCATTACGACTTGGTCCTGCTTATATTGTATTTCCATTTGTTTCAATGTCTCCTGTCGTCACCATTACTTTATCGCTAATTTTTTTACATGAAAAAGCAACAAATTGGCAAAAAATAGGTATTGTTGCAGCTTTACTTGCTATTTTTTTGCTCTCTTATAAACCAGCTGATTCCCATGTAAAAGGATATATTTGGATTATTCTTTCATCGCTCGTTTTTTTAATGTGGGGAGTACAGGGCTTCATTATGAAATTTGCCAATAAATCAATGAAGGCAGAAAGTGTTTTCATTTATATGACTATTACGGCAATAATTTTAGCTCCTATAGCTTATTTTATGACTGATTTTAATGCACGAATAGATACTGGTTGGCACAATATTCTTTTTTCTTTTTTTAGTCAAATTCTGAATGCTATTGGTGCTCTTACACTCGTCTATGCTTATCGCTACGGAAATGCTATTATCGTTTCTCCTATGACTGGCCTTGCACCCTTAATAACCATTGTTTTATCATTAATTATTTATTCTGTTTTTCCAAGTACTATCTTATTAGTAGGTCTTATATTAGCAACTATCGCTATGATTTCTTTGTCAATCGAATGATTTTTTATTGTTTATGGAAATCTTAAAATTTTTTTTGAATTCCCAAATCTAATAGAATGCTCTTAAAAGCCGATTAGCATTGGGTTTCAGTTCATTTTTTTCAAAATTCTGGAAGAAAAATCCTTTGAAAAATAAAAAAGAGACCTTTTGTTTTTAAAAGTCTCTTTATTTGTGACCCCGACAGGACTCAAACCTGTAACCTTCTGATCCGTAGTCAGATGCTCTATTCAATTAAGCTACGGGGCCTCTTTTTTTTGTGTTTGCAAAGATAGGGTTATTTTTTAAAAATAGCAATCTTCTTTTTTAAAAAATCAGAAAAACTACATAAGCATCAAGCTAAAGCAAAATCTAATTCTTTTCTATCCAGATTTGCTTTTACTACTTTTATTTTTATCTCATCGCCCAAACGATAACGTTTTTGATAATGTCTTCCCACAAGGCAATAATTCTTTTCGTCAAAAATGTAATAATCATCATCTAAATTGCGAATTGGAATCATTCCTTCACATTTATTTTCTATTAACTCCACATAAATACCCCATTCAGTAACTCCTGAAATAATTCCATTATAAATTTGTCCTACTCTTTCCGACATAAATTCAACCTGTTTGTATTTAATGGATTCTCTTTCAGCTTTAGCAGCCAGTTGCTCCATATCGGAACTATGCTCACAATATTGTTCCCATTCTTCTGTGTTCACACTGCGACCATTTGCCAGATAGCGAGTTAATAAACGATGCACCATCATATCAGGATATCTACGAATGGGTGAAGTGAAATGAGTATAATAATCGAAAGCTAAGCCATAATGGCCTATATTTTTTGTAGAATAAATGGCTTTTGCCATAGAACGGATAGCTAATGTTTCAACTAAATTTTGTTCCTTTTTCCCTTGTATATCATTTAATAATTTATTCATTTCATTTGAAATTTTAGATTTGGGCAAGGAAGTTTTGAATTGGTAGCCAAATTTTTTAATAAAGCTGGCAAAATCTTTCAGTTTTTGTGCATCAGGCGATTCGTGAATTCTATACACAAATGTCTTGGCTTTTTTTCCGTTCTGTGGTTTTCCAATGTGAGTTGCCACTGTTTTGTTTGCCAGTAGCATAAATTCTTCAATTAACTGGTTGGCTTCTTTTTGTTCTTTAAAGAATACTGAAAGAGGTCTTCCTTTTTTGTCAATTTCAAATTGTACTTCTACTCGTTCAAAATTAATTGCACCATTATTTAAACGATTTTTTCGAAGAATTTGTGCTAATTCATTTAATTTTAAAATTTCATTTTTGTAGTCTCCTTCGCCCGACTCGATAACCTTTTGAACTTCTTCGTAAGTAAAGCGTTGTTTGCTACGTATCACCGTACGAGCAATTTGATAGTTTGTCACTTCTGCCTTATCATTCAGTTGAAAAATTACGGAATAAGTCAATCTATCTTCGTTCGGTAGCAAAGAACAAATATTATTCGAAAGTCGTTCAGGGAGCATAGGAATTGTTCTATCAACCAGATAGATAGAAGTACCACGTTTTTGAGCTTCTTGATCAATCATACTGTTTGGTTGAACATAATGTGTGACGTCGGCAATATGTACACCAATTTCCCATAGTCCATTTTCTAATTGACGGATAGATAAAGCATCGTCAAAATCTTTAGCCTCACGAGGATCAATGGTAAAGGTTACCACATCACGCATATCTATTCGTTTGGCAATTTCTTGTGGAGTTATTCCTGCATCAATTTTATTGGCCGCTTTCTCAACTTCAGCAGGATATTGATAAGGCAAGCCAAATTCGGCTAAAATAGCATGCATTTCTGTGTCGTTTTCGCCTTTATTACCTAATATGTCAACAACCTCACCTATTGGACTTTTCATTTCTGATGTCCAATCAACGATTTTTACTACTGCTTTTTGTCCACTTTTGCCATTTTTCAATTTATTTTTTGGAATAAATATATCATTACTCATAATATGATTATCTATCACCAGGAAGGCAAAATTATCGGAAACTTCTAATATACCAACAAAAGTATTCTGAGAACGTTCTAAAATTTCAATAACTTCTCCTTCAAGCGGTTGATTATGTCTGTGAGCATAGAGAAGAACTTTTACGCGGTCGTTTGGTAACGCATGGTTAGTTTTACGTTCAGGGATAAAGATTTTGTCTCCTCCATCGTTTGGTATCACGTATGTTTTAACACCTGTACGCGTAACAATGCCTTCTACATATTTACTACGTACATTGGCTTTAAATTTTCCTTGCGAAACTTCAATTAAAAAATCTTCTTCTGCTAATTCTTCTAATAATCCGCGGATATATATGCGTTGTGAAGAGGAATGAATATTCAAAGCAGCCGCAATTTGTCGGTAATTGAATGTTCTTTCAGGATTTTCATTAAAAATAGTGGTAATATAGTGAATTAGTTCTTTTTTAGGTAAATGACTGCTTATTTTTCTTTTTTTGGACATAAAAGTGAGTTATAAAAAATGATTAAAATCCAATGTTTTAAAAATGATTATCTGCAATTGATACAGAATGTAAATTTAATTTGGAATAATGTAATGTTAAGTCCCCTCCGAAAAGTCTTTCAAAATTAGTTTATTTTTTTGTTATAAAAAAGGGTAAAAAAAATACTTAAAATTTTCTGAAAAATTTTCGTATGTTATTGTATTTTAAGTGTTTTAGCAAACTAAAATAAAGATGTTTAATCAAGCAATAAATATTTTAAATGATTATCCGCAAAGTTTCCTAACATAAAGGGATAAATTATGGTATATTTTTCAGAAAATAGTTATAAAAAATTAATGATTATCCGCAAAGTATCCTACTTTAAGAGGGATAAATTAGGGTATATTTT
>DAOOVG010000065.1:0-13348 GCA_035369865.1 Paludibacteraceae bacterium | reverse complement strand
AAAACTACTGGAGAAAATGAAAATAGCTATTACCTAAAAATTTAGGGTTTGGGTTCAAAATATCTTCTACTTATCATAGTATCGATTTCAAAATCTCCCAGCCTTTGTTTCTGATCTACAATCTCGGGGCTTTGACTTATATCGACCCTCTCTTTAATAATTCCTCTACTGTTTTTGACATTTCCGCGTTTTCGATAGCTGTGTCCCTTATGCCTGAGGTGAGTATGAAGATTACCACCTCCTTTTTTATTCTTCCATACATATTAATAAATACGTTCATGGCTGACACATTCCCTGCCTTCCACAGTAGCTCTTCCTCTGATTTGTTCAGGACTGAAATCCTTTGCAAGGCATTCATCTACATGTTGTTTTACTTCTTCTGTAAAACGGATATGTTTGGGCTTATTCTTCTGCCTGTTTTCATATTTGCGTTGTGCCAAATCTGCTCTGTATTCCCTCCTTCGATTATCGCAGTTTCGACGCAGTTCACACGATACAACCGATTTATTTTTTCCGATAGCTAACGCTATATCTTTTTGTTTCAATCCTTTTTGTACCATTACCCAAATTGTGTACCTTTGTTCTACGGTTAAAGGTTTCCTTTCAAAAAAAGTTTGTGCATTTACAAGTTAAAATCTATATAATTACTTGAATCTAAGTGTTTTTTATTGCTAACTTCCTAAAAATTAAATAAGATGTCTTCGTTGAAAGATTTTTTTGTTCGCATTTATAATTTTATTCGTTACGACATTTGGAAAGTTGCTGAAACAGAATTAAGTAAAGGTCGTAAAATTGTTTATCGATTTGTAAAAACTATCATTATAGCTACAAAGGGTTATATAGATGATAAGCTTGGCATTCGGGCTTCAGCATTAACTTATTCTCTTTTTTTTGCCGTAGTTCCCATAATTGCACTTGTTATTTCTGTTGGTAAAGGTTTTGGAATGGAGAAAATGATTGAAAACGCCCTTCAGAAAACTTTTATAGCTCAAGCTGATGTGATTCCCACCGTGATGTCTTTTGTAAAAAGATATCTGGAAACCATGCAAGGTGGTTTGTTTATTGGTGTTGGCATTGTAATTTTATTATGGTCTGTTACAAATTTTTTTAGACTGATAGAAAATACTTTTAACAATATCTGGCAAGTAAAAAAGTCCCGTTCCCCCATTCGACAATTTACCACTTATTTTTCTATTATTCTTATTCTTCCGATACTTATTATTCTTTCCAGCGGTTTTTCTATTTTTTTAAATACCACTTTTTCTCAAATTTCTTTTTTAAATTTTCTAAGTCCCTTACTAAATTTTGGAGCTAAATTACTTCCTTATTTTCTTAACTGGTTGATTTTTACATTGATGTATTTGTTAATTCCCAATACCCAAGTAAAATTTGTCAATGCATTGATAGCAGGTGTTTTAGCAGGAACAGCCTTTCAAATTTTCCAGATACTATATATCAAAGGACAAATTAACCTATCGCGGTATAATGCCGTTTATGGAGGTTTTGCAGCCATTCCACTCCTTTTACTCTGGCTGCGAATTTCTTGTTTGATTCTTCTACTTGGGGCTGAAATTTCCTATGCAGCTCAAAGTATCCATGATTATGAATTTGATGTGGATATTCAAAATATAAGTTTACGCTATAAAAAATTTATTTCTCTTTTTATCACTTATGTGATAATAAAACAATTTGAACAACAGAAACCTCCTTTATCGGCTCAACAAATTGCCTCTGAATATAAACTTCCCATTCGATTAGTCCATCAAACTTTAAATCAATTAGTAAATATGTCAATATTGATTGAAGTTTTTTCAGAAAAAACAAAATCTAAAACTTATCAACCAGCTTTAGATATTCATCAAGTTACTGTCGGAATGCTATATGAAAAAATTGAAACTTATGGTTCAGATTTGTTCCTGTCAAACAAAAATAAATGGTTGGATGCTTTCTGGGAAAAAATTACCGTTTTACAACAAGAAAATAAAGAAAATCTGTCTCAAGTTCTTGTAAAGGATATATAATTTTTTCGTGAAATTAAACTGAAAATCAAAACATACATAAAATAAAAAAAGGTAAGCCCCCTACATCGCACCGCTACAACTTTCTACCCTTGCTGCGGTCAAGCCCTGGGGGAGTTTGAAAGGAGCTGGTCGTGTAGGACTTACCCACTACAAAAATAGACTTTTATAAGATACTAAGCAAATTTTTAAGAAGAATTTTCAAAATCGCTAAAAAGTATTTATCTCTTTTTTAAAATTTAGGAAACGATTCAAAAATAAAAGGTTTATTTCAATTTTTCTTTTAAAAATTTCCCTGTATAAGAAGCCTCACAACGAACAAGTTCTTCTGGCGTTCCTTCAAAAACAATATAACCTCCTTTTTCACCACCTTCGGGACCTAAATCTATGATATGATCAGCGCATTTAATTACTTCCAGGTTGTGTTCAATAACAAGAATAGTATGCCCTTTCGAAATCAACGAGTCAAAAGCTTTCAATAAAGTTTTAATATCATGAAAATGAAGACCTGTGGTAGGTTCATCAAAAATAAACAAGGTTGGTTCATCTTTTTCATTTGCCAGAAAGGAAGCAAGTTTCACTCGCTGACTTTCGCCGCCTGAAAGAGTACTGGATGACTGTCCCAGTTTTACATAGCCTATTCCTACTTCCTGTAAAGGTTTTAATCGTTTGACAATCTTTTTTTCAAGCGTTCCTTTTGATTGCTCAAAAAATTCAATTGCTTGGTTGACAGTCATTTCTAAAATATCATAAATGTTTGCTCCTCGATAAGTGACTTCCAGAATATCTTGTTTGAAGCGTTTTCCATGACATTGCTCACATTCCATTACTAAATCAGCCATAAATTGCATTTCAACCCTTACTACTCCTTCTCCTTGACATTCTTCGCAGCGTCCGCCTTCTGTATTAAATGAAAAATAGGAAGGGGTATAACCCATTTGTTTGGAAAGTTGTTGTTCAGCAAAAAGTTTCCTAATTTCATCATAAGCTTTAATGTAAGTTACTGGATTAGAGCGAGAAGAACGTCCTAATGGATTTTGATCCACCAATTCAACATTATGAATTAATTGTAAACTGCCCCGTAAATCTGAAAATTTCCCCGGTTTATCGGTAATTCCACCATAATATTTTTTTAAAGCTGGATATAAAACATCTTCTACTAACGATGATTTCCCTGAACCGCTTACGCCAGTCACTACTGTCATTACATTAAGAGGAAATTTAACATTGAAATTTTTCAGATTATTTTCACTTGCTCCAATTATTTCTATGTAATTGTTCCATTTTCGTCGATGAGTTGGTACAGAAATCTCATCGGCTCCAGTTAAGTATTTTAAAGTCCAGGAATTTTGAATTTTATTTTCTGTTAAAAAATCATTTTTTATGTTTGCTTCACCAGTATAAACAATTTCACCACCAAGTCTGCCAGCTCCTGGACCTAAATCTATCAAGTAATCAGCCGCTCGAATAATTTCTTCATCATGTTCTACAACAATCACCGTATTACCCAAATCCCTTAATTCTTTCAACACATGAATTAATTTTTCAGTATCGCGAGGATGTAAGCCAATACTTGGTTCATCAAGAATGTACATGGAACCCACCAAACTGCTTCCCAGTGAAGTTGCGATGTTAATTCTCTGACTTTCACCTCCTGATAGCGAATTTGACAACCGATTCAAATTCAAATATCCCAATCCGACATCCAGCAAAAATTGAATACGATTCTTAATTTCAGTTAGTAGGCGATTGGCAATCATTTGGTCGTGTCTATCCAGCTGAAGCTCTTCAAAAAATTGATACAAATCTTCCATAGAAAGCAAAATAAGTTCTGTGATTGCTTTCCCTCCAATTTTTACATAACTTGCTTCTTTCTTGAGTCGAGTTCCTTTGCAGGCTGGACAAATTGTTTTTCCTCGATAGCGAGCCAGCATGACTCGATATTGAATTTTGTACTGATTTTCTTCCAGAAATTTGAAGAAAGTATTTATACCTGGAAAATATTCATTGCCTGTCCAGAGCAGTTGTCGTTGACTTTCAGTAAGTTCATTATAAGGTTTATGAATTGGGAAATCAAATTTATGAGCCGTCGCTATCAGCCTTTTTTTCCATTCGCTCATTATTTCACCTCGCCAACAAGCAATCGCATCTTCATAAACTGATAGAGATTTATTGGGTACAACCAAATCTTCATCAATTCCAATAATTTTTCCAAATCCTTCACAAACAGGGCAAGCCCCAAGGGGGTTGTTGAAACTAAACATGTGTTCTGTTGGAACTTCAAACTCAATACCATCCGCTTCAAATTTTTTCGAAAAAGACAATGTTTTTTCTTCTTGTTCTGTTGCAACCTTCAATAGGCAAATACCATCCCCTTCATAAAAGGCTGTTTCAATAGAATCTGTCATTCTACTAATGGTAGCAGAAGTATGATCAATAGTTACTCGATCAATAATCAAATAAATATCTTCAGGCGTATCAATTAAAAGATTGTTTTTTAACACATCCTGAATTCGCCAACTTTCCCCTTTTATTTCAACGCGACTAAAGCCTTGTATCTGAAAGCTTTGTAATTGTTCTTTTAAATTTCGGTCTCCATTTAGATGAATGGGTATCATAATGGTGATGTTGGTGCCATCAGGATAAGACAAAGCAGCTTCCACAACATCTTCGGCTTCATGTTTTTTTACCAGAGTACCAGAAATGGGAGAATAAGTTTTTCCAATTCGTGCATACAATAGTTTGAGATATTCATAAATTTCTGTGGAAGTTCCAACAGTGGAACGAGGATTGCGTGTGTTTACTTTTTGTTCTATAGCAATAGCTGGTGGAATGCCTGAAATATAATCTACTTCAGGTTTACTCATTCTGCCTAAGAATTGTCTAGCATAAGCAGAAAGACTTTCTACGTAACGTCTTTGTCCTTCGGCATATAAGGTATCGAAAGCAAAAGAAGATTTTCCTGATCCTGATAAGCCAGTGATAACCACCAATTTGTTACGAGGAATGACGACATCTATATTTTTTAAATTATGTACACGAGCTCCTTTTACAAAAATATTTCCAGCTTTGGACATAGTTTTAGAGAAATTTTTTTAAACTGCAAAAATACAATTTTCTTCAAAAATTAATAAGCTGCTCTTATAAATAAAATGGTATAAAAAATTAATTTTTATCCGAAAATAATTTTACTAATAAATGTTTCGCAGTTAAAAAAGTGTTTGAAAATAAAATGATTATCCGCATTTAACCCAACAATTGAATTGCTTTTTGTAACTTTTGTTTCTAAACTGAGAATTGTCATTGTCCAATGAGCCGGAAACTAACAAGTTTCGAGTCCTCGAGTTTTGAAATATAAAATGATGCAGTCTTGAAAGCTGCGTTTAAGTGAAAATAGAATCAAATTTATTTTTCAAGTACGTTAGTTTAAAACTATGCACTTTTAGCTCAAGACTTTAGTTTTTATAAAACTCTTATTAAATTTGTCATAAAAATGAGATGGAGAATTAGCAAGACACTCATAGTATATACATTTTGCAAGTGCATATAGTATGAATAACAAAGTATCATTATGTAGTATTACAACGGATTTCCCTTTCTGAAAAGTTGTAATTTATTTATAAATAAGTTGGATATCATTCACTTGCATGATCTTCCTTAAAAAATTTCTTGTTTACAATTATGTAGTAGTTTAATGTTCAATTTATCTAAAATGTATTGTTGGCTGAAGCTGAAGCAATTTTCGATAGGTTGCTTGTTGCTGCTGTAAGCTACAACACCGATTTCAAGTCAAGAATATACAATAGGAATTCATGCGGATAATCATTTTAATTTATTATTTTAACACCCCCACTTACATATTCCATCTTCTAAGAAAGGAGTGTTAGCTTATCTGATAAAATATTTTTATTCCCTAATACAAATTTAATCAAAAGGATTCTTCGAGGCTTGCCTCGGCGTTATTCATTTTTGTATGAATATTCGTATTTGACCTATACGCCTCGTATTTTAATAATTTTAATGCCAATTAATGGAGTATCGACCAGAATCTAATAAAAAGGCTCAATATTTGCGAAATTAATTTTCAATCTTTCACAATAAAGCAATTTCTTCCAAAGCTTAAAAGTTAAAAAATCAATTATTTTCGGAAACTTCTGAATCTGCTGTTTGTTCTTTATTTTCTGTTAATGGAGTATTTTGTGTTAAAGATGTAGCAGAAGTAGTATCTTCAGAGGTTTTCTTTTTAGAAGAACGACGGGTCCGTGAAGTTTTCTTTGTAACTTTTTCTTTTAACATATTTTCATTATAGTCTACCAACTCTATAATACACATTTCGGCATTATCACCCAAACGATAACCGGTACGTAAAATACGAGTATATCCACCGGGGCGATCAGCTATTTTTACAGCAATATTTTGAAATAATTCTGTAACAGCTTTTTTATCTTGTAAATAACTAAATACGACACGACGTGAATGAGTGTTATCACTTTTCGCTTTTGTTAAAAGTGGCTCAATATATACTCGTAAAGCTTTGGCTTTAGGAACAGTAGTGGCAATTCTTTTGTGAAATATCAGTGAACAGGCCATATTTGCCAGCATTGATTTTCGATGAGCCGCTTTTCGACTTAAATGATTGAATTTTTTATTATGTCTCATCTTTTTACTCTTTATCTAATTTATACTTAGAAACATCCATTCCAAAAGTAAGATTTAAACTTTCTAATTTCTCTTCTAATTCGCTAAGTGACTTTTTCCCAAAATTTCTCAGTTTTAACAAATCATGTTTCTGATAACTACATAGTTGACCCAACGTTTCAATATCAGCTGCTTTTAAACAATTGAGAGCACGAACAGATAGTTCAAGATCTACTAATTTTGTTTTTAGCAATTGGCGCAACCTCAAAATTTCTTCATCAAATTCTTCACTTTCTTCTCCTTCCTCTACTTCTACAGAAATTTTTTCATCTGAGAAGAGCATAAAATGCTGGATTAGAATCATTGCTGCTTCTTTTAATGCTTCTTTTGGATGAATTGAACCATCAGTATCCACTTCGATAACTAATTTTTCATAATTTGTTACTTGTTCAACCCTGTAATTTTCTATTTGATATTTTACATTTCTTATAGGAGTAAAAATTGAATCGATAGGAATTACTCCAAATTCAACATTGGGTAATCTGTTTTCTTCGGCAGTCACATAACCACGTCCTTTATTAATTGTAATATTGATTTGAAAACTTGCGCTTTCATCAAGTTCACAAATAAGAAGATCTGGATTAAGCACTTCAAAACCAGTTAGATATTTTCCAATATCTCCGGCTTTAAAGGCAGTAGTATTTGAAACCTTAATAGTCACCTTTTCGTTATCGACACCTTCAACAATTTGCTTAAAACGAACTTGTTTTAAGTTAAGAATGATGTTGGTCACATCATCAATCACACCCGGTATAGTAGAATATTCATGATCTACGCCTTCGATCTTGATTGAAGTGATGGCGAAACCTTCCAAAGAGGACAATAGAACTCGTCGCAAAGCATTACCAATAGTAATGCCATAACCAGGTTCTAAAGGGCGAAATTCAAATTTTCCATGAAAATCACCAGATTCTAACATGATAACATTTTCGGGTTTTTGAAATGCTAATATAGCCATGAATTAAATTTTTATTATTTAGAGTATAACTCAACAATTAATTGTTCTTTAATATTTTCTGGAATATCTTCTCTTTCAGGAATATACAAATATTTACCTGATAAAGTATTGGCATCCCATTCCAGCCAAGGATATTTACTATGATTAAATCCATTCAACGAATTTAGAATTACTTCCATAGCTTTGTCTTTCTCGCGTACCCCAACAATTTGACCCGGTTTAACTTGATAAGAAGGGACATTTACAACTTTGCCATCTACAACAATATGTTTATGACTTACGAGTTGACGTGCTGCTGCTCGGGTAGGAGCCATTCCGAAACGATAAACAATATTATCCAGACGGGATTCCAACAATTGCAAAAGAATAATTCCTGTGACGCCTGGGTTCCGTAAAGCCTTTTCATAGGTAAGACGGAATTGTTTTTCTAATAAACCATAAGTATATTTTGCTTTCTGTTTCTCTCGTAATTGAATACCATATTCCGTAGTTTTCCGCCTTCGCATATTACCATGTTGACCAGGAGGATAATTTTTTCGTGTTAAAACTTTATCAGCACCGAAAATTGCTTCACCAAATTTACGGGCGATTTTTGATTTTGGTCCAGTATATCTTGCCATTTTTTATGCTTTAAAAATATAAAATTAAATCTTAACAAATAATCAGTATTTTCTGTAACTTGTTGTATATTAAATATTTAAACTCTTCTTCTTTTGGGTGGACGACAACCATTATGAGGAAGTGGAGTTACATCAATAATTTCAGTTATTTCAATTCCAGAACTATGCACTGTGCGGATAGCCGATTCACGACCATTGCCTGGACCTTTTACAAAAGCTTTAGCTTTTCTAACTCCTAAATCATAGGCTACTTTTGCACAATCCTGAGCTGCAACTTGGGCAGCGTAAGGAGTATTTTTTTTAGAACCCCTAAAACCCATTTTACCTGCTGAGGACCATGAAATTACCTGACCTTCTTCATTCGTAATTGTTACAATAAGATTATTGAATGAAGAATGGATGTGTAATTGACCTACACTATCTATTTTTACAACTCTTTTTTTGGCTGAAACTGGTTTTTTTGCCATATTAATTTAATTTTTTCTTTCTCAGTTAAATTATTATTTTTTAAAAAATTAATTATTATTTAGTTGCTTTCTTTTTATTGGCAACAGTTTTCTTTCGTCCTTTTCGGGTTCGTGCATTATTCTTTGTACTTTGACCTCTTACTGGTAAACCGATACGATGACGAACTCCTCGATAACAACCTATATCCATCAAACGTTTGATATTCATTTGCACTTCACCCCTCAAATCTCCTTCAACTTTATAATTTGAACTAATTATCTCACGAATTTTAGCAACTTGTTCATCTGTCCAATCTTTGGCTTTAATGTCTCTATCTACGCCAGCTTCTTTTAAAATTTTGTTAGCACTACTCCGACCTATTCCATAAATATAAGTCAAAGCAATTTCTCCTCTTTTGTTTTGTGGTATATCTACACCTACTATTCTTATAGCCATATGTTAATTTTTAAATTATTTTTGACGTTGTTTGAATCTCGGATTTTTTTTATTAATCACATAAAGTCGCCCCTTTCGACGAACAATTTTACAATCTTCTGAACGCTTTTTTATTGAAACTCTAACTTTCATCGTTATTCTATTTTCTTATTTATATCTAAAAATAATTCTTCCTTTTGTTAAGTCATAAGGAGATATTTCAACTTTTACTTTGTCGCCTGGTAAAATTTTAATATAATGCATACGCATCTTTCCAGAAATATGAGCGGTAATAATGTGACCATTTTCTAATTCAACGCGAAACATGGCATTCGACAATGATTCGATTATCGTTCCGTCCTGTTCTATTGCTGTTTGTTTGGTCATAAATTAACCTTAATTTTCATTTTATTATCTAATACCTCTTCTATATATTTAAAACTCGATAGAATTTCTGTTTTTCCGTGATGGATTGCTATAGCATGCTCAAAATGAGCGGATGGTTTTCGATCTGCCGTACGAGCAGTCCATCCATCTTGTTCAATAACTATATGTCTACTCCCCATATTGATCATTGGTTCAATACATATTGTCATACCAGCTTTCAGCATAATTCCATTCCCTTTTCGTCCATAATTAGGAACTTCAGGGGATTCATGCATGTCGCGTCCAATTCCATGTCCAACCATTTCGCGAACTACTGAATAACCACGTTCTTCACAATAACTTTGAATTGCAAAACCAATATCACCTATTCGATTGCCTTCTTGAGCCTGTTCAATTCCTTTATATAATGATTCTTTCGTGGTACGAAGTAACTTTATTATTTCAGGATCCACTTCTCCCACACAAAATGTATAAGCCGAATCACCATGAAAACCATTCAAATAAGCTCCACAATCAATCGAGATAATATCTCCTTCTTTTAAAATTACTTTTGAAGAAGGCATTCCATGTACAACTTGTTCATTTACCGAAGTACAAATAGAATAAGGGTAACCATTATAATTAAGAAAATTTGGTATTGCCCCATGATCTCTAATAAATTCATCAGCGATATTGTTTAATTCTAAAGTACTTATACCAGGAACAATATGTTTTGCAAGTTCAGCTAACGTTTTAGCCACCAATTGATTACTTATGCGAAGTAACTCTATTTCTTCTTCAGATTTTAAAAAAATCATCTCAAATAATAAATTTAATAAGCAGAGACACCTCCGGTACGACCTTTTACTCTTCCAGTCTTCAATAAGCCATCATAATGTCTCATCAATAAATGACTTTCTATTTGTTGCAAGGTGTCTAAAATAACTCCAACCAAAATCAGTAAGGAAGTTCCTCCAAAAAATTGAGCAAACGAACGATTTACGCCAAAAATACTTGCAAAAGCAGGCATAATTGCAATTATTGCCAAGAATATTGAGCCAGGCAATGTTATTCGAGACATAATTAAATCTAAATATTCTGCTGTGTGTTTGCCAGGTTTAACTCCGGGAATAAAACCATTATTACGTTTTAACTCCTCAGCCATTTGGGTTGGATTAATCGTAATTGCTGTATAAAAATAAGTAAATAAAATAATCAAAATCACAAAAACAAAATTATACCAAAAGCTATTATTATCCATAAAAGCCCCAATAAACCCTCTCATAGATTCAGATTTTGAAAAACCTACGATAGTAATAGGAATAAACATAATAGCTTGTGCAAATATAATAGGCATTACGCCTGCCGCATTAATTTTTAAAGGAATATATTGTCTTACGCCTCCATATTGTTTATTGCCAATTATACGTTTTGCATATTGTACTGGAATTTTTCGTGTTCCTTGTACCAACATAATAGAAGCTCCAATAACAATTAACAAAAATATAATCTCTGTTAGAAACATGATTAAGCCTCCGCTTTCATCAGTGACTCGTGAAGCAAATTCTGCAACAATAGCATTTGGAAATCTCGCAATAATTCCTACTAAAATGATAAATGAAATTCCATTCCCGATACCTTTATCGGTAATTCTTTCTCCTAACCACATTACAAACATGCTGCCAGCACATAAAATTATGGTTGAAGAAGCCTGAAACCAGAATCCTTCGGGAAGCGCAACACCTGTCTGTCTTAACTGCATATTCAAATTGATTAAATAAGAAGGACCTTGTAAAAGTAAAATAGCAACAGTAAGATAACGAGTAATCTGGTTCATTTTCCTGCGTCCGCTTTCCCCTTCACGTTGCATTTTCTGAAAATAAGGAACAGCTATTGTCAACAATTGAATTACAATAGAAGCAGAAATATAGGGCATGATACCCAAAGCAAAAATAGAAGCATTCGCAAATGCACCTCCAGAAAACATATCTAATAAAGCCATTAATCCACCACTTGTTTGGGCTTTTAAAGCAGTTAAGGAAGCAGGATCAATACCTGGAAGAACAATAAAAGAACCAAAACGATAAATTAACACAAATAACAATGTTGTTAATAAGCGACTTCTTAAGTCTTCTATTTTCCAAATATTTTTAAGAGTTTCAATGAATTTATTCATCCTTATTTAATTTTATAGGCGTTCCACCGACACTGCTGATAGCATTTTCAGCAGATTTTGAAAAAGCGTGAGCTTCTACATCTATTTTTACTGTCAATGTCCCTTTCCCTAAAATTTTTACTAAATCATTTTTTGATATAAAACCAGCTTCCCGTAATTCTTCAAGACCAATTTTTGTTAATTGACGATTTTGAGCAAGAGCTTCCAGTGTTCCTAAATTGACAGCTTTATATTTAATGGTATTAATATTTTTAAAACCAAATTTTGGCAGACGACGTTGAATAGGCATTTGTCCACCTTCAAAACCAATTCTATTTACATTGCCAGAACGTGATTTTGCACCTTTATGTCCTCTTGTTGAAGTACCACCTAAACCTGAACCTGCTCCACGTCCAACTCTTTTTCTTCCTTTTGCTGAGCCTTCAGCTGGTTTTAAGCTGTTTAAATTCATAATATTTTATCGTATTAAATAAATTTATTCTAAAAATTCTGAGTTTATTCAATAATCTTAACCAAATGTTTTACTTTGTCTACCATTCCTAATATTTGAGGTGTAGCCTCATGTTCAATGGTATCATTTAATTTTTTTAGGCCGAGGGACTGTAAAATTAATTTTTGATTCTTATGTGATTTTATTCTACTTTTAACCAGTTTGATTTTTATAGTTGCCATTTTTCTGTATTTTATCCATTAAACACTTTTTCAAGAGCTACTCCCCGATGTTTAGAAATGGTATAAGCATCCCGTAACTCACTTAATGCAGCAATGGTGGCTTTTACCAGATTATGTGGATTTGAAGAACCTTTTGATTTTGCCAATACATCAGTAATTCCGACACTTTCTAATACAGCTCTCATTGCACCCCCAGCGGTAACGCCAGTACCTGGAGAAGCTGGTTTGATAAATACTTTAGCTCCGCCAAATTTTGCTTCCTGTTCATGAGGAATTGTTCCATTGACAATAGGCACTCTAATCAAATTTTTCTTCGCAGCTTCAGTACCTTTTGCAATAGCAGCAGTTACTTCACTTGCTTTTCCAAGCCCCCAACCAACAATACCATCTTCGTTCCCAACTACAACAATAGCTGAGAAACTAAAAGTCCTTCCTCCTTTCGTAACTTTCGTTACACGATTAACAGCTACTAATCTATCTTTCAATTCAAGATCAGTTGTCGTTTTAACTCTATTCATTATTCTTGTCATAAATCTTAAAATTTAAGCCCGCCTTCACGTGCTGCTTCTGCTAATTGTTTAACTCTTCCATGATATAAATAACCATTACGGTCAAAAACAACTTCTGTAATTCCAGCTTCCTTAGCTTTTTGAGCAATGAGTGAACCCACTTTTGCTGCCTGTTCAGTTTTAGTCATTTTTTCCTTCAAACTTAAAGAAGAAGCAGCAGCCAGAGTTTTTCCATTTTCATCGTCAATCAATTGAACGTAAATCTGAGCATTGCTTCTAAAAACACTCATTCTTGGCTTTTTATTTGTTCCTGAAACCTTATTACGAATACGTAATTTTATACGTTGTCTTCTTTCTATTTTATTAATCATAATTTCTAAATTTACGTATTAGATTAAATGATTATCCGCATGAATTCCTATTGTAAATTCTTGACTTGAAATCGGTGT
>DAOOVG010000064.1:0-13809 GCA_035369865.1 Paludibacteraceae bacterium | reverse complement strand
CTCAAGAAATAAAGCAATGGAAGCACAAAACAGAGAAAAACAAACTTTACAGCCAAAAGAATTTTTGTCAACTTCCACCAAAGCAACAATAACAATTGAAAATTATCTGGGAGGGAAATATTATTTTACTACCGATGAAATTTTTATTTCTGGTGAATCTTTATTTTTAATTGAAGGTAAACACTCAAGTAACTCAAAATTGCCAAGTATTAGTGATATTAAGGATGGTTTATTAAAAATGGTTTTATATTGTAATCTTACAGATGTTCAAATTAATAACATTATTTTTACTCCAAAACCTATATTAAAGTTGACCTCTTCTCACATTGAAGGAAAAATTTCTTCAAATAATTCTCAAAAAGAAATTGATGAATTTAAAATTTTAGCAAACTTTAAAAAGAATGATGCTGAATTAATTGATAGATTATTCTCCGAAGCAAATATAAATAATTTTGAAGTTATCATTGAAGGAGTTAAGAAAAATGATTAAAAGCCCTTTAAGGTACCCAGGTGGTAAAAGTAAAGCAATACCTAAAATATCCAAATTAATACCAGATTTTAAAGAATATAGAGAACCGTTTGTAGGAGGAGGTTCTGTTTTTATTTATTTAAAACAAAAATTTCCTTCAAGATTTTTTTGGATAAATGATATTTATGAAAATCTTTATCATTTCTGGAATGAATGCAAAGAGCATCCTGATGCACTTATTGAGTATGTTAATGAACTCCGTTTAAGTTATAGTAATGGTAAAGAATTACATAAATTTTTATTAAACAATATAGATTCATTTGACAGTGTTGAAAAAGGTGCTGCATTTTTTATTTTTAATAGAATTACATTTTCAGGAACTACAGAAAGTGGAGGTTTTTCTAATGCTGCTTTTCATAAAAGATTTACTAATTCAAGTATTGCAAGAGTTAAATCACTTTCAAAGATTTTGAAAAATACAAATATTACTAATTTGGATTACGAGAAAGTAGTTTTAGCTGATGGTGATGATGTATTTATATTTCTTGATCCTCCATATTTCTCGACTACTAAATCTGCCTTATATGGTAAAAATGGAAATTTACATAAAACATTTGATCATGAACGGTTTGCCAAAGTAATGAAAGAAACAAAACATAAATGGCTGATTACTTATGACGATAGCGAATATATAAGAAATCTTTTTTCTTTTGCCAATATAAAAACATGGGACTTAACTTATGGAATGCGTAATGTAAATAAAGAATCAAATCAAGTAGGTAAAGAATTATTTATATCAAATTATGAATTAAAAGACAATTGTTATATTCAAAAAAGTCTTTGTTTTTGATAAAGACAATTTTTTTGTAATAAGAAAATATATTTAAAATACCTATAAATGAAGGTATTTAGAAAATTTTTATAACTTTATAATTTTGTGATTTGTAAATATATTGAATATCAATATAGAATTTTAAAAGAATTTTATTTAAATAGAAAATTTAACTTTTTTGTTTTAGATAAAACAGTTAATTTTGAAGTTCAATTTTTTTTATGAAAAAAAGGCATTTTTTCTTGTTTTTTTTGGGGATTTTGATGCTGGCATCATGTAGCGATTATCAAAAGTTGTTAAAAAATCCCGATGCTGAGTTAAAATACTCAAAAGCAGTAGAATATTTTGAAAAAGGGGATTATGCTCGTGCAGTCACCTTGTTTGATGACGTTTCTACTTATTTCAGAGGTACTTCCCGTTCAGAAGACTTGCTTAATTATTTAGCAAAATGTTACATGGGGCAAAAAGATTATGTGACTGCATGTGAGTATTATAAAGCCTACATCAAGTCATATTCTACAGGCAAATATATTGAAGAGGCAAGATTCATGGTAGGCTATTGCTACTATCTTGATTCGCCTGATCCGCGGTTGGATCAAACATCAACTTACAATGCACTTTCAGCTTTTCAAGAATTTTTAGACTTTTATCCTGAAAGTAAAAGAGTTCCAGAAGTAAATAAATTGATTGATAAATTAAATGATAAGTTAGCTTATAAATATTATTTGAATGCTAAATTGTATTACAATTTAGGTAATTATATGGGTAACAATTATTTATCGGCTGTAATCACAGCAGAAAATGCCTTAAAAAAATATCCTTTAAATTCATACAGAGAAGATTTAATGTTTTTAATTCTCGAATCAAAATATGCTCAAGCAGTGCAAAGTATACCAGATAAAAAAATTGAACGTTATCAAAATACTGTCGATGAATATTATAATTATATAAATGAATTTCCAGAAGGAAAATATAAAAAACAAGCAGATAAAATTTTTAATGAATCGAAAAAAGTAATCAACTATTAAAACAATATTAAAAATGGATTTGAAAAAAATAAATGTACCAACTACAACAGTAACTCGCGATATCAATAAAATGAGTGAAAAAGTAGGAAATGTTTATGAAATGGTCATGATTATTGCAAAACGTGCAAATCAAATTAGTGTAGAAATAAAGGAAGAATTAAATAAAAAATTGCAAGAATTTTCTTCTTTGGGTGAAGGTTTGGACGAAGTTTATGAAAATAGAGAACAAATTGAAATTTCTCGATTTTATGAAAAATTACCTAAACCGACGTTAATTGCAACACAAGAATT
Source organism: Paludibacteraceae bacterium (assembly GCA_035369865.1). Taxonomy (GTDB): domain Bacteria; phylum Bacteroidota; class Bacteroidia; order Bacteroidales; family Paludibacteraceae; genus MVYY01. The sequence continues at coordinate 11,189 of DAOOVG010000064.1, read as the reverse complement.
TATCGAAGACAAAATTTATTACAGGAATCCAGTTAAGGAAAAGCTGAAATAATTCTTTACTGTTTTTAATTTTTAAAGATAAAAGAGTAATTTTTGATTAGGAAAAATTATTCTTTTATCTTTTTTGTTAATAGGTACTTCAATTATTTTTTGTAAATTTCGAATGAAATTTCCAGATAATAAAATAAGTAAGAAATCTTTTCCCGACTTTTATGTAAAAAATATCTCTTACCTTTGTGCAGAATTCTATTATCACAAATGAAACTAATATGTTGAAAGATAAAAAAATATTAGTGGGAGTAACAGGAAGCATTGCTGCTTATAAAGCCGCCCAGCTTATTCGTTTGTTAATTAAGAAAGAAGCTCAAGTAAAGGTTGTTATGACGCCGACAGCTAAAGAATTTATTTCTCCGCTTACACTGGCAACACTTGCTAAAAATCCAATCTTAGTTGATTTTTTCGATCCTACCAGTGGCAATTGGAATAGCCACGTGGATTTAGGAATTTGGGCTGACGCTTTTTTAATTGCTCCTGCCACTGCAAATACCGTTGCAAAAATGGCTACAGGAATCGCTGACAATTTATTACTAACAACTTATTTATCAATAAGATGTCCAGTATTTATTGCTCCTGCAATGGATGTAAACATGTTTTTTAGCAAAATAACGCAAGAAAACCTTCATAAATTACAGCAACAAGGAAATTTTATTATCGAACCTTCCAGTGGAGAACTGGCAAGTGGATTAGAAGGAAAGGGTAGAATGGAGGAACCAGAAAAAATTGTTGATTTTCTGGAAGATTATTTTACTCCTAAAAATTTAACGGGTAAAAAAATTCTAATTACGGCTGGTCCAACTTACGAAAAGATTGATCCCGTGCGTTTTATTGGTAATTTTTCTTCGGGGAAAATGGGATTTGCTCTGGCAGAAGTTTGTGCTCGTCAAGGTGCGGAAGTTCTTTTAATTACAGGTCCTGTTCATCTTTCTATTCATCATCCTAAAGTTCAACAAATCAATGTAACTTCGGCTGAAGAAATGTATCATGCTGTAACAAAACATTTTAAAAATATGGATGGAGCCATTCTCTCTGCAGCTGTTGCAGATTTTACTCCTGTTGAAAAAACTACAGATAAATTAAAGCGTGAAAGCAATCATTTAATGCTGGAATTAAAGCCCACACCCGATATTGCAGCAAGTCTTGGAAAAATGAAAAATGAAAAGCAATTTTTGATTGGATTTGCTCTCGAAACCAACAATGAAGAAAAAAATGCATTTGATAAACTCAAAAAGAAAAATTTTGATTTTATTGTTCTTAATTCTTTGAATGATGAAAAAGCCGGTTTTGGCTATGATACCAATAAAATAACTCTTCTTTATCCTTCAGGAGAAAAAAAATCATTCAATCTAAAGCCAAAAAAAGAAGTGGCTGAGGATATTGTCAACGAATTAATTCAAATGTTAAATGATGAAAAATGAAAATAAATAAGTTTTTAGGAACAATTTTGTTTTTTTCTCTTTTTCAATTTATTTCCGCTCAAGAATTGAATTGTAATATCAATATTAATTCTGACCTTATTCAAGGCACCAATAAATCGATTTTTACAACTTTGCAAAAATCCATGTATGAATTTGTAAACAATCGCAAATGGACAGAAATGACCTTCACTCCCGAAGAACGGATAGAATGTACCATGAACATTACCGTTAAAAAAGTAGAAGGAGACAATTTTACTGCAGAAATTCTTGTACAATCACGTCGTCCAGTCTATAATTCAAGTTACACCACCACACTTTTTAATTTCAAGGACAATGATTTTACGTTTACCTATAAAGAGTTTGATCAACTTGAATGGAATCCCTCTGTTATTACTTCCAATTTAACTGCTGTTCTGGCATATTATGCCTATATCATCATTGGTTATGATATGGATTCTTTTTCTCGATTGGGAGGCACTTCTGCTTTTCAGGCAGCAGAGAACATTGTAAACATGGCACAAGGAATTAATTTATCTGGATGGAAAGCTTTTGAAAGTCCGCGAAATCGTTATGCTTTGGTTAGCAATTTATTGGATGAAGCTTTTAAACCTTTTAGAAATTATTTTTATGAATATCATCGTTTAGGTCTGGATATGATGGTGGATAATTCTGCTAACGCACGTGCAAAAATAGCCGAAGGATTGCACGTCTTACGTGATGTCAATAGGGCTCGACCTTCGGCTATTGTTATTTCTACTTTTTTAGATGCTAAAACAGACGAACTTATCAATATATTTTCAAAAGGAACCGAGAAGGAAAAAATGCTGGTAGTAGAAATCCTTTCAGATGTTGATCCTGCCCAAACTGCTAAATATGAGCAAATTTTAAATAGTAAGTAAAAAGTAAATTGAATTTTTTACAAAATTAAAGTCTAACTTGAAATTTAAATGCTTAAATCGCTTTATATCAGTAATTTTGCTTTAATTTCAGAAATAAATATCGATTTTGAAAGTGGTTTTTCAGTTCTTACAGGTGAAACGGGTGCTGGAAAATCGATTATTTTGGGAGCACTTTCTCTCTTATTAGGACAAAGAGCTGATAGTAAACTTATTAAGGAAGGAGAAGAAAAATGTGTGATTGAAGCAGAGTTTGATATTCATGATTATCAATTAGAAGATTTTTTTGAAAAAAATGAACTGGATTATAATTCATTTCATTGCCTTTTAAGACGAGAAATCACTATCACTGGAAAATCAAGAGCTTTTGTAAACGATACCCCTGTTTCTTTGCAGGTGTTACGTGAACTCGGTAATAAACTAATTGACATCCATTCACAATACGAAAATTTATTGCTATCACATGCCGATTATCAATTACAAGTAGTGGATACAATGGCTCAAAACGAGAAAATTCTGGAAAATTACCGAATTACTTTTTTCGAATGGAAAAAATTACAAAATGATTTCCGTCAATTACAAAAAGAAGCTGAAAAACAACTGAAAGAATTTGATTATTTGCAATTCCAATTTCAACAACTTAATGATGCTCATCTTTCTGAGAACGAACAAACTGAATTAGAAGCTGAATTTCAAACATTAAGTCACGCGCAGGAAATTAAGGAAGAATTGCAAAAAGCTTATTATTTTCTGAATGAGGAACAAATGGCAATTTCTCTGATTAAAAATGCTATTAATTCGCTGGCTCATATAAAAAATTTTATTCCTGAAGGTGAAAATTGGTATCAACGTTTACAATCAGTAGAAATTGAAACGAAGGATATTGCCGACGAAATTATTTCATTGGAAGAACGAATTGAATTTCAACCAGATAGATTACAATGGATTGAAAACAGGTTGAACGAAATTTATGCTTTGGAAAAGAAATTCAAGGTACCAACCGAGAAAGAACTGATTTCTATCAAAAATAATATAAAAGATCAATTGCAAAAAATTGAATCTTTTGATGAAGAATTGGCTGATTTACAGAAAAAAATTAATGAGGTTTATGAACAATTGATTCAACAAGCCAACATACTTAGGGAAACACGAAAAAAAGCTATAGAACCTATTGAAAATTACTTGAAGCAACAACTTTCTCAACTGGGTATGCCATATATTCAATTTAAGGTAGAAATTTCTGAAGCTTCGGAATTTACAGAAAATGGAAAAGATGAAATACAATTTCTTTTCTCTGCCAATAAAAATCAATCTTTACAACCCGTTGCTCAAATTGCGTCTGGTGGTGAAATTTCACGATTAATGTTATCAATCAAATCGTTAGTGGCTCATCGAGCTGGTTTACCAACCATTATTTTTGATGAAATTGATACCGGTGTTTCAGGTGAAATTGCTCATAAAATGGGTCAAATTATGCACGATATGAGCAAAGATATGCAAGTAATTGCCATCACCCATCTTCCTCAAATTGCTTCGAAGGGAGAGTATCATTATCGCGTATATAAAGATGAATCGGGCGAAAAAGCTCAAACACATATTACTCTTTTGACACAAGAAGAAAGAGTTCAAGAAATTGCTCAAATGTTGAGTGGAGAAAATGTTACGGAAGTTTCTCTTAAAAATGCAGAGGAACTTTTAAATATTAATTATTTTAATAACTAATAAGCTGATTTTTAAAGTAATTAAAACGAATTAATTAATTTACTTGTTTATAAGATATTTCAGTTTTTTTCTCGAATAGTTTAAAAAAATTAAGATTATGTTACAATCGATGACTGGGTTTGGAAAAGCTACATGCGAATATAATAACAAAAAAATTGTAATAGAAGTAAAATCGCTTAATAGTAAGCAACTCGATGTTTCTATTAAAATTCCCAATTTGTATCGTGAAAAAGAATTGGAAATTAGAAATGAAATTTCTCGAAAACTCGAAAGAGGAAAAATTGATTTTTCTTTGTTTATTGAGAATATAGGCAAAGAAACTGCAACGCAATTTAACCAGGCTATAATAGAAGGTTATTATCAACAAATCAACAACTTATCAGAATATTTAGGCATTAATCCTCCCAACAATTGGTTTGATCTTTTTCTTCGTTTACCCGACAGTTTAAAAACAGATATTTCAGAGTTGGATGAAGAAGAATGGCAAACAGTAAAAAAAGCGATGCAGCAAGCTTTTGATGAATTGGTAGCTTTTCGGGTGCAAGAAGGAAAAGCCATTGAAAATGTGTTTTATAACAAAATAAATAATATTCAACAATTATTGAGCGAAATTGCTTCTTATGAAACTGAAAGAATTGAAAAAATCAAAGCGAAACTGAAAGAAGGACTGGAAAGTATTTCAGATAAAATTGATTACGACAAAAACAGAATGGAGCAGGAGTTAATTTATTATATTGAAAAACTCGATATCAATGAAGAAAAGGCTCGTTTGCAAAATCATTTAAACTATTTTATTCAGGTATTGGAAGAAGAACAGGCACAAGGGAAAAAATTAGGATTTATTGCTCAAGAAATCGGACGCGAAATAAACACGTTGGGGGCAAAAGCAAATCACAGCGAAATCCAAAAAATTGTTGTCAAAATGAAAGATGAACTGGAACAAATCAAAGAACAGATAATGAATGTCCTCTAAAATTGAGTTTCGAAATACGAGTTACGAGGAAACGAGAATTTATAATTTCACTTGGGCTGCACAGGAGCAAGAAAAATTCTCTGTGTTTCTCGGTATAATTTAAAAAAGGAAATAGAATTTTGTTCAAAATCTTTTGATTTTATTTTAAAAAACAGTACGAATGGCAGGTAAATTAATTATATTATCAGCCCCTTCGGGTGCTGGAAAAAGTACGTTAGTTCATCATTTATTAAATAGTAACTTGAATCTTGAATTTTCCATTTCAGCCACCAGTAGGGCTCCTCGTGTAACTGAAAAAGATGGAATTGATTATTATTTTTTGTCTCCAGAAGAATTTAAACAAAAAATTGCTAATAATGAATTTTTAGAATATGAAGAAGTTTATCCTGATTGTTTTTATGGAACCTTACGAAGTGAAGTAGATAGAATCACCAAAAAAGGGAAAAATGTTATTTTTGATGTGGACGTAAAAGGTGGACTCAATATAAAAAGACAATTTGGTGACCAGGCTTTAGCTATTTTCGTTGCTCCACCTAACATGGAGGCATTAAAAGAACGTTTGCTCAAAAGAGGAACAGAAACGCATGAAATGATTCAGAAAAGAATAGAGAAAGCTGCTTATGAAATGAGTTTTGCTCCACAATTTGATAAAATTATCATTAATGATGATCTGGAAAAAGCAAAAAAGGAAATTGAAGAAACCGTTCGAGATTTTCTGAATAAATAACTTTTGAAATTAATGAATACTCAATCTAAAAATACAAATAAAAAAATTGGTTTATATTTTGGTTCTTTCAATCCAGTTCATTTGGGTCATATAAATTTAGCTCAATATATGGTTGACAATCAATATGTTGACGAGGTTTGGTTTGTTGTTTCACCTCATAATCCTTTAAAGGAGGATACGGAATTAATTGATGAAAATATTCGTTTAAAAATGGTAGAATTAGCCATTCAAAACCATCCCCAATTAAAAGTTTCTGATTTGGAATTTTCTTTACCTAAACCGTCTTATACCATCAACAGTTTGCATGCTTTTTCTGAAAAATATCCAGAAAATGAATTTTATTTGCTGATCGGCAGCGACAACGTTTTAATTTTCGATCAATGGAAAGATTATCAAAAAATTCTGAAAGAATATCCTGTACTGGTTTATCCGAGGAAAAATTTCGATGCTTCTCATTTGCTTTCCAAATACCCTCAAATGAAATTTCTTTCTAGTCCTTATTATGATATTTCTTCTTCAGCTATCCGTCAAGCTTTAAAAGAACAGAAAGATGTTAGCAAATGGCTTCATCCTGCTGTTTATCAGTTTATTATAGAAAATAAATTATATCAGCAATAATTTTGTAGATAAGGATTATATTTTTTTTCATTTCCAATGGTAGTAAGAGGTCCGTGTCCAGAATAGACAATGGTTTCGTCAGGAAGTGGAAGCAGACGCTGTGTAATGGAATGAATTAGATCATCAAAATTTCCTTTTTCAAAATCGCTTCTTCCAATCGTTCCTTTAAAAAGTACGTCACCCGTAAAAATTGCCTTTTCATTTTCAAAATAAAAAGCCATACTTCCTGGGGAATGGCCTGGCACATGGAAAACTTGTAATGAAGTATTTCCAAAATTTATTTTTTGATTATCAATTAAATAACCACCAAGTGGAGCGGGTTCCTCTTCTACTTTAATCCCAAAAAAATGAGTTTGTTCTCTAAAAGTGTCCAAAAAAAATTCATCTTCTTTACCAGCTAAAGGAGCAATAAAATAATTTTCAAGTAAAAAACGATTCCCAAACTGATGATCAATATGCAAATGAGTATTTAAAATGTATTTTATAATTAGTTGATTATCAATTATATATTCTTTTAATAATCTTTTCTCATTTTTATCCAAACAGCCAGCATCAATGACAATAGCTTCTTTGGTTTCATCCGAGACAATATAAGTATTTTCTTCAAAAGGATTAAAAACAAATTTTTTGATTTCCATATTTTTCACTTGTTAAAATATTTTACTTAAAAACAGGAATATAGATTATTTTTTTAGTTTTAAAATACTCTTCTTCGAAATAATTGGAAAGTGAAAAAATTTCAGCAATGTTTTTATAGTTACGAATTTCATTAGAAATTTCTCCACCTTTCAAGCAAATAATACCGTTAGGAAGAGCATTTATTTGACGTTTTAAGATGTTTTTGCTACCTTGTTTTACTAATTCATTAACTGTCATTACAGCACGGCTCACAATAAAATCATATTGACCTTTTTCTTCTTCCAATCTTGTTTGTTTAAAAACGGTATTTTCAAGGAAAATTGCTTTTGAAACTTCTGAAGCAACTTTAATTTTTTTCCCAATTGAATCAATCAAGGTAAAATTTACCTCAGGAAACAAAATAGCAAGTGGAATTCCTGGAAAACCGCCACCTGTACCAACATCCAGAATGGAAGTTCCTTTTTGAAAATGAATCACTTGTGCAATCCCTAATGAATGTAACACGTGATGTTCATATAAATTTTCTATATCTTTCCGTGAAATGACATTAATTTTTTGATTCCAATCAGAATAAAGTCCGTAAAGTGCTTCAAATTGGGAAATTTGAGTAGGAGTGAGGTGAGGAAAATATTTTAAAATTAAATCCATATCTTCAATGTTTTACCTCTCAAAAATACGGGTTTTTTATTAAAAATTAAAAATCCAATTTATTATAATTTCTAAACAACTGAAAAACAATAATTTATAAATCTATTTTTTAATTTGTTCATAGTTAAATCTTCACATTGAAGTTTACATATATCTTTTTTATTAACTTTGCCAAACCTTTCTTGATATTTCGTTTTTAAATCTTTTAATAAGATTTTTTAAAGAATTAATATAATTAACTGTTTATAAATTTATCAAAAATGAAAGCATACGTTTTTCCTGGTCAAGGAGCCCAATTTGTAGGCATGGGTAAGGATTTATACGAGCAATCTGAGATAGCAAAAAAATATTTTGAAAAAGCAAACGAAATTTTGGGATTTCGCATTACTGATTTAATGTTTGAAGGAACTGACGAAGATTTACGGCAAACCAAAGTAACTCAACCAGCTGTATTTTTGCATTCAGTAATTTCAGCTTTTGTTCTGGGTGAAAATTTCAACCCTGATATGGTAGCGGGGCATTCATTAGGTGAATTTTCAGCTCTTGTGGCAGCTCAAGCATTGACTTTTGAAGATGGACTTATTCTGGTTTCAAAACGTGCACAAGCCATGCAAAAAGCTTGTGAAATGGAAGAATCAACTATGGCAGCCATCATTGGTTTAAATGACGAAATTGTAGAAGAAGTTTGCGATTCGATCAAAGATGAAATTGTCGTACCTGCAAATTATAATTGCCCCGGACAAATCGTTATTTCAGGGACAATAAGAGGAATAGAAAAAGCATGTGAATTATTAAAAGAAAAAGGAGCTAAACGCGCACTGAAACTTAGTGTTGGCGGAGCTTTTCATTCACCTTTGATGGAACCAGCCAGAATTGAACTTAGTCAAGCTATTAATCAAACTTCTTTTTCTACACCTATCTGCCCGGTTTATCAGAACGTAAATGCCTATCCTCAAACCAATCCTGAAAATATCAAGCAAAATCTCATTGCTCAGTTAACTGCACCTGTTCGATGGACACAAACCATTAAAAACATGATTAATGATGGGGCTACAGAATTTATAGAATTAGGTCCTGGCGACGTACTAAAAGGTTTGATTAAAAAAATTAATCCAAATGTGATGGTGAGATAATTTTTTAACAAATTATTATAAAAATGTACAGAACACATACTTGCGGTGAATTACGTCTTACCAATGTTGGTCAAAAAACGACTTTGGCAGGCTGGGTACAACGCATTCGAAAAATGGGGGGGATGGTTTTTATTGACCTTCGAGATCGATACGGAATAACACAATTAGTTTTCAATCAACAAATTAACAAAAATCTCTGGAAAAAAGCCAATGAGTTGGGGCGTGAATTTGTTATTCAAGCAACAGGAGAAATAGCAGAACGAAGCAATAAAAATTTAAATCTTCTAACGGGCGAAATCGAAATTCTGGTCGAGGAATTAAATATATTGAACGAATCAAAAATACCTCCTTTTACTATTGAAGACAATACGGATGGGGGCGACGATTTAAGGATGAGATATAGATATTTGGATTTACGACGAAATATTATTCGACAGAACCTTGAATTACGTCATCAATTAACCATCGAAACTCGACATTATCTTGACCAGTTGGGTTTTATTGAAGTAGAAACACCTGCATTAATTGCTTCTACGCCAGAAGGAGCACGAGATTTTGTGGTGCCATCACGTATGAATCCTGGAGAATTTTATGCCTTACCGCAATCGCCACAACTTTTGAAACAATTGTTGATGGTAGCAGGTTTTGATCGATATTTTCAAATTGTAAAATGCTTTCGCGACGAAGATTTGCGAGCCGATCGTCAGCCTGAATTTACACAAATAGATTGCGAGATGTCTTTTGTAACGCAAGAAGATGTGTTGCAAACTTTTGAAGGACTGATCAAATATCTTTTTAAGACCTTAAAAAATGTTGATTTTATTCAACCATTTCAAAGAATGAAATGGGCTGATGCTATGAAACTGTATGGTTCTGATAAGCCGGATATTCGTTTTGGAATGACATTCGTTGAATTGAAAGACGTTGTTCAAGGACATCAATTTTCTATTTTTGATAATGCTGAATATGTTGGCGGAATTTGTGTCACAGGTTGTGCGGATTACAGCAGAAAGCAGCTTGATGAATTGACAGAGTTTGTCAAACGCCCTCAAATTGGAGCAAAAGGATTGATTTATATTAAATGTGAAGAAGGTGGAACTTTTAAATCTTCTATTGATAAATTTTTCAATCATAATGATTTAAATAAAATTGCTTCCCGTTTTGGTGCAAAGCCAGGCGATCTTATCCTAATTTTGACAGGCGAAGAATTGAAAACACAAAAAGCTCTTTGCGAATTACGTCTGGAAATGGGAGAGAGGTTGGGTTTTCGTGATAAAAAAGTGTTTGCTCCTTTATGGGTAGTAGATTTTCCTTTATTAGAATGGGATGACGAATTACAGCGTTATAAGGCTATGCATCATCCTTTTACGTCACCAAAACCGGAAGATATTCCGTTGATAGAAACTAATCCAGGAGCAGTGAGAGCAAATGCTTATGATTTGGTAATAAATGGTGTAGAATTGGGAGGCGGCTCTATTCGTATTCACGACAGTAAATTACAAGATCAAATGTTTAAAGTGCTTGGTTTCACTGAAGAAAAAGCTCAAGCTCAATTTGGTTTCTTACTAAATGCTTTTCAATACGGAGCTCCTCCACATGGAGGTTTGGCTTTTGGATTGGACAGATTCGTTGCTTTATTAAATGGACTGGATTCTATTCGTGATTGTATTGCTTTCCCTAAAAATAATGCTGGAAGAGATGTAATGATCAATGCGCCAGCACCTTTAGACAATAGTCAACTAGAAGAATTACATCTAACTATAAAATTATAATTACTTGATATTCAACAAATTAATTTAAATTCGTTGATTTATGAATGAAATGCAGGTGAAGCTGAAAGCTGAAAAAATTATTGAAGCCCTCACAGCTTTAAGCTTAGGTAAAAAACCCAATGTCTTTTCAAGTGAAATTTTCAAAACATTAGCGAATCATCCAAATTTTTTGGCTATTCGTGATGCTTATATTGAATATCTGAAAGATTTCAATGGTGAAGTTAATTCAGTAGATGAAGTAAAACGATTGTTTGATTTCCGAGTAAAAATATTAGAATTGTTTTCATGAATCGCTTAGAAGTAACAGATAAATGAAAGTTAATTTATTCTATTTGACATAATATAAATTATAGGAAAAGTATATAGAAAATTTATTTCAGTAACTTTCTCCTTTTTTATGTGATGCTTTATTTTAAACTTGCATTTATTAGTATGTCACACGATACAATCGGTCGACAGCAGGACTTTTTATTTATTTGCAATGGCAAATGTACGCGCCTGTACAAGCAAAAAATTTTGATAATTTTATTATTTATAATGATTATCCGTATAATGACCTATATCTGGATATTCTGCTTCACGAGCT
>DAOOVG010000063.1:0-14035 GCA_035369865.1 Paludibacteraceae bacterium | reverse complement strand
TGTTGGTGCAAACTTCACTGGTACCAATACGAATGGTTTCTCCACCATTGGAACCCAGTCGAGGCCGAAATCCAAAATAATTTCTATAAATCAAATGCTGATTGTTGATAGAATTTTCATCATCGGGCCAAACAACCAATGTTGTTCCCAAATTCGTTTTCCCGGCAAAATAGCAATTTTTTACCATATTTTTTTTGCCGTAAATTCTTACCCAATGGTCAGATGAATCTCTTACTGCTTGATTGTATCTATCTATAACACATTCTGATAAAACCGAATTATAAGCGTATTCTTTTGAACTGGTTTTAAACTCAATTACTGCACTTCTCGGCGTATATCCGTTCTTGAATACCAGCCCAGAAATATACAACCAATCTCCTGAAAATCTCAAACAAGAAGCTCCCTCTATAATTACTTCACCAGGTTTTTCTGCAACTAAATAAATAAATTTATCCTTCTCGCCTTTACTTTTAAAAACCAGGTCAACATCTTTCCACAACCCATTTGCCATAATAAGGCTATCACCTGGTAATAATAATTTTGATGTTTCATTAAACTGTGTGATATTAAAAACTTTATAACTTTTACCAAAAGTTAATGAAACAGGTATTAAGATTAGAAATAAAATATTTATTAGTTTTTTCATGTAATTTACCTTAAAATAAATGGTAATTTGAAGATTTGGAATAGGAATATATTTTTGAATAGGAGCCTTTATTTAATGATTGATGCTAAAAAGATAGATTTTGCTTCCTCCAATTTTTGAATCGCTTCTTGTACTTGTCTTTCGATAGTATAAGAAGAATCGCGTACTTTCTTAGCAGCTGTGATAGCATCTGAAAAAGCAGTTCGTGCTTCTGCAGGTGCCTGTCCGGGTTCAGTACCTTCCGGAGTAGCAGTTAACAATTCTTGCGCAACAACAATGGCGTCATTTAGTGGACGCCTATCCGAAATCCATAGGTTGCTGTTAAATTGTTTTCCCGGATCAGCTAAAGTTTTATTTGCATTGACAATATCTGCAATAGTTAAGTCTGGTTTTGCCAATACTGCTTCAGCAGCGAGCAAAACATCTAAATAATTAACACGGAGTGTATTGAAGTTTGTCGAATCGCTCGAATATTTAAAATCTCCTTTATTGTAACCCATTTTACAATTTTGAACTTTTTCTTTTTCCATTGAAACAAACTGACTAAACTCTTGTTTATATTGTTCCAATGTTTTTGGAACAATAACAGTTTCTTCATCAGTTGAACAAGAATTATTACCAATTATAATTCCCAGTAAGGAAAATAACATGAATATTTTTTTTATTCCTTTCATAGTGTGTTGTAAATTTATCATTAATTTTAATAAGAAGGATTTTGTGGGATTTCCAGTTCATTGTTGGAATCTCTTTCTGCTTGTGGAATAGGAAGCAATAAACGTTCTTTAATAAAAAATCTAACTTCAGGAGGTTGAATAGGATTAAATTTAGAATAAAGTATATCCCAGTCGGTTTCAAAGGTATGCTTTCTTAAAATTTCCATTGGTTTATCTGGATTGTTATATGATTTTGCAATTCGTAATAAATCAAACCAGCGATGATTTTCAAAAGCAAGTTCCAATCGTCTTTCTGCATAAACTGCATCTAACGCCTCTTCTTCGGAATTAAAAGGACCAATACCTGTTAAACCTGCTCTTTCTCTCACCTCATTTAATGGAAGATGTGCTGAGGCAAAATTTCCATCTTGAGCTAAAATTTCGGCGTAAAGTAGCTTTATGTCAGCATATCGTAATACAATCCAATCATTTTCTCCTTGTTGTGGTTTTGAAATAGATGGATCAATATACTTCGATATATAAGGAACACTAACTGTGGATGATTTTCGCCATACTTTAAAACATGCATCTATTCTCTGATCATTAGGATTAGCATTGAATAAATTCATTAATTCATAGGTTGGACTATTATAACCAAGAGGATTACCGACTTTCAGAAATTGATTCCCAGACCCTAAAGGAGCAAAAGTACTCCAGAAAGGAGAGCCAATACCTGAACTTCCACCTTTATATCTTACGGCAAAAATAATTTCCTTATTCATTTCGTTAGTAGTACTGAAGATATTGGCATAAGCCCCTGTCCCTGTTAACAAATCATGAGGCGATAATGTCAAGATATCTTCCAGTTCTTTTTTAGCCAATTTTAAATTGTCACTTCCTCCCAACATCATATAAGCTTTAGCTAATATTCCCTTGGCTGCCCACTTAGTTGCTCTTCCTAACTCCGTATCGGGATAGGTAGAAGGAAGTTTATTAGCTGCTTTTTTCAAATCGGGAATAATGATGTCATTATATATTTCTAAAACAGGAGAGCGGGGGATTTTTTTTGCTTCATTAGGTCCAATGACTTTGGTAATTTTAAACATATCCCCAAATAAATTTACTAAATTATAATAATGATAACCTCTCAGAAATAATAATTCACCCTCATATTGAGCACGAAGGTTTTCGTTACTGACATATGTATTATCAGCAACAGATGGTAACACTGCATTTATATTGGAGATATTTTGAAAAAATTTGTACCAGAAATCTCGTAAATCGGGCAAACTTGAAGATATTCTAAAAAAATCAATATCACTTTGCGTAATTCTATGTGTATCACTTGAGCCAGTCTGATTCTGGCAAGTATTATCGCTTCTTAATTCTGTATACATCCATTCGTCTTTCTGTATATTTGCCAAACCGGCATAGCAACCAATTATCCCTTGATTTATTCGTATAGGGGTAGTATAGAAATCTACTTGACCTAACACTGATTCAGGTTTATCAGTCAAAAAATCTTCACAACCTGTAAAAAATATAGTACACAAGGATAATGCTATAAAATAAATCTTTCTTTTCATATTCTGTTTTTTTATTAATCCAACCATTTTATCATAAATCATTTAAAAGGTAATATCTATTCCTCCTGTAAAAGTACAATTTAAGGGGAAAGCTCCTCTTTGATAGCCATCTACTAACGGACTATTATAGTTTCCTGAAGTTCTTCGTGCTTCTGGATTAATGCCACGATAATCAGAAGCCATACTATAAATCAAGTTTTCAGCCGAAAAATAAACTCTTAAATTATTAATTTTCAATGATTTTACTATATGATCAGGTAAAGTATAACCCAGGGTAAAATCTCGTAATGCAACATAAGAACCATCCTCAATACAATAATCTGTCAACACTAAATCATTACCAGGAGTTGTATTTGAATACACCGTTTTTCCATCACCAGGAAACATGGGACTTACATATCGATTTTTAGTGTATACTTTATTGTACCGGAGTTGCTCATTATAATATACATTTCCATTTATAATATCTACTCCATGTACACCTTGAATTAGAAAACTTAAATCAAAATTTTTATAAGTAAAAGTATTGGTCATACCCCAGGTAAAATTAGGAAATGGATCTCCTAAAACAGTTCGATCTTCCGTATCAATTTTATTGTCACCATTCAGATTTAAAACTTTTACTCCACCTACAATAGGAGTATATTTTGTATAAATAAATAAGTTCCCATTTTCATCCTTAAGCTCTTTAGCTGCTTTTACTTCTTCAAAAGTAGTATAAACGCCATTGGTTTTGTAACCATAATATTGAATAGAAGGCTGTCCTACTATAGCACGATAAACTTCACCTCTTTCCCCAACATTATCTTCATATTCTTTACCACCAATATCTACTAATTCATTTTTATTTGATGAAAAATTAGCTATGGTTTTCCATGTAAAATTCTTATTAGTAATATTGGTTGTGTTTAGTTCTACTTCTATTCCTTTATTATTTACTTTCCCTATATTATTCCAATATGTTTGGTGACCAGTAATATACATAGCTGGTTGTCGCAGTAACAATTTAATGGTATTTGAATTATAATATTCTATTGTGAAATTCAACCTACTATTGAGTAAACCTAAATCTATCCCATAATTGCTTTCAGCAGTTTGTTCCCAAGTAATATCAGGATTTCCTAATGCTGCATCGTTTGAAACCAGTCCCTGAACAAGATCATTCACCCTGCCTAATGCATAATTACTAGTATTAATAATATTCATATAAGAATACGGTGGAATATTGTTATTCCCCGTTAACCCATAACTAAATCTTAGCTTTAAATTAGATAGCCATTCAAATTTTTTTAGAAATTTTTCTTCGGAAGCACGCCAACCTGCTGAGAAAGCAGGGAAAGTGCCCCATTTATGTCCTTTGTAAAATAAGGAACTTCCGTCGGCTCTAAAACTTCCTGAAAATAAATATTTCCCCTGATAAGAATAGTTTAGTCGACCTAAAACAGAAACCAATGTTTCTGTACGGTAGTTAGAGGTCGTTTCATTGAGATCTAATTCAGATTCATAATTAAAAGATAAAATCTCCTCATCAGGAAAATGTGTACCAACTATTGCATTATATTTATTACCAGTTTTCTGCATAGTATATCCTAATAAAGCATCAAATTCATGTTCATTGAAATTTTTATTATAGTTTAAAATATTTTCAGAAAGTAATTCAGTATGGGAAGTTAATTGACGTGTCAATGAATTTGGATTTCCTGCTTTATTTGCAGAAGTTTGTTCTTTTTCATTATATTCTCTAAATAAAAAATAAACTCCGTTTGATGTTTTAAATTGCAATCCGGGTAAAAGGTTCAAAGTTAAATACATATTTCCTTGAAATTTATAATCATCAGTAAAAATCCTGGTTCGTTCTCTAATAGAAACAGGGTTTTGGTTGGTCGACCCCCAAACAGATACTCCTGATAAATGCCATGCTTCATTATCATATCCGATACCGCTTATAGAGATACCATTAAAATCGATTGGTTGTGCATAATCTCCTGCTACTTTGCCAGTTAATGCTGCTGTAGCTTCATTGTGTCTTATGGGAAGCCAGGAGGGGAAACGCATATAATCTGTTAAATCAACTGCAGGCCGTTGCTGATGGCTGTAATTAGGAGAAAGATTAACACCTATAGTCGCAATTTTTGATAATTTTGCATCTACTTTAGCCCGAAAAGTAAATTTATCGTAAGTGCTGTTTCTCATAATGCCTTCTTCACCAATATAATTACCAGAAACAAAATATTTTAAATTCTTATCGCCTCCTGAAACAGTTAGTTGATAACTCTGCATGGTGCCATTATTCCTCAACCCTTCATCAACCCAATCTGTAGGTTGATCATCATAATACTTTAGAATTAAATAAGCTGCTTTTTCAGGTTCAGTAATTTTATTAAATGCCATTGTTTCAGTTGCTATTCCATTAACAGTAGGGTCTTGTTTACGCATTTCAGCTTCACGGAACAAAAGTGCAGTATATTCTTCTGTACTTAACATATCTGGAAGTTTCAAAGCGTTTCGAATGCCAGAATACATTTTGAAATTATATTTTGGCTTATTGGCTTCACCGCTTTTTGTTGTTATCAAAATAACTCCTCCTGCTGCTCTTGAACCATATAATGCTGCAGATGAAGCATCTTTTAAAACTTCTATAGATTGAACATCACCCATACTTATCATTGATAAACCGTCAGGAATAGGAAAACCGTCAACCACTACCAGGGGATCATTACTAGCACTAATAGAACCCATTCCACGCACCCGAATTTTAGGTGCTGCACCTGCTTCAGGATTGACATTATTAATTTGTAGCCCTGCAATTTTACCCTGTAATGCTTTATCAACACGAGAAACAGGTATTTCATCCAATTTTTCATTCTTTAGAGAAGACACAGCACCTGTTAAGTGAGATTTTTTCTGCGTTCCGTAAGCTACAACTACTACTTCTTCAATGCTTTGAGTTTCTTCTTCCATAATTACATTGAGTTGTCCACTTGAAGGCACCGACTTTTCGATGGTTTTATAACCAATGTAAGAGAAAACAATAATCGACTGCTTGTTAGGGACTTCAATGCTATACTTTCCGTTAAAATCTGAAATAGTCCCTATTCGTGTTCCTTTTACAGTAATATTTACGCCTATTAAAGGTTCATTATTGATGTCGGTAATTGTTCCGCTTATTTTAATCTGAGAAAAAATTGGAGAAGTACTTATTCCCAACAGAAAAAGTATCAGCCATCTTTTTTTGATAAATTGCTTGTGCTTTGATTTTTTCATGTGTTTTTTATTAAATAAAAAGTTATTATGAATAAATAAAAAATTGGTCGACCAATTTTTGGTCGACCAAAAATAATGTGATTTTTATTAGAATGCAAATTTTTTTAGAATTATTTTTCAAAATATGTTGTAAAACATATTTTGAATCCTTTAAGCTAATTAATTAACCCCCTAACTTATTTTTATAATGCTAAAAATTAGAATCGATTTAATTGAGAGGAAAAAATAAAGTTTCTCAGATGAGACTTATATTTTCTACATAATTAGTTTTTAATTTCGATTTTGCAAAGTTCATTACCCCCTGTAAGTGTTGTAACATTAAGGCAGAAGCCAATTCACCTTCCTGGTTTTTTATGGCGTTTAGCATTTGAGCATGTTCTTCTATAACATTGGTGGCACTGTCGCAAATCCTGTCTCTATTATATATCAACATTATATCTGGAGTAATAATTAAAAGCATAGCTTTAATTACTGGATTATGGCTACCTTCGGCTATATTGCGATGAAAAGCAAAATCATAGCTTACCCTTTTATTTTTATCTTCAAAAAATTTAACAAAGTTTTCATGAGCAATCTCTATTGATTGAATATCTTTTGTGGTTCTACGTTTAGCACAAAATTTTATGGCACTCATTTCAAGCACACATCTTGTTTCTACTAGAGAATAAAAATCATAATCTTGAAGGTTTAATACATCTGAAATTAAGCCATCTAAGGTATTAATATCAAGCCCTTGAATTATTGAACCACTTTGTGGTAAAGTTTTAATAATTCCATAAAATTCAAGCTTGTGTAAAGCCTCTCGTATATGCGTTCTTCCTATACCCAATTCGGATGCTAATTTTCTCTCAGCAGGTAATTTATCACCTGGTTTTAAAATACCTGAATTAATCATTTCTTTTATTTTTGCAATAACCTTATCTTCAGGTTTTTCACTATAATGCTCTATTAAATAACTAAAATTTTCTCTCATAATTAAATGTGATTAATTCAATTTTTATAAAAGTTAAAAGTCCAACTGTTTCTTTATTTTTAACTCGCATTTCTTTAATAAGACTTTTCAAGAATTGGTTCACCAAAATTATAAAGAAAAAATGATATTGTGATAAATTTTTTAAAAATTTAAAGTTAAGCCCCTTCTAAAAAATCAATTGTAATAGTCTTACGACTTTTTAATGTATTGAATATCAATATCAATTTTTAAAAAGAAATTAGTAAAAACAAACTTTTCAAAATAGTTTCATATTTTGTTTATAGGTATGAAATATTAATGTATACTGGCTTTTTTATGTTACGTAAAAGTTTACATTGATAAATAATCCTCCAAAAAATATAACTTTTATTTTTTTACCAATAACTTTTCATTATTTTTTACTAATTTTGTCAGTAGTTTTATGTCAGAATTACAGGTAACATATTAAAAAAGGAAGTAAGCATGCAAATTTCAGAAATACAAGCTGTGAAACAACGGTTTGGCATCATTGGAAATTCAGAACTTTTGAACCGAGCTATAGATATTGCAGTTCAGGTTGCTCCAACTAATTTATCTGTTTTGATTACGGGAGAAAGTGGTGTGGGAAAGGAAAATTTTCCTCAGATTATTCATTATTACAGTCAACGAAAACATGGTCCCTACATAGCTGTAAATTGTGGAGCTATTCCCGAAGGAACGATTGATTCTGAATTGTTTGGTCATGAAAAAGGTTCTTTTACCGGCGCTATGGCTGAGCGAAAAGGTTATTTTGAAGTGGCTGATGGCGGTACTATTTTTTTGGATGAAGTTGGCGAATTACCCCTTTCAACGCAGGTTCGGCTATTGCGTGTTCTCGAAGCAGGTGAATTTATGAAAGTAGGATCTTCTAAAATTCAAAAGACCGATGTTAGGGTAGTTGCTGCCACGAATTTTAATATTCCTGAAGCTCTTCGTGAAGGTCGTTTCAGAGAAGATTTATATTATCGGCTCAATTCTGTTCCCATTTATATACCGCCTTTAAGAGATCGAAAAGAAGATATTGTATTGTTGTTTCGGAAATTTGCTGCAGATTTTGCTGAAAAATACCATATGCCCCCTATCAGATTAACTGAAGATGCTAAAGAATTACTAACAAACTATTATTGGAGAGGAAATGTTCGTCAACTTAAAAATATTACCGAACAGATTTCTGTAATTGAACATGAACGAGAAATTAATGCAGAAATTTTAAAAGCTTACTTACCGAAAGAAGAATTTGAACGTTTACCTGCTTTGTTAGCTTCGCATCATCACAATCAGAAAACATTTGCAAATGAGCGTGAAATACTTTATCAAATCCTTTTTGATATGAAACAGGATATGATAGAGCTGAAAAAATTAGTTTTTAATTTAATCAATGGTCAAAAAGTAGAGATGCAACCAGGGTATTTTAATGTTATTCCTTCTTATTCTCCATCTTCCGTGGTGGATCAATCAGACAATTTGATAACACCTCCTGCTAATTTTAATCTTCAAAAAGAAGATGCTTTAACTAAGAAATTCTCGCAGAATGAAAAAATAAACACTTCTGTTCCTTATCAAGAAGCTCAAGAGTACGAGGAGTTGGAATCAACACAACAGCCTCTTTCGTTAGAAGATATGGAACGGCAAATGATTAAGCGGACACTTGAAAAACATCGGGGAAAAAGAAAAGCTGCTGCTGAAGAATTAAAAATTTCAGAACGGACATTATATAGAAAAATCAAACAATATGGACTTGAATAATAAAAAAAGAATGAATAATTTTTCTAACAGATTCTTTTTTATAAGTAAATATTTATTGTTTTTTTTCTTTTTATATGTTATGGGAGTTTCTTGTACCGTATCTTATAAATTCAATGGAGCTTCTATTGATTATAGTAAAATAAAATCTATCTCTATCTCTGATTTTCCTAACATGGCTGAATTAGTTTATCCACCATTATCTCAAGAATTTTCAGAAGCATTGCGTGATATTTATACTCATCACACTCAATTGAAGGTTTTGCAGCAAGGGGGCGACCTACATCTGGAAGGAGAAATTGTAGATTATCAATTAACACCAATGTCTATCAGTGCCGATACTTATGCAGCAGAAACGAAATTAACTATTTCGATAAAAGTTCGTTATACAAATTCCAAAAATCCCTCGGATGATTTTGAAAAAACTTATTCTGCCTATCAAACTTTTGATAGCTCAAAGATGCTCACCGACGTGGAAGAAGAATTAGTAAAAGAAATCATTACTGAAATCACTGAAAATATTTATAATGATACGGTAGCAAAATGGTAAAAAGTTTTTTTAACAACGGTTCATTACTTGAAATGATGAAATGAAAAATGACATATGAAGAATTCATTGAATTTATCAAATTCCCTGACCATCTAACGGTTGAAAATATTTTTGACCTGAAAGAATTGGTAAACCGTTATCCTTTTTTTGTTCCTGCAAGAATGCTTTATGTAAAAGCTTTACAGTTATCAAACAGCATTCATCTGGAACAAAATATTAAAAATGCCGTTGTATATTGTTCGGATAGAAAATGGTTATATGATTTTCTTTTTTCTTCCAGAAAAGAATCTTTGAAGTCTTCTCCTCGTCCTGAGCGAAAAAATTTAACAGGTTCTTATTTTGATTTGCTCGAAATGACAAGTGATAAGCAAACCATTTCCAAACAATCACTAAAAGAATTAGCAGAACAATTAAAAGCTGCACGCTCGTTAATTATTGAGAAAAGTCCTTCCAAAGAACAAAAAAATCAGAGACCTTTGAATATTGAAACCACGAAAGTAAATAAAGAAAAAAACAATTTTCAAGAAAAAGTGGCAAACGAACAAAACTTATCTTCTTACAATCAAATAACAACTGAAGAAAAAGTCAAAAAACTAGTGAAAGGGAAAAATTATGAAGAGGCAGTAAAAATTTTGAAGGAATTAAATTTGAATAATCCAGAAAAAAGTATTTACTTTGCAGACCAAATTCGTTTTTTGGAAAAGGTGATTGAATATTTAAAAAAATAATTATCGGATAGTTATGTACCTTTTGTTTACCATTTTAATTGTAGTAGCTTCCATATTACTTATTTTAGTAGTATTGGTGCAAAATTCAAAAGGTGGAGGTCTGGCAGCAGGCTTTTCTTCTTCCAACCAATTTATGGGTGTTCGTAAAACTACTGATTTTCTTGAAAAAGCAACATGGACACTGATAGCCTTTATTGTAGTTTTTTCAGTTGCCGCAGCAGGCATCCATTCTAATCAAACAGGCGTAAATAAAGAATCTGAAATTAAAGAACAATACCAAAAAGCTCAAAAAGAGGTGCCTGGAGCCGTAATTCCTGATTTTGGCGAATTACCAGAAAATGCACCTTCTTCTCCAGAAGAAAATAATGGTGGTGAACTTCCTAAAATTCCTACTCCTGAAAAATAAGGAACAATTCAAATATTGAATATCTTTTAAAAAGAGGATGGTAAAAAACGACCATCCTTTTTTGTTAAAATTTATGTTAACCTCCTTTTAGTTTATCAGATTATCTTTATTTTTGTAAATTATTCATTCCACATTATGGAAATTTCAGAATTGTACCAGCTATTTCTTCAGCATCCTGTTATTTGTACGGACAGTAGAAATTGTGTACCTGACTCATTGTTTTTTGCTTTAAAAGGAAAAAATTATGATGCTAACATTTTTGCTTTATCAGCTCTTGAGAAGGGATGCTCCTATGCAGTGGTAGATGATAAAAAATATGCTATTGACGAACGTTTTATTTTAGTAAAAGATGCTTTACAAAGTTTGCAGGAACTGGCTCGTCTTCATCGTAAACAATTTGACATTCCAGTTATAGCTATCACTGGAACCAATGGAAAAACGACAACAAAGGAATTGATTAGCACGGTTTTGATGAAAAAATTTAATTTATTGTCAACAGAAGGAAATCTAAACAATCATATTGGCGTTCCACTTACTTTGCTTCAATTGAAGCCAGGACACGAAATAGCAGTTATTGAAATGGGAGCCAATCATCCAGGAGAAATCAAAAAATTAGCAGAAATTGCTTCTCCAAACTATGGATTAATCACCAATGTGGGGAAAGCTCATCTTGAAGGTTTTGGATCGCTGGAAGGAGTAATGCAAGCAAAAGCAGAATTGTACGAATATATCTATCAGGAAGGGGAAGCTATTTTTATTAATAAAAAGAATCAATATTTGCAACAAATGGCTGAAAAAGCTGGTTTTACTGATACTAGTAGAAAAATTGAATATTGTTTGAAGCCATTTGAAAATAATATTATTACAGGTGAAATAGTAGATTGTTCTCCTTATTTAATTATGAAATGCATCACCAACGAAGGAACATTTGACATAGAAACAAAATTAATTGGTGCTTATAATGCTGAAAATGTTTTAGCAGCTGTTGCGGTAGGAAATTTTTTTGGTGTACACAATGAGCAGATAAAACATGGAATAGAAAATTACCAACCACAGAACAATCGTTCACAATTTAGTGTTACTCAACATAATAAGTTGATCGTTGATACCTACAATGCCAATCCAACCAGTATGCAGGCAGCTATTTTGAATTTTGCTGATATGAATTTTTCACCAAAAACCTTGATTCTTGGCGACATGTTGGAATTGGGAAAACAAAGTAAAAAAGAGCATCAAAACATTATCAATTTGTTACAACAAAAAAACTTTCAAAACGTTTTTCTGGTAGGAGAACAATTTTCTAAAGTAAATAAAACTTATCCTTCTTTCGAAAATGTGGAGGATTTGATAAATTATTTAGAGCAGCATCCGCTGTGTAATCAGTATATTCTTATTAAAGGTTCCAGAGGAATTCATTTAGAGAAAGTATTGCCTTTTTTATAAAATGACAACGAAATAATTGATTTTTTAGTAGATCAAAAAATGAATTTTGAAACATGAAGAAAAAAAACTTGACTATCATTATCATTTTATCAGCAGTTGTTCTTATATTGGGAGTTTTCTTAATCTATAATTATAAGAAAGCCAAAGAAAAAGAAGCTGAAATAGCTGAAATAGTTGAAATGATGAATTTTGAAAAAGAACAGCTTGAAAAGGATTATTCGGATTTGGCTCTTGAGTACGACACTTATTCTTCAAAAATAAGCAATGACTCACTAGTGCAACTGCTGCAAAAGGAAAAAATGAAAGTGCAACAATTGTTGGAAGAACTAAAAATTACCAAAGCAACAAATGCCAAACGAATTGCAGAACTAAAAAATGAGTTGACGGTGCTCAGAACAGTAATGACAAATTATGTCCATCAAATAGATTCATTGAATGCTGCCAATAAGTTATTAAGAACAGAAAACATAAAAGTGAAACAAAAATATGAACAAGTGAATGAAACTGTCAAGCAGCTTGCTAAAGAAAAGGAAACTATGAAAGAAGTAATTACTCGTGCTTCTATGCTCGAAATTACCAATTTTAGCATGACACCATTGGATAGTAAAAATAGAAGCACCAAACGATACAGTAAAATTATTACTTTACAATTTAATTATACTATTGGTAAAAATCCTACAACTCAACCTGGAAACAAAACCTTGTATTTACGAATTACTCAACCCGATGAAGAGGTTTTGGTTAAAGATCCCAACGACCTTTTTCCTTACGAAGATAAACAAATTGCCTATTCTGCAAAGAAAGATTTCGAGTATTCAGGTGAAGCTATAAGTGACGTTATTTATTGGAAAGTAGATCGCGTTTTACAAATTGGGACTTATCGTGCCGATTTTTTTGTGGATGGATTCAGAATCGGAAGTTTTACATTTGAAATCAAAAAATGACCCGCCAAAATAAAGATTGAACATAAATAAAAAATAGCTTGTATATCAATCGGTTGTACGCTATTTTTGTTTATAAATTTATTGTCATTTTATGCATAATTATTGGTTTTTTATTGTATGTTTGTATCAAAAATATACCGAGACTTATTTAGTCATAAAATGGAACTTATAGTAACTTATGCTTATAAATGCCAACTTAAATGTAGCTAAAATGGCAATAAATAAAATTCAAAAACAGTGTGAAATCTGTAGTAAACTTTTTATTCCTAAGACAGTAAATTCTGTTTATTGTTCTTCAAGATGCAGTAGAATTGCTTATCGAAAAAAGAAAGCAGAACAAAAGAAGTTAGAAAGACTAAAAAAGATAGCTGATCATGTGCCGGATAACCACACTTATATATCTGTTCCAGAAGCAATGGCCATTTATGGGGTTGCTAAAAGCACACTTTATCGTCTTATCCGACAAAAACGCATTCCTGCTATTAATCTTGGTACACGACTTTTACGGATTAACCGCTTGGAAATGGAACAAATGTTTCCGCAAAGACAACTCACACAAAAAAAAGAAGAACCCGTCAAGGCAAAAATGTATAGTCTTGAGCCTGAAGACTGCTATACAATAGGACAAATTTCTGAAAAATTTGGTGTCTCAAGCAGTACCCTATACGATCATATTAGAAAATATTCCATTCCCATTAGACATATTGGGAAATTTGTTTATGCTCCCAAATCAGAAATTGACAATTTAATGATAATAAAAACAAAGCTCAATGAAAAAAGCATTAGCAAAGACCAAAGTTTCAGTCAAACTTCGCAAAAATGAAGAACATGAAGAATGGTATCTTTATTTAGAATCCTATCCTGTTTTCATACCCGGCAAAAAACACCCCCAACGAATCCGTGAATACCTGAATCGTTCCGTTTCGAGTGTGATTTTCGATAAATCCCGTCCCGCTCGCACTACCAAAACAAGCATAACATTCAAGCCCAAAAGGGATATTAACGGAATCATTCAATGCCGTGGAGAAGCAGACCAGGAAGTCTGTATTTATGCAGATAATGTTCGCAAACTTCGACAACG
>DAOOVG010000062.1:0-14244 GCA_035369865.1 Paludibacteraceae bacterium | reverse complement strand
CCTTGATTTTTATTTTCACGCGTTTGGAAATACTTGGATTTTCATGTATTTTTGTCAATAAATTAAATACCAAAAAAATGGAAGAAAAACGAATTAAAAAAGCCTTAATATCAGTCTATCACAAAGACCATTTAGAAGATATCATCCGAAAATTACATGCGGAAGAAGTTGCTCTCATTTCTACAGGAGGCACAAAAACGTTTATTGAATCTTTAGATGTACCCTGTCAGTCAGTGGAAGAACTAACTGGTTATCCTTCCATTTTGGGAGGAAGAGTAAAAACTCTTCATCCAAAGATATTTGGTGGAATACTTGCCAGAAGGGATATCGAAGAAGATCAAGAACAATTAAAACAATATGAAATTCCTGAAATTGATTTGGTTATAGTTGATTTATATCCTTTTGAGGCTACAGTAAATGCTGGAGCAGATGAACCTACTGTCATTGAAAAAATTGACATAGGAGGTATTTCTCTCATTCGTGCAGCAGCAAAAAATTTTACTGATGTGGTAATAGTAGCCTCCCAAGCT
Organism: Paludibacteraceae bacterium; assembly: GCA_035369865.1. GTDB lineage: Bacteria > Bacteroidota > Bacteroidia > Bacteroidales > Paludibacteraceae > MVYY01. Next base: position 13,714 of record DAOOVG010000062.1, on the reverse strand, counting down.
CAATATGAACCTTTTATGGAAATTCTCACAACCAAAGGAGCTCAAACTACCCTTGAAGAACGTCGCTGGTTTGCCAAAGAAGCTTTTGCCACCTCTTCCCAATACGAAATCGCAATTTTCAATTATTTTGATCGTCTCTATCAAAGTGCTTTCCGATACGGTGAAAATCACGCCAAAATACTCAGATATGGTGAAAATCCTCATCAACAAGGAATTTTCTATGGAAAATTCGATGAAATGTTTGAACAATTGCAAGGGAAAGAAATTTCTTATAACAATCTCTTGGACATTGATGCAGCCGTAAATTTGATTAATGATTTTGACGACATTACTTTTGCCATTTTAAAGCATAACAATGCGTGCGGAATTGCTATTCGTCCTCAATTAAAAGACGCATGGCAAGCAGCATTAGCAGGAGATCCTGTCTCAGCTTTTGGAGGAATATTAATTACAAATGCCATTATTGATAAAGAAACTGCTCTTGAAATTAATAAGATTTTTTTTGAAGTGTTGATTGCCCCTGATTATGATTTAGAAGCCATCGAAATTTTGAGCCAGAAAAAAAATCGAATCATTCTAATTATGAAAAATACGAAATTAAAACCCAAACAATTTCGTTCCATACTCAATGGCGTGCTTACTCAAGACAGAGATACTCATATAGAAACTATAAACGATTTAAAAATAGTAACTGAGAAATCACCTACTGCCGAAGAAATTGAAGATTTACTTTTTGCAAACAAAGTTGTAAAACATTCAAAATCAAATGCTATTGTATTAGCAAAAAATAAGCAACTGTTAGGAAGCGGCGTTGGACAAACTTCAAGAGTCGATGCACTGAAACAAGCTATTGACAAAGCTAAATCATTTAATTTTGATCTGAAAGGAGCTGTAATGGCTTCGGATGCTTATTTTCCTTTCCCTGACTGCGTACAACTTGCTTATGAAGCAGGAATTACAGCCATCATTCAACCTGGAGGTTCTATCAGAGATAAAGATTCAATAGATTTATGCAATCAGAATAGAATCTCAATGGTATTTACTGGCTATCGACATTTTAAACATTAATTTTTTTTAAAATACAATATATCATTAACATACAAATATCATTTATAAAAAATGGGACTTTTTTCATTCACACAAGAAATAGCAATCGATTTAGGTACTGCAAACAGTGTTATTACGTATAATGACCAGATAGTTGTTGATGAGCCGTCGGTTGTTGCTCTGGATAAGCGTACAGACCGATTAATAGCAGTAGGTGAACGTGCCCACCAGATGCAGGGAAAAGAAAATGAAGCTATTCGTACTATCAGACCATTACGTGATGGTGTAATTGCTGATTTTTATGCAGCAGAAATGATGATAAGAGGACTTATCAAAATGATTCCAACTAAAAATCATTTCTTTTCACCTTCTTTGCGAATGGTAGTAGGCATTCCCTCAGGAAGTACTGAAGTGGAAATTCGTGCTGTACGGGATTCATCTGAACATGCTGGAGGCAGGGAAGTTTATATGATTTATGAACCAATGGCGGCTGCTTTGGGAATTGGCATTGATGTGGAAGCACCTAATGGTTGCATGATTGTAGATATTGGTGGTGGTACTACAGAAATTGCAGTTATTTCGTTGGGTGGCATTGTGTTGAATAAATCTATTCGTATCGCTGGTGATGATCTTACAATGGATATTATTGAATATATGGGACGAATGCATAATATTAAAATTGGTGAACGTACGGCTGAGTTAATCAAAATAAATGTTGGTGCAGCATTAACCGATTTAGAAGACGGTCCAGAAGATTATATTGTTCGTGGACCCAATCGAATGACTGCCTTGCCTATTGAAGTTCCGGTTTCTTATCAAGAAATAGCTCATTGCCTTGAAAAAACAATTTCTAAAATTGAAGCAGCAGTGTTAAGTGCTCTCGAAGAAACCCCTCCCGAACTTTATTCAGATATTGTAAAACAAGGAATTTATTTATGTGGAGGTGGAGCATTACTTCGGGGTATGGATAAACGTCTAACAGAAAAAATTAATATACCTTTTCAAATTGCTGATGATCCTTTACATGCGGTGGCTCGAGGAACAGGTGTTGCCTTAAAAAATATCGATAAATTTTCTTTTTTACTTCGATAAATTAAAAAATTAACAAAACAAGTTAATATTGACAACTGTTTTTTTGTTTGGCTAATTTTTTTGTAAGTAAAAACAACCCCTGCTGAATTATATTTGTTATGAAAAACCTCATAAATTTTTTGATACATCATAGTGGTTTATTATTATTCATAATACTTGAAATTATTTCTTTTATTATGATGATTAATTCACAAGAATATCAAAAAAGTATTTTTCTTTCTTCGAGTAATGCAGTAGTTGCTACTCTTTACAATTGGACCAACTCAGTAGGAGAATTTTTTAAATTACGAAATGCAAACAATCAACTATCGTCAGAAAATACTGACCTTAAAAATCAAATTATTGATTTACAGAATAAATTAAATGCCTTTAAACCTTCCTTAACAGACTCTTTAAATTTTGAATTATCACCTGAAAATGAATATCGATTCATCTCTGCTAAGGTAATCAATAACAGCACAGATAAATTCCAGAATTATCTTACTCTTAATAAGGGATCAAAAGATGGAATTAAACCCGATATGGGTGTTGTTAGCAGCGAAGGAGTAGTCGGAATCATTAAGTCGGTATCTCCTCATTTTTCTGTAGTTATTCCAATTTTAAATCCAAAAATTCAAATCAGTTGCAAATTTAAACGAACTGATTATACTGGTTCTCTGGTTTGGAATGGAGAGGATTATCGTTATGCCAATTTAGTGGATATAGCAAGACATGTAGATATTAGATTGGGAGATACAATTGTAACCAGTGGTTTTACGAGAACTTTTCCTGAAGGCATTCCTGTTGGAATTGTAGAAGATTATAATATTAAGGAGAGCGATGCTTATTATAACATTAAAGTAAAACTTGCTGTTAATTTTCGAACCCTTACTTATGTAAATGTCATTAACTACTTAAATTATCAAGAACAAAAGCAACTGGAAGAAAAAACTTATGAATAAATGACGTTAGCTCTTCAAAATATTATTCGTTTTGTTTTATTGGTATTGGTTCAGGTATTGATTTTAAACAATATTCAGTTTTTAGGATACATAAATCCTTATATTTATATTCTTTTTATTTTTTCTCTGCCTTATCGTACTCCTCAATGGTTAATTCTTTCTTTTGCTTTTATTTTGGGATTAACAATTGATATTTTTTCAAATACTTTGGGGATGCACTCTTTTGCAACGGTTTTAATGGCTTTTACCAGAAATGGTGTTATTCAACTGTTTACTTCCTTTGAAAAAGAAGAAAATCCTATTCCATCCTTCAGAACTTTTGGAATCAATGCTTACTTAAAGTTCGTTATTGTAATGGTATTGATTCATCACACTGCTTTGTTTTTGTTAGAAGCATTTTCCTTCTCGAATTTTTTCTTTATCTTTAAAAAAATTCTCCTTAGCTCAATAATGAGTATTGTATTAATCTTAGGCATTCAATCGTTTAAGAAAAAATAGAAATGGTAAACGATCCTTTTCAAAACAGAAGGTATATAATTTCCATTATTATATCAGTATTCATTGGTATATTTATTATCCGTTTGTTTTCTTTGCAGGTAATCGAAACAAAATATAAAAAAGGAGCAGAAAGCAACGCTTTTTTAAATAAAACCTTGTATCCACCACGAGGACTGATTTATGATCGGAACCATAATTTGCTGGTATATAATAAACCTGCTTATGATTTAATGCTTATTGTACGAGAAATTCATGATTTAGATACTACTGCCTTTTGTGAAGCTATAGGAATTAATAAACAATTCTTCATTCAGCGAATGGCAGAAATAAAAGATAGAAAGAAAAATCGAGGTTATTCTTCCTATACTCCTCAGGTATTTATGACACAACTGGACATAAAAGACATAGCCAATATCCAGCAACAATTGTATAAATTTCCTGGTTTTTACATTCAAAACAGAACATTAAGAGATTACAGGTATCCTAATGCCGCTCACGTTTTGGGCAGTATTGGTGAAGTTTCACAAGCTATGATTGACAAAGATGATTACTATAAAAGAGGGGATTATGCTGGAAGAGACGGGCTTGAATATACCTATGAAAAAGAATTAAGAGGTGAAAAAGGGGTAGAAATTCTTCTACGTGATGCGAAGGGAAGAATAAAAGGAAAATATGAAAATGGGAAACATGATATTCCACCAAAGGCAGGTAAAAACTTGATAACTACACTCGATATTCAATTACAAATCATAGGTGAACAGTTATTAGCAGGGAAAGTAGGAGGAATTGTTGCCATTGAACCATCGACAGGCGAAATTCTTGCTATGGTTTCCAGTCCAACTTTTGACCCTTCTTCTTTAGTAGGACGACAAAGAACTCAGAATTATGCAAAATTAGTCAATGATCCTACTAAACCACTTTTAAACAGAGCTACCCAGGCACAATATTCACCAGGTTCAACTTTTAAAACTATTCAAGCACTGGTTTGTCAACAAATGGGTGGAATTGACACCAATACTTTATTTCCTTGTAACGGACCAGCCACCTCCCCTATTAAATGTACCCATTTTCATGGTTCACCAGTAAACTTATTAAAAGGTATTGAACAAAGTTGTAATCCTTATTTCTGGGGGGCTTTTCACACAACGCTTGAATTAGGAGGTTATGGAGTAAAAAATGTCAATTTCAAAAAAAATTATAATACTTGGCGAAAACATGTTTTGAGTTTCGGATTTAGTCAAAAATTTACCGATGGTGATATTTATCAGCAATCATCAGGAAATATTCCTGCTGAAAAATATTATAACCATTATTTTGGTGAAACAGGGTGGAGAGCAATTACTATCCGTTCATTAGCCATTGGACAAGGTGAAATACTGGTCACACCATTGCAACTGGCAAATGCGATGGCAATAATAGCTAATAAAGGTCATTATATAACGCCTCATCTTAACAAATCAGACAGTATGTTAGTAAGGACCCATTTTACAACAGTAGATAAAAAATATTTTAATGTGGTAGATGAAGGAATGTGGAGAGTTTGTGAATATGGAACAGCCCGACATTATAAAATCCCGAATATGGCAATGTGTGGCAAAACCGGAACAGTACAAAATCCTTTTGGGAAAGATCATTCTATTTTTGTAGGTTATGCTCCGCGAGAAAATCCAAAAATCGCTATTGCTGTGGTTGTTGAAAATGCAGGATTTGGAGCTACATGGGCATCCCCGATTGCAAATTTAATGATTGAACAATATTTGTTTGGGAAAATAAATAGAGTGGATTTATTCAACAGAATTTCAAATTCATACTTTATATATTCTTATGGTCAGGAGTAGTATTAAATATGCTTTGGATTGGCAAACGATAGCCTATTATCTAATATTAGTTATAATGGGTTGGCTGAGCATCTATGCTGCCAGCTTTGACTTTGACCATCCAGGCATTCTCGATTTTAGCCAACGCTCAGGAAAACAATTTATCTGGATTATCTCTGCTTTTGGTCTGGCTGGAATTATTTTGCTTATTGATTCGAGAATATATAATTATTTTAGCTACCTAATTTATGGACTTACTTTATTATTATTAGTTGTAACAATTTTTATTGCTCCTAATATCAAAGGTTCCCGTTCTTGGATAGTTTTAGGTCCTATTAATTTCCAACCTGCTGAATTAGCTAAAATGGCTACATCGCTGGCACTAGCCAAATTTATGAGTGCTTATAACTATAAAATCAAAACATGGAAAGATTTAATACCTCTTTTATTTATTATTGGAATTCCATTGGTGCTTATTTTATTACAAAAAGAAACTGGTTCTGCCTTAGTTTTTCTTTCTTTTTTTCTTGTTTTTTATCGTGAAGGAATGAAAGGAATTGTCTTGTTGCTTGGAATTTTTGCTATTGTTTTATTTATTTTAGTCATTCGCTTTAGCATAGTGCCTATTCAAGGAGATAAAGGTACGCTGGGAATTATTTTAGCAATGGGATTGATTTTGTTGGTTCAGTTTGTTTATTCTTTTTTCATTAAAAAAAATAAAAAAGAAGCTTTATTTTTCTTGGCAGGCATTGTAACGGTTTCTTTTATATCTTATTTGTTTAATTTATGGATAGATGTAAACTACAATGCTGTCGCATTTTTTACGGTAATTGCTTCCTGTATTTATTGGTCTATCATTGAAATAATTCATAGACATAAACAATATTTTTTTTTAGCAATTGTTTCACTTTGTGCTGCTTTATTTAGTGCTTCTTCCGATTATTTATTTGAAAATGTATTGGAACCGCATCAAAAAGTTCGCATCAAGGTTTTGTTGAATATGGAAAGTGATCCACTTGGAGCTGGATATAATATTAATCAAGCAAAAATTGCTATTGGCTCAGGAGGTTTTACAGGAAAAGGTTTTTTAAACGGGACACAAACCAAATTGCAATATGTTCCTGAACAAGATACCGACTTTATTTTCTGTACCGTTGGAGAAGAAGGAGGTTTCCTTGGTTCTGTTTTTGTATTAATTATTTACTGGCTTTTTTTAATGCGATTAATTACCATTGCTGAACGTCAACGTGAAATATTCAATCGTATTTATGGTTATTGTGTGGTCAGTATTTTCTTTTTTCATTTAATAGTCAATATTGGAATGGTATTAGGAATAATGCCTATTATAGGAATACCTTTGCCTTTTTTTAGTTATGGTGGATCCTCCTTATGGGGGTTTACTATTTTGCTTTTTATTTTGCTCCGATTAGATGCTTCAAGGATAGAACATCTACGTTAATCTTCTTTTTCACAAAATTTCTGAACCATTTCTGACTTTAAAAGTTTATTTTTATAAAGGGAAAAATTTAGTCGTCGATAAAATCAAAACTTCAACTCATTTATAAAATTTAAAAATCGGTTGCACAAATTTTTTATGGTAAGAAAATGTGTATAATTCAAGAAGAACATTATTAAAAGAAAAACTTTCGCCAAAGCGGATGAGAAATTTTTGAAATGGATCAATCAGCAAAATAAGGTAATAAGGTTTATAAAAGAGATGAAATTTCAATGTTATTAAGGTTAAAAATTGATAAGGTTTTAAAGCCAAAAAAATCCTTCTGCTGCTGTTCAAATGAATCATATGGCAAATTGGATTTTTTGAAATTTATTGATATAAAATTCTTAGTCAGTTTTTATCATACTGCTTGTACAAAAAAAGAAAAAGCAGTAATTTTGTAAAAATTTGGACATAATTAAAAATGTGCAAAAGTGATCATTAAAATTCAGCAAAAGGAATTATATACTCTGAGCTCCTTAACAAAATTAGTTAATCATTTATTTTATGCAAGAATATAAACCTATTCACTTAGTTTTAGAAGATGGAACTGTTTTTAAAGGTAAATCTTTCGGTTATGAAAAGCAAGTAGCAGGAGAAGTAGTTTTTAATACCTCCATGGTAGGTTATCCTGAAAATTTAACAGATCCTTCTTATAGTGGTCAATTATTAGTACTTACTTATCCTCTTATTGGTAATTATGGAGTTCCTCAAAATTGTTTAGACAATGGAATATCAACTTTTTATGAATCGGAAAGAATACAAGCAGCAGGCTTAATTGTTTCCGATTTTTCGTTTCAATATAGCCATTGGAATGCTGCAAAAAGTTTGAGTAGTTGGTTGAAAGAAAATCAAATTCCAGCCGCTTTTGACATAGACACACGTGAATTAACCAAGTTGGTTCGTGAAAAAGGGACTATGAAAGGAAAATTAGTTTTTCCTGATGGAGAAGATATAAATTTTATTGATCCTGATAAAGAAAATCAAGTAGCAAAAGTAAGTTGTAAAGAAGTAATAACTTATGGTAATGGAAAACATCGGATTGTGTTGGTAGATTGTGGAGTGAAACATAATATTTTACGTTGTTTGCTTAAACGTGATACGACCATTATTCGCGTTCCATGGGATTATGATTTTAATCAGTTAGAATTTGATGCGTTGTTTATTTCAAACGGGCCGGGCGATCCATTACATTGTTCTTCTACTATTGAACATATACGTGTTGCTATGGGGAACAACAAGCCTATTTTTGGGATTTGTATGGGGAATCAACTATTGGCTATAGCAGGCGGAGCTCAACGATACAAATTAAAATATGGTCACCGCAGTAGTAATCAACCAGTTCAACTGGTAGGCACACAACATGCTTTTATTACTTCTCAAAATCACGGTTTTGCTATTAACAATCAAACATTTGATAAAAATTGGGAACCATTATTTCTCAATATAAATGATGGTACTAATGAAGGTATTTATCATACTACCAAACCTTGGTTTTCTGTGCAATTTCATCCTGAAGCTTCGGCAGGTCCAACTGATACGGAATTTTTATTTGATGTTTTTATTAAAACATTGACACAAAAAGGGGGGAATATTTACGAATTAATTGAAGAAGAATTAAGTTTACTACAAGTTAAGAAACACTCTTATAATGGTCCTGAAAAAGGTGAAATAAAGAAAGTACTGGTGTTAGGTTCTGGAGCGTTGAAAATTGGTGAAGCAGGAGAATTTGATTATTCCGGTTCACAAGCCTTAAAAGCTTTAAAAGAAGAAAATATTCGAACTGTATTAATTAATCCCAATATTGCCACTGTACAAACTTCAGAAGGTATTGCGGATAAAGTATATTTTTTGCCTATCACACCTTATTTTGTAGAACGTGTAATTGAAAAAGAACGACCTGATGGTATCTTTCTGTCTTTTGGCGGACAAACAGCATTAAATTGTGGAGTAGCCCTTTATCAAAATAATATTTTTGAAAAATATAATGTACAGGTATTAGGAACACCAGTTCAAGCTATTATTGATACGGAAGACAGAGAAATTTTCAATCAGCGTTTATCTGAAATAAATGTAAAATATATTCAAAGTCAAGCAGTTACTCATTTGAATGAAGCTTACGAAGCCGCACATAAAGTGGGTTATCCTATTATTGTGCGAGCCGCTTATGCTTTGGGGGGATTAGGAAGTGGTTTTTGTAATAATGATGAGGAACTGAAATCTGTTGTCGAGAAAGCTTTTTCTTATTCGCCACAGGTTTTAATTGAAAAATCCTTAAAAGGCTGGAAAGAAATTGAATATGAAGTAGTTCGTGATAGATATGATAATTGTATCACAGTCTGCAGCATGGAAAATTTCGATCCACTGGGTATTCATACAGGCGAAAGCGTAGTAGTTGCTCCTTCACAGACGTTGACTAGCAGTGAATATTATAAATTACGTGAATTGTCTATCAAAATTATTCGTCACATTGGTATCATTGGCGAATGTAACATACAATATGCGCTTGATCCAAATTCTGAAGATTATCGTGTCATTGAAGTAAATGCTCGATTGAGTCGTTCTTCTGCATTAGCTTCAAAAGCAACGGGTTATCCGCTGGCTTTTATTGCTACGAAATTAGGTTTGGGATATGGTTTGGCAGAATTAAAAAATTCTATCACCAAAGTCACTTCTGCTTTTTTTGAACCAGCGGTGGATTATGTTGTCTGCAAAATTCCACGTTGGGATTTGAATAAGTTCAATGGTGTTTCTCATTTGCTGGGAAGCAGTATGAAGTCGGTGGGGGAAGTTATGTCGATCGGGCGTTCATTTGAAGAAATATTTCAAAAAGGATTGCGAATGATAGGACTGGGCATGCACGGATTTGTTGCTAATAGAGATTATTTTGTAGATGATATTGATGATGCTCTTTCTCAACCGACCGACAAACGTATATTTTATCTTGCACAAGCTTTACACGAGGGTTATTCTATTGATCGATTGTATGAGTTAACAAAAATAGACCGATGGTTTCTTTACAAATTAAAACATATTATTGATTTGGAAAAGGAATTAATGGGTTATAATTCTTTATCATCTTTGCCTGATGAGTTATTGTATGAAGCTAAAAAAGCTGGTTTTTCTGATTTTCAGATTACACGGCTTGTTCTTAAATGCAGTAGCGATGAAATGGATGATATGATAAAAGTGACGCGTGAATATCGGAAAAGTCGAAATATTTTACCTGTTGTCAAACAAATTGATACGCTGGCGGCTGAATATCCTGCACAAACTAACTATTTGTATTTAACATATAATGGAACTACTCATGATATTCAGTATGAAAATGACCAGCTTTCAGTTATAGTTCTTGGTTCAGGAGCTTACCGAATCGGTTCTTCTGTGGAATTTGATTGGTGTAGTGTAAATGCTCTGATGACTATCAGAAAAGAAGGTTATCGCTCTGTGATGATCAACTATAATCCAGAAACTGTTTCAACTGATTATGATATGTGCGATCGATTGTATTTTGATGAATTGACTTTTGAACGGGTAATGGATATTATTGAGCTGGAAAATCCAAAAGGTATAATTGTTTCAACCGGCGGACAAATACCTAATAATCTGGCTTTGAAATTGGCTGAGGCAAATGTAAAAATATTAGGTACGCAAGCTGAATTTATAGATATGGCTGAAGATCGTCATAAATTTTCTGCCATGCTCGATCAATTAGGAATTGATCAGCCACGATGGAAAGAATTGACTACTTTCAAAGATGTTGAAGAATTTGTGAATCGAATTGGATATCCCGTATTGGTTCGTCCTTCTTATGTATTATCGGGCGCTGCTATGAATGTTTGTTATGATGATTCGCAACTGGAAAATTTCCTAAAAGTTGCAACGGAAGTTTCTAAAAAGCATCCAGTAGTGGTTTCAGAATTTCTGGAACGTTGTAAAGAAATAGAAATTGACGCAGTTGCCGATAAGGGTGAAATTATTGTTTACGCTATTTCAGAACACATAGAATTTGCTGGCGTACATTCAGGTGATGCTACTACTCAATTTCCACCACAAAAAATTTATGTAGAAACCATTCGTAGGATCAAAAATATCGCTCGACAAATTGCTCATTCCTTGCAAATTTCAGGACCATTTAACATACAATTTCTGGCGCGAGATAATTATATAAAAGTAATTGAATGTAATTTGCGTTCTTCACGCAGTTTTCCTTTTGTTTCAAAAGTGTTGAAAATAAATTTCATTGATTTAGCAACCAGAATTATGTTGGGACTTCCTGTGGAAAAACCTGAAAAATCAGCTTTCGATTTAGATTATGTGGGCATTAAAGCTTCTCAATTTTCATTTGCACGTTTGCAGCAAGCTGACCCCATTTTAGGAGTAGATATGGCTTCAACGGGAGAAGTTGGCTGCTTAGGTGATGATTTTTCAGAAGCAGTTTTAAAAGCTTTGTTATCAGTTGGTTTTAAAATTCCGGAGAAAAATATTCTGATTTCTTCAGGTGAACCAAAATCAAAAGTGGATTTGCTTGATGCTTGCAGGTTACTGTACAAAAAAGGTTATCAGATTTATGCTACAAGAGGAAGCCATCAATTTTTAGCTGAAAATGGCATTGAAAGTAAAGTAGTCCTATGGCCTGATGAAGAGGGCGAATATAATGTCAAGGATATGATTGCACAAAGGAAATTCGATTTGGTAATTAATATTCCAAAGAATGTAACTCAACGTGAATTGGCAAATGATTATGTCATACGTCGCAGTGCTATTGATTATAATATTCCTTTATTAACAAATGCACGACTTGCCAGTGCTTTTATTTTTGCTTTTTGTAATTTGAAATTGGAAGATATTAAAATAAAAAGCTGGGATGAATATTAATTTTTGAAAAATAATTTCCACCAATACCAATCAATGAATTATTGTTTTTGAGGAAATCTGGATAAACAAAAAAATAGATTTCGTTTAAAATAAAAAAATGGTTATTTTTGTATTCTTTTCAAATAATCGGGATGTAGCTCAGTCCGGTTTAGAGTACGCGTCTGGGGGGCGTGTGGTCGCTGGTTCGAATCCAGTCATCCCGACATAATCATAAAAGGCTGCTAAACAACAATTTAGCAACCTCTCCTTGCACCTTGAAATTATCTTATACAAAACCGCTATCAAAGCACCTCCTTAATCCAGTGATATAAACAGACTGATTTTACTGTTTTCTTTGTGGTATTTCCCTAAAATAGGACCAGCGGTTAAGTTTATATAGAATTTAATAATCATATAGATTCTAATTTGTAAATCCACAAACCTTTTTTAAAAAGAATAAAACCATTCGAAATATTACGACATTTCCTATTTTTTACTGATTTTTATTGATAATAGATCTGCTGGATTAGTTTTTAGAAACGATTTTGACTGGTTTTTTAATAACAAATTTTTCTTCCCACAATACCCACATACCAAATATAATGACATAAAACAGATATTTTAATACATATTCGTGTAAAAAAGTAAACCACGAAGGATGGTTTTGAACCACTGCAACGATTAAACTGATTCTAAAAATATTATAAAGATATACGATAACAAGTCCAGCAGGGATGTACCAGAGTTTTTTTAACCACGGACCTCGATAAAAGGCGATGATGCAGAAAAAAATGTAAGCTTGTTTTATTCCTGTACATGCCCAGATGATTTTGATACCAAATCCATCGTTACTTAGTTTCATCACATAGTTTGGATAGAGTTGAATGTCGATTCCCAAAAAATTAAGAACAGCCTTAGTTGCATGAGCTATGTGGTTAACCATAAAATTGAAAAAGGGAGTAAGGTCTATGCCTAAAAAAGAGACAAATTGGTCAGTTTCATCACCTTTTACTAAAAATTTCCATGCAAAATGGCAAACAAGTAAAATTACTATGAAATAAATAACGCCATTATAAGGAGTTAATTTATTCTTAATATACGAAAAAATTTTTTTCATTGAAAATCAGAAAGTATCGGAAACTCGTGCAAATGGAACTTCATCGAATGAACAAAAATCCTTGCCTAAATATTTGAAATAGCCCGTTGTAGCAATCATTGCAGCATTATCGGTAGTAAAAGCAAAAGGAGGAATATAAACTTTCCAGCCATATTTTTCTGCATAATCGTAAAATGTTTGTCGCAAACCCGAGTTAGCTGATACACCGCCTGAAACTGCTATTTCTGAAATATCTAAATCTTGTGCAGCTTTCTTTAGTTTTGACATAAGCACTTCAATAATAGCGTTTTGCAATGAAGCACACAAATCGTTAAGATTTTCTTGAATAAACTGAGGATTTTCCTTCATTTTATCTTTTACCAAATACAAAAAAGAAGTTTTTAATCCACTAAAACTATAATTATAACCTTTAATATGAGGCTTATTAAACTTAAAAGCACGTGGATTCCCTTCTTTGGCAAGTTGATCGATATAAGGACCGCCAGGATAAGGTAATCCCAATATTTTTGCACATTTGTCAAAAGCTTCTCCCGCTGCATCGTCAATTGTTTGTCCTATAATTTCCATTTTGTTGTAAGCTTTTACAAGAACAATCTGCGAATTGCCACCCGACACAAGCAAACATAAAAAGGGGAAAGGAGGTTGTGGTGTATTATCATTTTCACTTTGTTTGATAAAATGTGCCAACACATGTGCTTGTAAATGGTTAACATCAATGATAGGAATATCAAGAGCCAGCGCAAGCCCTTTGGCAAATGAAGTGCCCACCAGAAGTGACCCTAACAGACCAGGTCCACGCGTAAAAGCAATGGCACTCAGTTCTTTTTTATCAATATTGGCTTGTTTTAAT
>DAOOVG010000061.1:0-14250 GCA_035369865.1 Paludibacteraceae bacterium | reverse complement strand
AAAAATTTTATAACCTTGCCGCTTAAAAATAGACTTTTTAAGGAATGACTATATACTTTTTGGGATAGTACTTAGTTGGATACTGTCTTTTCTACAGCTTTCAAATAATTAATCAAAGGATAAGCATACATTTCCAACATTTTGGTTCGTAAGAATTGTTCATCTTTATTTTCCAATTGAATCTTTGAAATTTGTTTTAATATATATTGCTCAAAATCAATCCTTTCCATTTCTGAATAATCTTCTACAAATCGATTTTCGCCTGTCAAAGCATCGTAAGCAATCTTATTATTAGGGAAAATAGCATAATGAGAGTGAATTTGTTTGTCAATCAATTGAGCCACCTGTTCAATTTGCTGATTGCGATTACTGACTTTATTTTCAATCTTTTTTAAATCTTCATTTATGCAACCCGTCAAGTAAAAAACTACTTTTCCTTTGAAGCCCAGAATACCTGTTACCATATTTTCAATATCATCAGCAGGTTGTTTTTTATAATTTACATTATCTCTACGTAATTGAAATTCCTTTGCTTTTAAATAATCACAAGGGTCATATTCATATGAAATGCTTAAAGGACAGATATTTAGTTCTTTCATATTTTCAATAAAATTTCCTTTGCCTGCTAAACTTAACATTTTGAGAAGACTTTCTTGTGTTTTATCATTGGAGTCTTTCGCACGACCTTCCCGCTGAGCCATCCAAATGGAATGTTTTTTTTCATGAAGCGTGTACCAAATATATTCAGAAAGTAATTTCGAACTTTCCAGCATCTGACGGGTAGTCAAGCCACGTTTTACAATAAAACTTTTGTTCAGACGTACTAAATCTTCAATCCAGGGATAAATCAATAAATTATCACCAATAGCCACTTCAACAGTATCGAAACCATTTTCCAAAAATTTATAACAAAGAAACATTGGATCGGAAACAATATCCCGATGATTAGAAAGATAAAGGTAAGACTCTTCCTTGATGATTTTCTCAAGTCCTTGCAAAGCTATTCCATTGGTTGTTACATTGGCAACAAGATATTGAAGAAAAGGTAAAATAATCTCTTTCTGAAAATCCAATTGAGTATAAATGCTTAACAGACGTTTTTTTATCATTTCCTTAGGCATGAACGGATAAACAGTACTCATTATTTTCATAAACTGTTTTTCGTTACACAACCGTTCTAAAACATCATGAACTTCCTCATCATTATAGCAACGTATTTCGTCAAAATTAAGTCTCATTTTTATTTTTTAAGGAGAATAGGGCATGTTTATTTTAATCACATAAAAGTAAAGAACTTACTTGAATAAAAAAATCAAATAAATAAGAACAGCAGGAACTACCATCAACAAACTGTCAAAGCGATCTAAGAAGCCTCCATGTCCTGGAATAGCATTTCCACTATCTTTAATTTGAAATGTTCTTTTCCAGAGTGATTCCAGAAGATCGCCAAAAGTTGCAAAAACACTAACTATTAAAGACATAAATAGCCATTGTAGCAAATCAAGTTGGTGAAACCACAAAGAAAGCAAATAAGCTGTTAATAAAGTTACGAGAATACCTCCTGTAAAACCTTCCCATGATTTGTGAGGTGAAACGTGTGGAATCATTTTGTGTTTCCCCAAAGCTATGCCGATTAAATAAGCTCCTGTATCATTCATCCAGACAAGAACAAAAATTGAAAGGATAAGAAGTGGTTGATAATTATCAAAATATACAATAAAATTAAGAAGTGAAAATGGCAGCGCAATCCAAACCTGTCCTAACAAAAAATAAGCCCAATTGTGAACTGGGTTGGAATTTCTCAAAAACAATTCCCTGATAAACATCCAGAAGATGAGAATAATATAATAAGAAAAAATAGAAAGGAAAGCTTTTCCAGAAAAATAAAAGAAAGAAATCAAAAAAAGCAGAAGGCTGATTCCCATTGAAAGCCAGCGTGGTACATTTACTTCTGGTTGTTGATTGATAATTTTATGAAATTCATAAATACACATAGACATAAAAAAGGCAAAAACAATTACAAAAGTTGCGGGGCTGATAAAAAGGCTTGCTACGACCAACAGTACATAAACAACAGCACTGATAGTACGTTTTAAAAAATCATTTGTTATCTTTTCCATTGTTAATTTTATAAAAATTCAGAATTAAATTTCGAAGCTTTATAAACTTTCTTGAAATGAGATGGAATTCTTTTTAAAAATGCAAAGATAATAAAAGTCTGTTTAGTTAATAAAAAAACTATTAATTCTTCCAGAGTTGGTGCATTCAATTTTTTAATAATTGTAAAAGAAATTGGTTGTCCCAACCAGCTTTAAACGGTTTGTAACTATTGAATTTTTAGACTTGTCTTTCTTCAACAAATTAATCGCAATTTTTCGAATAAAAAAAATTCTTAACAGAATTATTCATTCTCTTTCTCTGCCTGTCTTCATCAAATACCACGTCCAACTTCCAATGTAGTTTATTTTTAATATCCCAGTGCTCATGAATATGAAATTTTTGAAGCTATCTTCTATGCTGGTAATTAATGCCTTACTTCGGTTTTTTTGTTTTTTATCTATATTTTGTTGAGTTGTAATTTTTATAATGGTTTTTTCGTTCTTCCAAATTCTTATCACAGGACAAAAATTGTTTTAGTTACTTAGCTTAGGTACCAATGGCATCAATAGTTACAATACTGCCTTCAAAATCAAGTAACTGAAGTAAGAAAAATAAAAGTAATCTCATTGTTTTTCTCAGTTTGCTGTATCGTTCGAAGAAATACCATTAGGTAATTTGAAAAACATTTTTCAGAAAACAATCTTTGTCTTGCCAAATTCTTCAATCGAATCCATGATTCAGCTCCACAAATAGTGGCAAAAATGGCTAAAATAATAATATCCGATAATTCATCTTTTTATTTCTGTTAACACGATAATCAGGAAAATTTTTAAAATACTTGTTTAAAGACGTTTTTTGCTTTGTCATATCTTTTTTATTTTAAAGATAGACAATTTTTTGTTATTTACAACATAAATTATTGATAATCAATTTATTAAATTGTCAGTAGCTGCTTATTTTTCAAGTTTTTTATACGTTGACCCTGAAAAGGTTTTCGTTAATTTGCCAACGAATATGTATATTTGTATCGAAAATTAATAAATAAAATGAGTTATCTGCAAAAATATAGTTTATGCATTTGCTGGATGTTAATTTTATGGGGTATCGGAAATTCTTGTTCCACCACTGATGAAGTTTGTCGAGAAGAAAAGGATGTTAAATTAAAAGTTGGTTTTTATACTCAAAATTTTAATAGTAGCACACAAAAATATGTCAATTCTTCATTATCTGTTGATAGCTTGACAATTGTTGGCATCGATTCCTTAGGACAGTTAATGGATTCTGTTTTATATAACAATTCAAAGAATATTTCGTCAGTAAAATTGCCTTTAAATAAATTTTCAAAGGAATCAAAGTTTCGATTAATTTTGAATGATGAGTTAGATACCCTAACAATACATTATACCAATCATTTACAGTACCTCTCATTTGAATGTGGAAGTATTATCACTCACACTATTGACACTGTTTATGCAACTTCACACTTTATTGATTCCCTGACAATTGTTGAACCAGACATAACAACTCTTGATGTTGAAAATTTGCAAATATTTCATTATTAGTTTTTTGATTTTCTTTTTTGGTTATATAAATGTTTTTTCTCAAAATAAAAAAGAAAATTTGCCTAAAATTAAGTGGTGGAATGGAATTATGTTGAATTTTGATGTTTTTTCTCCTATTCAATCCTCTTTATCCAGTTCACAAAATTTCTCAGCGGTAGGAAATGTACAAATAAATTTAAAGGATATTTTTTTACCTGTTTATGAAATAGGCATTGATGGAATTAATAAAACTTCTTCACAAGAGATTTATTACAAAGCTAATGGAATTTATCAACGTGCAGGTATAGATTTTAATTTATTAAGACAAAAAAAAGAAGCTGAACCAAATAATAATAAATTATTAGGTGGAATTCGTGTTGGATGGTCAAATTTTAAGTATGATGTGACCAATATTACTATTACAGACGATTATTGGGGTGGAGAAAGT
Source organism: Paludibacteraceae bacterium (assembly GCA_035369865.1). Taxonomy (GTDB): domain Bacteria; phylum Bacteroidota; class Bacteroidia; order Bacteroidales; family Paludibacteraceae; genus MVYY01. The sequence continues at coordinate 10,161 of DAOOVG010000061.1, read as the reverse complement.
ACATTAAATTATGAGCGTCAATCAGCTTTAAAAGTCTGGTATGAAATTGTTTTTGGAATTCAAGTGGAGGTATTTAAAAACGTATATTTGGGGTGGAACATTCGAAGCAAAAATTTGTTTAAGCAAAATACTTCAACAGAAGTTTCTCCGTGGTATATTCCAGGTTTTGGTAAAAATAATACTTCTAATGTTGGATTTAACTATACTGTCGGATATCATTTCTAATAACTTAAAAATGAATATGTTGAATAAAATAATAAAATGATATTTTTTATGAATTCAATTGAAACTTTAAATCGGGCGGCTGACAACATTCGTATTTTAGCAGCAGCAATGGTAGAAAAAGCAAAATCAGGACATCCTGGAGGCGCCATGGGAGGTGCCGATTTTATAAATGTACTTTATTCTGAATTTCTTGAATATGATCCAGAAAATCCTTTTTGGGAAGGACGCGATCGCTTTTTTCTTGATCCAGGGCACATGTCAACGATGCTATATGCAGTACTTGCTTTTTCTGGGAAATTTACCTTAGACGAATTAAAACAATTCAGACAATGGGGAAGTCCTACCCCTGGACACCCTGAACTGGACGTAAAAAGAGGAATTGAAAATACTTCTGGTCCGCTTGGGCAAGGACATACGTATGCTGTAGGAGCAGCCATAGCAGCAAAATTTTTAAAAGCTCGTTTTGGTCAAGTAATGGATCATACCATTTATACATTTATATCTGATGGAGGTATTGAGGAAGAAATTTCACAGGGTGCTGGACGTATTGCTGGTCATTTGGGATTGGATAATTTAATTATGTTCTATGATTCAAATAATATTCAACTTTCTACTGAAACCAAAGTGGTTACAAGTGAAAATACTGCTCAGAAATATGAAGCTTGGGGCTGGAAGGTGATCACTATCGATGGCAATGATGCAGCACAAATCCGAAAAGCTTTGATAGAAGCCAAAGCCGAGAAAGAACGACCTACGTTAATTATCGGAAAAACTATTATGGGAAAAGGAATCAGAAAAGCTGATGGTTCTCCCTTTGAAAATCAGGTTTCTACTCACGGTATGCCTATCAGTGAAGCAGGAGGTTCTTTTGAAGAAACAATAAAACATCTCGGAGGGGATCCTGCTAATCCTTTTGTTATTTTTGAAGAGACAAAAACTTTATATGCTAAACGTGCAAAAGAATTAAAAGAAATTGTTTCAAAAAAACAAGCCATTAAAAATTCTTGGGCAAAAGAAAATCCTCAATTGGCTGAAAAGTTAAAATTTTTCTTCTCCGGTGAAATTCCACCTGTAAATTGGGATGCTATTGTTCAAACCCCTAACAAATCTACTCGTGCTGCTTCTTCAGTGGTATTAGCTGAATTGGCAAAGCAGGTTGAAAATATGATTGTAGCAAGTGCTGATTTATCCAATTCTGATAAAACTGATGGATTTTTAAAGCAAACCAAAGCTTTTGCAAAAAATGATTTTTCAGGTGCTTTTTTACAAGTAGGTGTTTCTGAACTCACTATGGCTGCCCTTTGTGTTGGGATGAGTTTACATGGAGGCGTCATTCCAGCTTGTGGAACTTTCTTTGTTTTTTCTGATTATATGAAACCAGTAGTACGTATGGCTGCTTTGATGGAACAACCTGTTAAATTTATCTGGACACATGATGCCTTTCGTGTAGGGGAGGATGGACCTACGCATCAGCCTGTGGAACAGGAAGCGCAAATTCGTTTGATGGAAAAATTGAAGAACCACAGTGGAAATAACTCGATGTTGGTGCTTCGCCCTGCCGATGCAGAAGAAACGACAGTAGCGTGGAAATTGGCTTTGGAAAATACAAAATGTCCAACTGCTTTAATCTTTTCACGCCAAGATATTGTGAGTCTTCCAGCTATTGAAAATCGTAGAAAAGAAGCTGAACAAGCATGCAGGGGAGCTTATATAGTTCAATGTGATGGGAATCCAGACATTATTCTCGTAGCTTCAGGTTCTGAAGTTTCTACCTTAGCTGAAGCAGCAGCGTTGCTTCGGAAAGATGGGATTAAAGTACGTTTAGTATCCGTACCTTCTGAAGGTTTGTTCCGTTTACAACCAGTTACTTATCAGGAAAGAGTTTTACCTTCCAATAGTAAAATTTTTGGACTTACAGCAGGACTCCCAGTAACACTTCAAGGTTTGGTAGGAAATAATGGAAAAATTTTTGGAATGGAAAGTTTTGGTTTTTCGGCTCCATATAAAGTATTGGACGAAAAGCTTGGTTTTACCCCTCAAAACATTTACGAGCAAATCAGAAAAATATTATAATTAATTTTTCAACAAAAGTAAGAAGAAAATAATACACACTCACTTACTTTTTTAATTTATATTATGGATATTGTCTCTATTATTCTAATTGCTCTTGGATTAGCAATGGATTGTTTGGCAGTTTCTATCAGTAAAGGAATTGCAGTAAGAAAATTTTATTTTTCATCAACTTTATTAATGGCTTTTTTGTTTGGCTTCTTTCAGGCGGTGATGCCTTTGATTGGTTATTTTGCTGGATTGAATTTTCTTACAGTTATTAAAAATAGTGATCACTGGTTGGCTTTTGTCTTGCTGTTATTAATAGGAGGAAAAATGTTGTGGGAAGGTATAAGAAATCACTCTTCAGAAAAAGATAAGGGAGAAACTCATCCTTTTCACTGGATGAAGCTTTTAACCTTATCATTGGCAACCAGCATTGATGCTTTAGCTACCGGAATTATTTTTGTTCCTTATCCATTGATGGTTTGGAAAGCAGTTACAATTATCGGAACTATTAGTTTCTTAATGAGCATATTAGGTATGTATATTGGAGTACGTTTTGGGAAACGTTTTCGTGTAAATGTAGAAATTCTTGGTGGAATTATTTTGATTGGAATCGGTTTCAAAATACTTTTAGAACATACCGTTTTGGCTTAGCTGATTGGAGAAAGGAAAGCATCTTCAATATGCTCAATACGAAATCCATTTTTTTGTGGAATTACAGAAATGACATCAAAGCGAGTTTCGCCTTTCCAATCGAATTTTAAAATATATTCTTGAGTGGCATTTATTATATTTCGTATTTTTTTCTTTGTAATGGCTTCTTGAGGATGTTCGAAATTTTCAGTTGAACGAGTTTTTACTTCTACTATTACCAATAAACCATCTTTTTCTGCCACAATATCCAATTCATATTTTTGAACATGCCAATTCGTATGTCGAATTTTATATCCTTTTGTAATTAAATATTCCTGAGCACGTTTTTCACCAGTTGCTCCAACTTCGTTATGAAATGACATAAAAACTGTAAAATTTATTGAAAGTATTTACTCTTTGAAGAACCTTATTGACTTTTCAAAAGTAAAAAAACTTAATAAATGTTGAAAAAATTTCGTATTATTTTTTAAGTTATTTAAATGATTTCAGTTAAACAAATAAATTTTTCACTTATCTTTCGGTAGCCATTTGCCAGATAAATAACTAACTTTGTATATTAAAATTAGATTTTTTAAAAATGCAGCATTTATTAGTATTTATTGAATAAATATTCATTTAATGAGCAATGAATTACGTGAAATATAACAAGATATTAAAATAAAAAATAAAACAGCATAAGATAATCTACGTTTGAAACAAATAATCAGTAAGGAAAGGAAAGGAAAGCAGAAACGAATTATCTAAAATATCAAATAACCACAAAGTAGAAATAGTGGTTTTTAAGAATCGTTCCCTTGTGTTAATTTTGAAAATTATGAAAGATGGTTTTTTAAGTGCCTTTATTTTATTTCTATTATTCTTTTTCTGGGTAAATAGCTTTGCACAATCCTATCAGCTTGACAGTGTGAATATTAAAGAAAATGAAATTATTAATTTAGATAGTTTATTGAATGTAATGGAAAAAGAAAAATTAATTAAGGTTTCTAATTCCATTATAAAAGTACCAAACGAATTTCAGTCAAAAGATTCTTTTTTATATGAAAATTTTATAAATGCTAAAGATACTTTTCAAAGTAATAATTTTCATTATACCTTTAAAAATAGGTTTGATTCATTACTTTATTGGGCAAATCCATTTTTTATTGATTTAGTTTACATGGGATTTCCTTTAAATTTTAAATGGACTTATTTAAGTACCGATTTACGTACTCTTTATTATGGACAAGAAGCAACTACTCTATCAGAAAATGCCTATATACCAATAAAAAAACTGTCTTTGGATGAAATTTTATTCAATTTACGCCAAGAGGCTCGTAATGAAATTACTCGTACTGATCTTGGATTATATAAAAAAATGTTTAATGAATTATCAAATCCTTATGTAAAAGATGAACATTCTATAAAAGTAAAGCCAGTAGAAAAAGTAGAATTTGTTGAAGAAAAAAATTATTATAAGCGTTATGGTAAAAAAATTCCTATACCGGAATTTAAAATAAGTCCATGGAGGCACGAAGGAAGATTTTTGTTGCAATTTTCAGAAAACTATATTTCAGAAAACTGGTATCAAGGCGGTAATAGTAATTTAGCTGTTCTTAGTATTCTTTCGGGAAAATGGAATTATGATGACAAGTCAAAAATTCAATGGGATAATACTGCTGAATGGCGTGTTGGCTTCTATTCCGTATTTAAAGATACTACCGCTCTTCGCGACATCAATATCAATGAAGATATATTAAAAATTACCAGTAAGTTTGGATATAAAGCCAGTGGTAATTGGTTTTATAGTGGTTCGCTTGATTTTGCTACTCAATTTTTAAAGAACTATCAATCAATTAGTTCTAATGAAATGAAAGCAGCTTTTCTAACCCCCATCAGGTTAAATGTTAACTTCGGAATGGATTATAAGTACAAAAAAATGTTCTCACTTATGTTTTCACCTATTTCATTAAAATACATTTATGCCAAAGATACTTTAAATATTAATCCAAATTTATTTGGTATTGAGAAAGGTAAAAATCGTCTTATTGATTTTGGTAATTCATTAAATGCTGTTTTATCTTACAGTCCTAATCATGAAACCCAAATAGATTCAAAATTAACATTTTATACCAACTATAAAAAAGTAGAAATTGATTGGGAAATAGTGGGTAATTTTGTTATCAATCGTTTTCTTTCTACTCGAATTTCTTTACATCCTCGTTATGATAATACTATTATTTTAGCAGAGGGTCAACGAGCTAAACTTCAATTCAAACAATTATTGAGTATTGGTTTCTCACGTAAATTTTAAAATATCTATTATTTAAAACGAGCATGCCATTCATCGAATTTTTCTACATGAGAAGGACCATATTTTTTTAAATATTCTCTTATTTCTTCTACAGTATAGGGAGTGGTTAATTTACTTTTTGAAAAAAATTTATCAGCATAACAAATTACTTGTTCTTCTAACGAAGTAGGCACCATATCCCGATGAGGAAGTGGAAGTTTTTCTTTAATAATGATTTCTTTAGTAAAACCTATCCCAGTATGTCTTTCGGCTACCAAAGCGTGAAGAGGTAATCCTTCTTTTCTTAATAAGTCGGCTCCTAAATAACCATGTTCAATATATTGATGAGTTCCATAACAATAAATATCAGGCGCATAACAAAGAAAAATGCCAATGTCATGCAACAAGGCAGCTTCCTCCAAAAAAGTCTTATTCAATTGTAATTCAGGATGTTTTTCAGCTACTCCAAGAGCTTTATCTTTTACTTGATTGCTATGTGTTATTAAAATATGATAAAGTTTAGTCTCTTTTTGATAGAATTTTTTAATAATAACAAATGGATCCAATTTTGAATTATCTTTCATTTTTCAATTTTCTTAAATTTTAAAAACTCTCCGGAAAATAAGCAATTAAAAAATTTTTCTTTAATTATAGATTTTAATTGTGATTAAACAAATCATTTCATAAAAATAAAACTATTGCATGGAAATATGACTTTTTTAATTTCCATTGAAAAAATCCTAAACGTTTGTACAATCAATTTTTTAAAACTTCATTTAAAATGACAGATTAAAATACAAAAGCCCACTGAAACCAATGAGCTTAAAATAGAAATAATGATAAAATTGTCAACTTAAAATACTTAACAAAATACCAGCAGCTACTGCTGAACCAATTACACCTGCCACATTTGGTCCCATTGCATGCATCAATAAGTGATTGTTTTTATCGTATGAATTTCCTATAGATTGAGAAACATGAGCAGAAAGAGGAACAGCCGATACTCCTGCTGATCCAATTAAAGGATTAATTTTATTGCCATCTTTTAGAAATAAATTCATAATTTTAGCAAACAATACACCTCCTGCTGTGGCAATCATAAATGATAAAGCTCCCAAACCAAAGATTAATAAGGAATCGACAGTTAAAAAGCGGTCTGCTTGGGTAGAAGCTCCTACGGTTAATCCTAACAAAATAGTTACAATATTAATTAATGCATTTCGTGCAGTATCAGCTAAACGTTCTGTTACTCCTGATTCTTTTAAAAGATTACCTAAAAACAACATTCCCAAAAGAGGAATAGCACTTGGAGAAATGAAAGTGGTTAATAAAAAACCAACAATGGGGAAAGCTATTTTTTCTAATTTTGTTACTTGACGAGGAGGTTTCATTCTGATAACTCTTTCTTTAGAAGTAGTAAATAGTCTCATTACAGGTGGCTGAAGCACGGGCACCAATGCCATATAAGAATAAGCAGCTACTGCAATTGCACCCAATAATTCAGGGGCTAACCTCGAAGATAAAAAGATGGCTGTAGGTCCATCAGCACCACCAATAATTCCGATAGCGCCTGCTTGCGCAGGAGTAAAACCTAAAGCGTAAGCACCAATAAAAGTAAGAAAAATGCCTAGTTGAGCAGCGGCACCCAATAACATTAATTTAGGATTAGAAATCAATGAAGAGAAATCGGTCATGGCGCCAATTCCTAAAAAAATGAGTGGTGGATACCATCCTTGAATGACTCCACTATATAGTAAATTCATAACAGAACCTTCTTCATAAATTCCTATTTCATATCCTTCCATAAAAGGAACATTACCGATTAAAATTCCAAATCCGATAGTTACAAGTAAAAGTGGTTCCCATTCTTTGGCAATTCCAAGAAAAATAAAAAAAATACCCACCAATATCATTGCCAGATACTTAAATTCGAAATTTGCTATTCCTGTGCTCAACCAAAATTTTTGAATACTTTGAACAATCAAGTTTCCCCCTTCATTGGACTGAGCAAAAATGGTAACAGGGAATAAAAAAACAAAAAAGAAAAGTAAAAATCCTATTTTAAGCTTTAAATTTTTCATTGATATTCAAATTCATTCTATTTCAAATAAAATTTCATCTTGCAATACAGATTTACCTGGTGTAACACATACTTTTGTTATCTTACCACTTTTTTCGGAAAGAATATTATTTTCCATTTTCATTGATTCAAGCACCATTAGCACATCTCCTTCTTTAACAATATCTCCTACTGAAACATTTACTTTTATAACGTTTCCTGGAAGAGGTGATTTAATAACTTTGGTACTGGGTTTATCTGTAGATGGTACCGGATTAAATTTTTCAGCTACATTCATATTACTTGGAGTAGGAGGAATTTCTTTCCTTACCAGAATGGGTGTTTTGCTAACTTTTACTTCTTGATTGAGAGTAACTGTATAGGGTGTACCATTGACTTCAAGTTCAGCTAAATTTCCTTCCACGGATTTTATTAATACGTGATATTCATTACCATTGATAGTAAAATCAAATTTTTTCATTATCTATGCAAATTTGTAAGTCCATAAATTTTTGAATTCCATGGTGAATAACGACGTTCAATACGCTTAATGGTAAGAACGTGATTTTCTTCGTCATGTAATGAGGTGAAATAAAGATGTAAAGCTAAAGAAATGGCAGCAATGTCATCGGCTGGAATATCCTTGATTTCTTCTATTTTTTTCCCTTCTTTTACTACTACTTTTTTCTTGGTCATTGAAATAACCATCTTTTGAATAAATTCAAATAGAAGTACTAAAATAGTTAAAGCTATAAAAACCACTATAATTCCAATAGCAGCTCCTATCAAAAGTTCTTCCCACGAATTGATAACCAATAATTTCATATATATTAAGTTTCATTATTTATTTGTAAACTAATTTTACAAGGGAATATTGCAATGTTTTTTTAAAGGATTTACTACTTTTTTAGTTTGTAAAGTCTCTAAAGCGCGAATGACTCTGAATCGAGTATCACGTGGTTCAATCACATCATCAATATAGCCATAAGAAGCAGCTTGATAAGGATTGGCAAAAGTATCATTGTATTCCTCTACTTTTTTTGCAATATATTTTTCTTTTTCTTGAGGATCAGTAATCGCTGCAATTTTACGTCCTTCCAATATTTCAATGGCTCCTGAAGCACCCATTACAGCAATTTCAGCAGTGGGCCAGGCATAATTGAAATCTCCGCGTAATTGCTTGCAACTCATAACATCATGTGCTCCTCCATACGATTTTCGAATAGTAACAGTAACTTTCGGAACAGTAGCTTCACCATAAGCAAACATTAATTTTGCTCCATGAGTGATTATACCAGCATATTCTTGACCAGAACCTGGAAGAAAACCTGGTACATCTACCAACGTAATCAATGGGATATTAAAGGCATCACAAAAGCGAACAAAACGTGCTGCTTTTCGAGAAGCATCGCAATCAAGCACACCGGCAAGAAAATTAGGTTGATTGGCAACAATCCCTACCGAAGCTCCATTCATCCGAGCAAAACCAACAATAATATTTCGAGCATATTGTTGATGAACTTCTAAAAATTCACCGTTATCTATGATAGATCGAATAATCTCTTTCATATCATAAGGTTGATTGGGATTGTCGGGTACAATTGTATTTAATTTATCATCTACTCGATCAATCGGATCAAAATTTGCTACCAAAGGTGGTTCTTCCAGATTATTTTGAGGCAAGTAGGATAAAAGTTTTCGAATAAGTAGCAAACCTTCTTCTTCTGTTTCTACTTTGAAATGAGAAACTCCTGATTTTGAAGAATGTACATTTGCTCCTCCTAAATCTTCCACAGAAATATCTTCTCCAGTAACTGATTTTATGACTTTGGGACCAGTTACAAACATGTAACTATTTTGTTCGGTCATTAAAATAAAATCAGTCAATGCTGGTGAATATACAGCACCGCCAGCACAAGGTCCAAAAATAGCTGATATTTGTGGTATTAAACCTGAAGCTAAAATGTTTCGTTCAAAAATTTCTGCATAACCGGCAAGTGAAGTAACTCCTTCTTGTATTCGAGCACCGCCAGAATCATTGATACCAATAATAGGAGCTCCCATTTTCATAGCCATATCCATCACTTTACAAATTTTGAGAGCCATCGTTTCAGAAAGCGAACCGCCAAATACGGTAAAATCCTGAGCGTAAACATAAACAGTACGACCATCAATAGTCCCATGACCAGTCACTACACCATCGCCCAGATATTTTTCTTTTTCCATTCCAAAATTCGTACAGCGATGAGTGACAAACATATCCAGCTCTTCAAAACTTGCATCATCCAGCAACATTTCAATACGTTCTCTTGCTGTATATTTTCCTTTAGCGTGTTGGTTAGCTATTCTTTTTTCTCCACCTCCCAACTTTGCCTTTGAACGAAGTTCAAGAAGATAATTGATTTTTTCCTGATTGTTCATCTTATTTTATAATTAATTGATTCCCATTTTTTAAAAAAACTTTTCAAAATAATCCTTAAAATTATTTGCCTGTCTGTTCGCAAAGTTCAATCAAAATTCCACCTGTTGATTTGGGATGTAGAAAAGCAATGTTTAATTTTTCTGCCCCTTTTCGTGGTTGATTATCGATAAGCCTGATACCTTTTTCGGAAGCTTCATCCAGTGCTTTTTGTACATTATCCACTAAAAAAGCAACATGATGAACACCTTCTCCTTTGTTTTCAATAAATTTCCCTATCGCTCCTGCTGGATCGGTTGATTCCAATAATTCAATTTTTGTTTCTCCCACTTTAAAAAAAGCTGTTTTTACTTTCTGATCAGCTACTTCTTCTATTGCATAACACTTTAATCCCAATACATTTTCATAAAAAGGAATAGATACCTCTAAACTTTTTACTGCTATGCCGATATGTTCTATTTTTTTTAGTTCCATAAATAT
>DAOOVG010000060.1:0-14436 GCA_035369865.1 Paludibacteraceae bacterium | reverse complement strand
AATAAGGAAATAAAATCTTCTGATACTTGTTTGAAAAAAGTTCCTTTACAATTAAAAGGTAAACGTCGCTTGTGTGATATATATGATTGGACAAGTGGTTTTTTCCCAGGCTCGTTATGGTATCTTTATGATTTAACTAAAGATGAAACTGTAAAAAATCAAGCTATAAAATATACCAAATTATTATACCCTATTAAATATTATAAAGGCACACACGATATAGGATTTATGATGTTATGTAGCTATGGTAATGCCTATCGGATAACAATTAATGATACTATTTTACCTATACTTATACAAACAGCCAACAACTTGGCAGGGCGTTTTGATGATAAAATTGGGTGTATTCGTTCTTGGGATTTTGGCAAATGGAAATTCCCTGTCATTATTGACAATATGATGAATTTAGAACTTTTATATTTTGCTACAAATATTACAAAGAATCCGTACTATAAAAATATAGCCATTAAACACGCAGACACAACCTTAAAAAATCATTTCCGTTCCGATGCATCTTCTTATCATTTAGTGAGTTATAATCCTGATGGTTCAGTTGAAATAAAGCAAACTTTTCAAGGGAAGAATGATAGTTCAAAGTGGGCTCGCGGTCAAGCGTGGGCTTTGTATGGTTATACTGTTTGTTACAGAGAAACTTCAGATAAGACTTATTTAATGCAAGCTCAAAAAATTGCAGATATGATTATGAAAGAAGTATCTACTAAGGATTTAATTCCTTTTTGGGATTATGACGCACCAAATTTAAAAAACACTCCTCGTGATGCTTCTGCAGCAGCTATTACAGCATCTGCTTTATTTGAATTGTGTACGTATTTGCCTGACAAGGATAAATATTTTTCTTATGCTGAAACAATTTTAAAAAATTTATCAAGTAATAAATATATTGCAAAAAAAGGTAGTAATCAAGGATTTATACTTAAACATTCAACTGGTTCTTTGCCACATTGTTCTGAAATCGATACACCTATAAATTATGCTGATTATTATTATTTGGAAGCAATAAAACGCTATATGAATTTAAAACAGCTTACCTATCAAAATTTAAAATAACTTTTTATGAAGAGAACTTTAATAAATATAATTATTTGTATAACATTAATATTTTTTTCTATTAATGTTTCAGCCCAAAAGCTACGTTCAGAAGTTTTTGATTTAATAAATCTTGAGTATCCTGGTTTGAAAGAAGTGAAAATTCTGTATGAAGAAAGGAAAAATGCTGAAGCTGCAAAAGCTCTTTTAAAATATTATCGCACAAGAACAAATATCTATCATCCTGAAGTTGATTTGAAAAATTTGAAAATATCTGAAAAAGAAAAAAAATGGGCTGATGATGCATTAGAACATACTTTTTTTGTTCACGAAGGTTATCAACCCTCTTTTAACTATGGTAAAGATATTAATTGGAAGTATTGGCCAATTAAAGACAATGAGTTACGTTGGCAGCTTCATCGTCAGAAATGGTTTATTCCTATGGGGAAAGCATATAAAATAACGAAAGATGAAAAATATGCAAAAGAATGGATTTTTCAATTCATGGATTGGATTAATAAAAATCCTTATGCATTAATTTCGAAAAATGAATATGAACAAAAAAATTTAAACATACCTTTCGAAGATGCCAAAGAAAATGCTCAATTTGCATGGCGTCCACTCGAAGTCAGTCATCGGTTGGAAGCACAAATAGAACAATTTATTTATTTTATTGACTCACCAAATTTTACTCCAGAATTTCTTACAGAGTTTTTGTTAAATTATCATCTTCATGCTACTCATATACTTCATAATTATTCTGAGCAGGGGAATCATCTTTTATTTGAAGCACAACGCATGATTTACGCAGGAACATTTTTTCCGGAGTTTAAAGATGCAACTTTATGGAGAAAAAGTGGAATAGATATTTTAAATAAAGAAATAAACGAACAAGTTTATGAAGATGGTGGCCATTTTGAATTGGATCCTCATTATCATTTAGCTGTTATTAATATTTTCTGTAAAGCACTTCAATTTACCCAGGCGAATGGTTTTAGCAATGAATTTTCTGCTGAATTCCTCAACAAAGTCGAAAAGATGATTATTTTTTATATGAATATATCTTTCCCTGATTATTCAAATCCTTGTTTTAGCGATGCCAAATTAGCTGAGAAAAGGGAAATTATAAATAATTATAAAAAGTGGTCAAAAATATTTCCTGACAATAAAGAAATAGAATATTTTGCGACAGAAGGTAAAAAAGGTGAGTTGCCCGCATACTTATCAAAAGGTTTTCTTAATTCTGGCTTTTATGTTTTTAGGAATAGTTGGACTATTCCGGCTACAGTTATGGTTCTTAAAGCTGGGCCACAAGCATTTTGGCATTGTCAACCCGATAATGGAACTTTTGAATTATGGCTGAATGATGAAAATTTATTCCCCGATTCTGGAAGTTATATATATGGTGGCGATGATAAGGTAATGAGCGAAAGAAATTGGTTTAGACAAACTAAAGTTCATAATACTTTGACATTAAATGATAGCAATTATCAAAACACCAATTCAAAATGTCTTTTATGGCAACCGAATGGTAAAGTACAAAAATTGGTCATAGAAACTCAATGTTATGATAATTTGAAACATCGTCGTTCTGTTTTCTTTGTAGACAACAATTTTTTTGTAATTGTAGATGAAGCTGTTGGCAATGGAACAGGAAAAGTAGGAATCCATTACCAATTAAAAGAAGGCGAAATATCTCTTGATAAGCAAAAACATTCACTTGTTACTTGTTTCCCAAAGAATAATATCATGTTACAATGTTTTAGCCCTGACGAAATTTGTTTAAAAGAAGAAGAGGGTTGGTATTCAACAGCTTATAGAAAAAAGAAATCTCGTCCTGCAGTTGTTCTTGAAACACAAAAAAATGCTAATAAACCTGTTTCTCGATTTATTACAATAATATATCCAATGAATGACAAAGAAAAAAATGAACTATTTGCTACCTTTGGTAATAAGAATTTTGATGAAAATGGATTAAAAATTCAAGTCAAAGTAAATCAGAAAACGTATAATTTAGAGAATCATTTTTAACGAAAATCAATCGGTGTTTTTATGAATTATAGACTATTATTTATCTTTTTAATTTTTAGTGGTTTTAGCGTTTTTTTTATAAATGCTGAAGTTATTTCCTTTGAAAATGGAGATTTTTCAAACTGGAATGTTTCCAAAGGAAATTTAAGTATATCTACAGAAAAGGTAAAATTAGGCAATAATTCATTATGTTGGGAATGGACAGCTCAAGATATATTAACAGTAACTGAGCCTTCAATTCAGAATTCTGCATTGTCATCTACTGGTGGTATTAGCATGTGGATTTATAATACCCAAAAAGTAGACGATATATTGACTATTTGTTTTTATGAAAATCAAACTCAGGCTTATAGTTTATCTTTTTCGTTGAATTTTGAAGGTTGGCGATGTTTATGGTCAATGTATAAACAAGATATGAAAATCGACAACAATGTTAGTATCTTGAATAATATGAAAATAAAAACTCCAGAGAAAGGGAATGGAAAAATTTTTATAGATTATGTGGAATTTACACAGAATACGTCATGGGAAAGGATGTCCGATTTTCAATATCAGGTAAAAGAAAACAATAGCTTACAAAGTTTTTTAAAAACATGGAATTATCAACCCGAAAATATTTGTACTGCTACCGACGAGCATAAAAAAGCAGTCAGACTAATTGGACAACGAATTGAAAAATGGATTTATGGCAGCGATAAATATATTACGGATGGAAATTTTCAATTACGAAAAAATAATTTAAAAAATTATGTTACTCGAGGTGTTAAAAATTATCCAACAATTAGTGAAAATGGAACCATTAACGGTTCGGGCCTGTTTTCATTAGCTTATGATGGAAAGACGGTTGATAATATTAAATTAGTTACATTTAGAGATATTAATGAAAAAAATTTAATACAACTTGCGTATAACCAAAAAATGAATATTGTGCCTGATGCAGATAATTTTCAGAAAATGACTCGTTTGTTAGATTATTATTTTGATCAAGGGTGGGCTGCTGGAAGTGCACTGGGTACTCTTCGTTTTGAGATGCTTCGCAGTGCAGGTTATTTTTATTCTGTATATATGGTAAGAAATGAGTTAGACTCTATTCGCTTACAAAAAATATTGGATTCTTTAAGGTGGTTTACACTTTTTGGCGAAACCTATATAAATTCATCCAAAGAAGGTGAAACTGCAGATAAAATCAGAACATTGGCTTTACCAAAATTACTTTACGCATTGATGCTTCCTGATGAAAATGAATGCACGACAGCAATGTATGCTTTACAAAATTATCTTAACAATGCTTTGAAAACCACATCGGGTTTTTGGGGAACTTTTAAGCCAGATGGCTCAGGTTATCATCATTATGGTCCATATTTTAGTGCTTATTATCCTGATGCTTTGTATGCATCTTGTTTCCTATTTTATTTATTAAAAGATACTCCCTTTGCCTTAAATGATGAAGTTTATGATAATTTAAAAAAGGCACTCCTCTCTTTTCGTTTCTTATGTGGTGAATATAATGTACCAGGCGCCCTTACGGGAAGATTTCCTTCTCAAGCGAACATTTTACAACAATTAATACCAGCGTATGCTTATTTGGCTTTGTGTAAACAAGATGATGAAATTTTGGCTACCTTAAAAAAACTGTGGCAACCCAATAATCAATTAGTACAAAATTATATATCCACAGTAAAAACAGATATTTGTTTTACTACAACCTTAGGAGAAATTGAATGTGTTCTTGATGCTTTGTCGTCTTCTGTTGAGGCTGAACTTAACCCTATTGGCAGTTCCTATTTCCCATATTCGGGCTTATTAGTAGTACGACATCCTGATTGGATGATTACTATAAAAGGATTTAGCAAATACATTTGGGATTATGAAAGTAGTGAGACTGAAAATATCTACGGTCGTTATCAAAGTTATGGACAAATAGAATACCATGATTTTGAAAACAAATATAAAAGTTATGATATTCAAAAAGCCGATGAACAAGGTCTCACTGAGTGGGATTGGAGATTGTTGCCTGGAACAACAGTAAAAAATGTTTCAATAGAAAAGTTGAATGTGAATGCAACTAAAAATCAATGGAATAATTATCAAATTCAGCATAGAAACTTTTCAGATCAACCATTTTTGGGCGGTATTGGATTCAACGAAAAATATGCGATTTTTACAAATCGAATACATGATAATGCAATTGATACAAGCTTTTATGCTGATAAGTCAACGTTTATTTTTGACAATGAAATATTTTGTATGGGTAGTGGCATAAAAGATAAAAATACAACATTGCCTTTTTACACTGTCTTGTTTCAAAATAAAGGTGGTAATGGCAATTTATATGTAAGTGGGAATAATGTAGATGGTGATCTTAAAGATATACCTAATGCTGTGATTAAAGACAATTTTGATAATGTATATCTTGTTCATGAGGGTAAAACAAATATTTCAAAAGGTACTTCTATTTGTAAAGCTTATATTAATCACGGTTATGATATTATAAATGGAGCTAAATATGCCTACTCGTGGTTGATAAAACCGACCGAAAAACAAGTTCAAGATTACAGTTCAAATAGACCTATTATAATTTTATCTCAAAATGATACAGCTCATGCAGTATATCATTCTAAAGAAAATGTTTTAGCAGCTTCTATTTTTAAAGCCAATACTATTGTTGATATTCAGGAAATTCATCAAGTGAATAAACCTTTAATTTTAATGTTAAAGAAAGAAGAGGAAGAAAATTTATATGAATTGGCTTTTTCTGATCCAGATTTTAATAGGAGAAGTGCAAAAAACACCGATAAAATAACTCCTGAAATTGAAGCGTTACCAAGTCAACCTTCAAAAATTGTTGTCGAATTGAATGGTGATTTTTATAAGGCTGATAATACAGAAAGTAAAATTAATGTCACATTCAGTAGCGATATTACTACTATTTCTTATGATTCAGCTTGTGAGGGGAAAACTTATCGTGTTTTATTAAAAAAAAATGATTCAAATCAGCAAGAATTAATAAAAAACAATATTATCATTGAAAGAAATAATAAGAATATTCTTGTTTATTTATGCGACTCAGGAAAATATAGCTGGACTCTTTACAATGTTCAGGGACAAATTTTACAACTTGGAAATGGGAATGGTGATTTTTTTTCCTTCAATATGAATAATAAATATCAAGGAATGTATATACTCAAAATCAATGTTGATAATAAAAAACATATTTTTAAACTTGTCATATAAAATATATCCCAGAGAAAAGATAATTTTATAAAAATCTTAATACGTATGAAAAAAATATTTAGTTGTAATAAATTTGTTTACTTTCTTATCGACATTGCTTTACCTTCATTTATATGGGGACAATCAGATAAAATAAAACCAAATTTTTTGGTTATTCAATGCGACCAGTTATCTCAAAAAGTTATTGGTGCTTATGGCGCTTCTTATGGAATAACTTCAGTAATTGATGAATACGCAAAAAAAGGAATAGTGTTTACTAATGCGTATGTTGGTTGCCCATTGAGTCAGCCTTCACGAGCTGGACTATGGACAGGTTTGATGCCTCATCAGACAAATGTAAAATCTAATTCATCAGCACCTTTAAATCCGGTTATTCCAGATTCTATAGAAACATTAGGTGATTTATTTACATCAAATGGCTACGAAGCAGTTCATTTTGGAAAGACTCATGATATGGGTGCATTACGTGGATTTGTTCACTTTGAACCTATAGCGGAACCTTTTACAGATAAAAAATTTTTCGTTAATCAAGATAGCTATTTAGATATAGGAACATGTAAAGATGCTGTTAATTATTTAAAAAAAGACCATCAAAAGCCTTTTATATGCATTGTTGATTTTCAAAATCCACATAATATTTGTGGATTTGTAGGGGCAAATGAATTTACTCAAATAGATTCACAGCAAGCCTCGACTTTTCCACCATTACCTCCCAATTTTGAAGTAAAAGATTGGAATAAATTACCAATTTCCATTCAATACTTATGTTGCACGCATAGACGTTTAGCACAAGCTTCCCATTGGACTGAAGAAAATTATCGGTATTATTTGGCAGCATATCTATATTATATAAAATTAGTGATGGCTCAAATAGAGCAAGTTGTTGAAGCATTAAATACAACCCAAGCAAAAGAAAATACTGTAATAATTTTTTTGGCTGATCATGGAGATGGAATGGCTGCACATAGATTAGTAACTAAAAGCACAGCATTCTATGAGGAAATAACCAATGTTCCTTTTATAATAAGTGGTCCAGGAATACAACCAAGAAATCAGCCAGTAACAACACTCGTTTCTCCAACAACCGATCTTTTGCCTACATTGTGCGAATTGGCAGGCATTAAAGTACCATCATCAAAACCAGGAATAAGCTTGTTGCCAACATTGAGTGGACATAAACAAATAAAAAAACATCAATATGTCGTATCAGAATGGTATAGTGAATATGACAACAATATTACTCCTGGAAGAATGATTCGCAGCGGGAAATATAAATATATTCATTATTTGGAAGATGGAGGAGAAGAGTTGTATAATTTATTTAAAGATCCAGGAGAAACCGAAAATTTAGCTTTTTCTGAAAAACATAAACCTATTCTTGAAAAATATCGAAAAATGTTAAATGATTATCTTGTTTCAACCAATGATAATTATAGACAATTAGAGATAAAAGTTGATAGAGGAGAAAAACACAAATTAGGATATTACAACCATAAAAAATAATTTAAGCTTTACAACCAAAAAACAAAATGAAGTCCAAATATTATGTAACCTCTGCATTGTCTTTTATTGTTTTTTCATCCTGCCATATAACGGAAAAAGAAAAAAAGCCCAATATTATTTTTATAATGACAGATGATCATGCCACCCAAGCGATATCTTGCTATGATGGAAATTTAATACAGACACCTAACTTGGATCGGCTTGCTAACGAGGGAATTAGATTTGATAACTGTTATGCAACCAATGCTTTATCAGGACCTTCACGTGCCTGTATCCTCACTGGAAAATTTAGCCATAAAAATGGCTTTAAGGATAACACAAGTGTTTTTGATGGCGATCAACAAACTTTTCCAAAAATTCTGCAGAAAGCGGGTTATCAAACTGCAATGATTGGTAAATGGCATTTGATGAGTGAACCACAAGGTTTTGATTTTTGGAGTATTTTGTCTGGACAAAATGAACAAGGCGACTATTATAATCCTGATTTTATTGAAAATGGAGAAAAAATTGTTCAAGAGGGATATGTTACAGATATAATTACCGATAAAACGATTGAGTTCATAAAAAATCGTAATAAAAACAAACCATTTTGTGTTATGTGCCATCATAAAGCGCCTCATCGCAATTGGATGCCTGCACCACGTCATTTGGGAATTTTTAACGAAACAACATTTCCTGAACCAACAAATTTATTTGATAACTACGAAGGAAGAGGGAGAGCTGCAAAAGAACAAGATATGTCTATTGCACACACTTTGCAAAATGGCTGGGATTTAAAGTTGCTAACTCGTGCTGAAATGCTTAAAGATACAACTAATCGTCTGTACAGTGTATATAAACGTATGCCACTTGAAGTCCAAAAAAAATGGGATAGCATATATGCACAACGAATATTAGAATATCGCACAAAAAATTTGAAAGATTCAGCACTTGTAAGATGGAAATATCAGCAATACATGCGAGATTATTTGGCTACAACCCTTGCTGTAGATGAAAATATTGGAAAATTATTGGATTATTTAAAAGAAATTGGAGAATTAGATAATACCATTATTATTTATACTTCCGATCAAGGATTTTTTCTTGGAGAACACGGATGGTTTGATAAACGATTTATGTATGAAGAATCGGAACGCATGCCTTTAATCATAAGTTATCCAAAAATGATTAAAAAGAAAAGTACTTCAAAAGCACTTTGTATGAATGTTGATTTTGCTCCTACTATTCTTGATATAGCAGGGGTTAAAATACCTTCTGATATGCAAGGCTGCTCTTTAATGCCAATATTAAAAAAGGCAGGGGGAACGCCCAATAATTGGAGACAGGCTGTTTATTATCATTATTATGAATATCCTGGAGAACATTCTGTTAAACGTCATTATGGCATTCGCACAATGGATTTTAAGTTGATTCATTTTTATTATGATATAGATGAATGGGAAATGTATGATTTGAAAAAAGATCCCAAAGAAATGAAGAATGTCTTCAATGAACCTGAATACTCAATTAAAAAACAAGAACTTATCGATATATTGAAGAAAACGCAATCTGAATACAATGACAATAGTTTTTAAGACGCTAACTTAAAAAACATTTAAAGTGGATTAAGTAAGAATTAGTATTTTGCCATCAAAAAACATGATTTTATTAGTATTAATAATGGTGTTTTCTTAAAGTTATCTCCAATAAATGAGACATAAATAGTTCCCTTATAAAATAAGGTGTTTATGCAAGTTGAAGAAAATAAACTAATACTCTAAATTTATGAGAAAAATTATTTGCTTTTATTCAAGTGCTGTAATAGTTACAGCAGCTTTTCAAACAAAAGCAGAAAATAAGAGCAGTGATAAACCGAATATTTTGTGGTTGACTTTTGAAGATACGAGTTGGTATGAATTTGGCTGCTATGGCAATAATCAGGTAAAGACACCTAATATTGATGCATTGGCAAGCGAAGGAATACAGTTCATGAATGCATGGTCTGTTGCACCACAAAGTTCACCCGCAAGGTCATCCCTTATAACTGGTTGCTATGCTACAACGTATGGTATGGACGTCCATCCCAGACCTTTTGATACACCTAAAGACATCTTTTTCCCGCAGTATCTCAGAGAAAATGGTTATTATTGCACCAATAATAATAAAACTCATTATAACACAACTGTCGATAACACAATATGTTGGGATGAATGCGATGATAATGCTTCATATAATAGTGTTAGGCGTAAAAAAAATCAACCTTTTTTTGCTGTTTTCAACACAGTTACATCTCACATGGGACGTGTTTGCACTTTTCATATCGATGGACGCCGTGATTATACGCAAGCAGGTATTTATCCAGAGAAATTGCAATTACCTCCTCATGTACCCGATCTGTATGAAATTCGTTCAGATTATGCCGGACATCTTGAAGCAATACAAGATGTAGATGAATGGGTAGGTCTTTTTGTAAAAGATTTGAAAGAAAAAAATTTATATGATAATACAATAATATTTGTATTCAGCGATCATGGTGGATGTTTGCCTCGGGGGAAAGGTTATCTTTACGAAACAGGACTAAGGGTGCCATTAATTGTTTATATTCCACAAAAATGGCAGCAATTATTATCGCTCAAATCAGGAGTAAAAGATTGTTCGTTGATTAGTTTTATAGATTTAGGACCAACTGTTCTTAGTTTAGCAGGTATTAAAACTCCTTCATTCATGCAAGGAAGACCAATGATGGGTAAATATGCATTTCATCAAAAGAAATCCATCCAATTTGCTTTTGCTACCAATCAACTGCATCATTTTATGCCCATGCGTGCAGCTACAGATGGAAGGTATAAATATATCAGAAGCTATATACCATATAAACAGTTTGCACTAAGAAATTATTATCAATGGGGTATGCCTTCAAATATGGCATGGGATAAATTCGTTTTGTTAAATTGTCAAGCTAATTCTTTGTGGTTGCAACCTTACCAACATCATCCGACAGAAATGTTATTCGATTTGGATTCAGATCCTTTTGAACTGTACAATCTGGCAGACAATCCCGTGTATGAAAAAATACTTATAAAATTTCGCACAGCAGTTTCCAAAAATATTCGTCAAACAAAAGATTTGGGATTCTTTTTACCAACATCGAGAGAAGACATTAACCTTTACAATAAAGTTAATAAAGAGAAGTACGATTTAGAAAGACTCTATTCTATAGTAGAGATGGCAAGTTCTGCGAATGAATCTGATATACCAGCGTTAACAAAAGCGTTATCAAGCGATGATGTTAACATTCGTTATTGGGCTACAGTTGGGTTTGCTAAGTTAGGAATTATGGGATTGTTTACAAATATTCCAAAAGATTTTTTACAATTACTCAAAGATCCTGATCCTTATGTTGCTTGCGAAGCAGCTTATGCAATTTCGTATTCAAATGAATTTGATCAAGGAATTAAAAGACTTGTTTATCCTTTTAAAGAAGAAGATAGAAAAATAGGATATTCCTTATTAGAATGTCTTTCTTTGGATCCTAAAATGAAACATCTTATTCAAAATTACAGTAAAGAGTTGAAAGATAAATCTGAATCTCTTCCGAGTAAAGAAAATGAAGATGCTGGCTTAATGGCTCGTGGGATATTGGTAAATTTAGGATACATGGATATTAAAGATGTTTACGGTCCTAATTCCTATGAACAAGGTTTAAAATTAAACAGAAGTAGAAGGACCATGAAACCAACTCCTTAAAATTGATTATTAATTTCATTTCATTAAACATAAGTAATCATGAACAGACGAAAATTTTTAAAAAATACAGGTTGGACTTTTTTAGGTTTGGCAGGCGTTGCAAGTTTATCAAATATTCAGCCATTGGTAGGTAAAAATACAACTAAAAAAAATAGAAAATTAAATATTCAACCTACTGATTTGAAAATATATTGGGGTGATATTCATAATCATTGTAATATAACTTATGGACACGGTGATATGCGTGATGCTTTTGAAGCAGCAAAAGAACAACTCGATTTTGTAGCAGTAACTCCTCACGCTATGTGGCCTGATATTCCTGGTGCTAATGATCCTCGCTTAAAATGGGTTATTGATTATCACACAGGTGCTTTCAAACGTTTAAGAGAAGGAGGCTGGGATAAATATGTTGCTATGACGAATGAATATAACAAAGAAGATAAATTTATTACTTTTTTAAGCTATGAGTGTCATAGCATGGAACATGGTGATCATGTAGTATTATATTATGATTTAGATGCTCCTTTAGTAGAATGTAAATCCATACCTGATTTAAAAAATAAACTTAAAGGCAAAAAATCTTTTGTTACCCCTCATCACATGGGTTATATAACAGGATTTAGAGGTTATAACTGGAAATATTTTGAAGAAGGTGATCAGACACCGTTTGTCGAAATGTATTCCCGTCATGGTTTAGCTGAGAGCGATGAGGGTGATTACAATTACCTTCATGATATGGGCCCTCGTCAGTGGGAAGGAACAGTATTATATGGTTTAGAACAAGGACACAAATTTGGAATCATAGGTTCTACAGATCAACATGCTGGCTATCCAGGTAGTTATGGTGATGGTCGTATTGCGGTTCTTTGTCCTTCACTCAGCAGAGACAATATATGGAATGCAATGAAAAACCGACATGTATATTGTATTACAGGTGACAAAATAAAAATCGATTTTCGTTTAAATGATGTACTTATGGGAGATGTAACAAAAGGTAATCATCGTCATATTTATCTTAAGGTTGAAGGAGAAGATTTGATTGATTATGTGGATATTATTAAAAATGGAAAATGTATTGCTCGAATGAATGGACCTTTTGTTCCAGTTATACCTCAAGAAGAAAATGTACATTGCAAAATGAAAATTGAATTTGGATGGAATAGAGAAGAAAAATATGTTCATTGGAAAGGACGTGTAGCTCTTGATAAAGGCGTCATAAATAATGTAACAACTTGTTTTCGAGGAGCTGCTTTTACGTCACCGCAAGAAGGAGAAACAGAATTTGAAACTAAGGTAAATCGTATTCAAAATAAAACCAATAGAGAAGTAGAATTGGACATGTATAGCAGTAAAAATCCCAATACTACAACACCCGCTATGCAAGGAATAATTCTTGATGTAACAATGCCCAAAAATGGTAAAATTATAGCTGAATTTAATGGAAAAAAGTTTGAACATTCTTTAGCAGAATTACTGGAAGGATCAAGGGCTCATTTTATGATTGGTTGGTTGAGTGAAGCTATTTTATTTAATCGAGCAATACCGGAAAGTAGTTATACAATAGAACATTATATTGAAGATAATCATCCAGAAAGAGATACAGATTATTATTATCTGAGGGTTCGTCAACGTAACCAGCAATGGGCATGGAGTTCGCCTATATGGGTAGAAAAAATTTAATTAAAATTTCAGTCAAATTAAAAAAATCATTTTTATGTATGCAATAGGAATTGATTTAGGAGGATCTTTTATTAAATATGCTTTAATTGATGAAAATGGAACTTTCTTTTATGAAGGGAAAATTCCTTCATATGCTAATATTTCGCGTGAATCTGTTATTAATCAGCTAATAAAATGTATCAATGAAATTGAAGATTTTGCAGTCATTAATAATTATTATATTGAAGGTATTGGTATTGGAACTCCTGGAATTGTAGATGAAACAAATCGCATAGTTTTGGGAGGAGCAGAAAATATTAAAGGTTGGGAAAAATTACCATTAGCAGAGGTAATTGAATTAAAAACAGGTTTGCCTACACAGTTAGGGAATGATGCAAATTTAATGGCTTTAGGAGAAACATTATATGGAGCTGGGAAAGGTTATTTAAATATGATTTTTCTAACTGTCGGTACTGGAATTGGAGGTGCAGCAGTAATCGATGGAAAATTATTTAGAGGCTTTGCCAACAGAGGTATGGAATTAGGACATGTTCCACTTATAGCAAACGGTAAATCGTGTGCTTGTGGCTCAAGAGGATGCTTTGAAGCTTATGCTTCTACTCAGGCTTTGATCAAATGCTTTATGCAAAGAAAAAAAGAAATAGGAATTGTTTATTCTGAAGAAGAAATTAATGGAGAATATATTGTTCGCTTATATAAACAAGGAGATGGAATAGCTGTTGCTTGTCTCGATCAACATTGTGATTACTTGGGGCATGGAATAGCTGGTTTTATAAATATTTTTTCTCCGCAACGAGTCATTATTGGTGGTGGTTTGTGCGAAGCCGGAGAATTTTATATTCAAAAAATACGCGAAAATGCTTTCCATTATTCAATGCCAGAATGTGCCACTAACACTGAAATTGTAAAAGCAAATTTGGGAAATAAAGCAGGATGCATGGGAGCAGCTTCTTTATTTTTTATAAAAGATAAGTGAAAGAAAATTTCCATGATATTTTAAGAATTATAAGAGTAAATGAAAAATACTTATTCAAAGTACATTTCGTTGCTTGTCAAGAAATAAAATTCGTTAATTTGAATTTCGTCAGTTATAAATTTTTTCATTATCGAATAAGTAAGAAACGCTTTTTTAAAATAGCACTCCTATTATTTAAAAAAATTTTTGTTACAATTGATTTCAAACGCATATGCACAAATATGTGTATTTTATAGAGT
>DAOOVG010000059.1:0-14678 GCA_035369865.1 Paludibacteraceae bacterium | reverse complement strand
GCATCGGATAAAAATCTTCGTACTTTTTATAAACATAAATGGGAAGAGAATCAATTAAAATTGGAAAGAACATTTACAAAAGCTAAAGTGGATGCAGTTTCAATAAGTACCTCTGACGACTATGTAAAAGCTTTGTTAAAATTGTTCAAAATGCGAGCAAAAATAGCAAGCTGATTTTTTCTTACTTATTTAAAAAATTATGCGAAATTTTCTTCTAACAGGAATCATAAGTTCTTTAATAGTCATTAACTTGAACGCACAAAAAATAACGGTGGATGCACGATTGGATTCCACTGTCTTATGGCTTGGCGACCAGGTTCATCTTACTTTTGAAGTGACGCAGGAAAAAAATCAGAAAGTAATGGTTCCCTTATTTTCTGATACGATTGTAAATGGATTGGAAATTGTAGAACCTGTTAAAAGGGATACGGTTAAAATTAATGATAATAGCATCAAAGTAAATCATCGTTATCTATTAACTTCCTTTGAAGATACGTTGTACTATATTCCTTCTTTTCCTTTTATTGTTGAGAAAGATACGGTTTGGTCAAAATCATTGTCGTTAAAAGTAATTCAACCCTTTCAAATTGATACTGCTTCTCACCAAATTGCAGATATTAAACCTGTATTTCAGCCAAAGTATGATTGGTCAGGTTTGATAAAAAAAATTTTACTTGTTTTAATTTTTGCTGTTTTATTAAGTTTAATTTATTTTTTTGTCAGAAAATATATCCAGAAAAAACCAATTTTAGAATCAGTTTCTAAAGAACCTCCTTTGCCTCCGCATATTATCGCTTTAAATTTATTGGACAATATTAGAAATGAAAAACTTTGGCAGAAAGGCAAATATAAGGAATATTACAGTGAATTGACAGAAGTATTGCGAGCATACATTGAAAGACGTTTTCAAATTAAGGGGCTGGAAATGACTTCGAGTGAAATTTTAGATAGCTTGAAAACCTTACAAAAAGAGCATAAAACAGCTTATGAAGCCCTGTATCAAATATTGCAATTAGCTGATCTGGTAAAATTTGCAAAATGGATACCCACAGACGAAGAAAGTTTGTTAAGTCTGGATAATGCTTACACGTTTGTAAATGAAACAAAAATAGAAGAAGAAAAAACTTCAATTGACGATCAGGAAAAAGAAAAACAAGAAGGACAAGTTTCTTAGAAACTTATTTCGGTTTTTTAAATTATTAATGAAACAATGACTTTTCATAATCCAGGATATCTATTTTTATTACTGTTACTAATACCGATTATTTTCTGGTATGTGTGGGAAATGCATAAATCGGATGCGAGTTTGCAATTTTCTTCGTTGAAAGAGATAAAACATTTCCCTAAAAGTAAAAGAATAAAATTAAGACATTTACCTTTTATTCTTCGAATACTTGTTATTGTTTTACTTATTTTTGCTCTGGCTCGACCTCAATCTTCAAACAGTTTGAGAAATAAAACAACCGAAGGAATTGATATTGTGATTGCTTTAGATATTTCAGGAACAATGCTCGCAGAAGATTTGAAACCCAATCGGTTGGAAGCTTCAAAAGCAGTAGCCACAGAATTTATTTTGTCCCGTCCCAATGATAATATTGGTCTGGTTGTATTCGCAGCTCAGAGTTTTACACAATGTCCATTGACCACTGATCACGATGCTTTGATCAATCTTATTAAGGGAGTAAATTATGGTATGATTGAAGATGGAACAGCTATTGGTTTAGGTCTTGCTAATGCTGTGAACCGCATCAAAGAAGGAAAAGCTAAATCAAAAATTATTATTTTGCTCACTGATGGATCTAATAATAGAGGTGATATTGCCCCAATTACTGCTGCTGAAATTGCAAAAACTTTTGGAATAAGAGTTTATACCATAGGTGTCGGTTCGCATGGTATGGTGAGAGTTCCTATTCAGACGCCTTTTGGTCTACAATATCAAATGATGGAATCCGAATTTGATGAACAAACACTTCAGGAAATCGCAACAGTAACAGGAGGAAAATATTTTAGAGCTACTGATAACACCAAACTAAGAAGCATTTATCAGGAAATTGATAAAATGGAAAAAACAAAAATAAACATTAGTGAATACAGCAAAAAAAATGAAATGTATCCTTATTTTGTAATGATTGCTTTTATTTTGCTGAGTTTAGAAATTGTATTGCGAAATACAATATTAAATAAATTACCTTAATTATTTTGTATTTATTTGGTTACCAACTTTTATGATTAAAAAATAATTTTATGTTGCGATTTGCACATCCAAGTTATTTTCTGTTGCTGCTGATAATTCCCGTATTAATAGGAATATTTCTTTATAGTCAGATTCAAAAGCACCGTCGCCTGAAAACTTTTGGTAATCCAGAGGTGTTGTCACCTTTGATGCCTAATGTTTCACAGAGGCGTCCGGTTTTAAAATTTATACTTCAATTAATTGCGATTGTTTTTTTAGTTTTTGCGTTAGCCGAACCACAATTTGGCACCAGAGTTGAAAATGTTAAACGGCAAGGAATAGAAGTTATGATTGCTTTAGACGTTTCAAATTCAATGATGGCTCAAGATATAGCTCCTAACCGACTGGATAAGGCAAAACAAATTCTTTCTAAACTTATTGACCAGATGACCAATGATAAAATTGGGTTAATTGTATTTGCCGGCGATGCTTACGTACAATTGCCTATTACGGTAGATTATGTTTCAGCTAAGATTTTTCTTTCTTCCATTTCACCAAAACTGGTTCCTCGTCAGGGAACGGCTATTGGTTCAGCTATTGATCTGGCAATACGATCTTTTGGTCAGAAAAGTCAGGCTGGTAGAGCAATTATTGTTATAACTGATGGCGAAAATCATGAAGATAATGCAGTAGAAGCTGCAAAACTTGCCTATGAAAATGGCATCATGGTAAATGTAATTGGCGTAGGCACACCAGAAGGAGCCCCTATTCCTATTCCGGGAACAATGAGTTTCAAAAAAGATAAAGAGGGTAATGTAGTGGTTTCAAAGTTAAATGAAGAAATGTGTAAAAGTATTGCTGCCGCAGGGAACGGAATTTATGTTCGAGCCGACAATACCAATAATGCTTACCATGTTATTTCTAAACAATTGGATAATCTGGCTAAAACAACAGTGGAAACTAAGATTTTTTCGAATTATAGCGAGCAATTTCAATCATTTGTATTAATAGCACTTTTGTTATTAATTATTGATTTCTTTATCTTTGATCGAAAAAATAAAAAATTAAGTAGAATTAATATTTTTGAAACTTTTACTCTTCAAAAAAGGAAAAATGAATAATAATTTTTTTAATTTGGTATAAGTTAAAAAATCAAAGATAAACAATGAGGAACAAAAAATTTATATTGATATTATTAACATTTATATTTGCAACTTCAACCTTTGCACAAAAAGAAAACAATGATATTAGAGCTGGCAATAAAAAATATAACAACAAAAAATATATCGAAGCTGAAGTAGACTATCGGAAAGGTTTACTAAAAAATCCAAATTCATTTGAGGCAAATTATAATTTGGGAAACACACTTTTCCGTCAAAAAAAATACGATGAAGCAAGTAAACAATTTGAAAAATCTGCTGCATTATCTTTGCATGACAAAGTAAAAAAAGCTGCAGCTTATCATAATTTGGGGAATTCACTTTTGCTACAAAACAAAATTGAAGAAAGTATTGAAGCATATAAAAATGCTTTAAGAAATAATCCCAAAGATAATGAAACGCGTTACAATTTGGCTTATGCACAATTACTTCTGAAAAATCAAAAAAAGAATCAGGATAAAAACCAGAACCAGCAACAACAGCAAAATAAAGATAAAAACAAAGAAAATCAACAGAACAAAAATTCGCAACCGCCTCAAATGACAAAAGAAAATGCACAACAAATTTTAGATGCTTTGATGCAGGACGAAAAAGATGCTTTAAAAAAAGTAAAGGAACAACCTATAAAAGAAAGCAAATCTTCAGATAAAGACTGGTAAAATTATGTTCGTAACTTATTGATTTATTGCAAATTATTAATTTAAAAGACAATTTGAAGATACTGTAACCAATGAAACGCAAAATACTTCTGTGCTTAGTTTTTTTGACTGGAATTCTTACTGTAAAAGCAGATGAACCTGTATCTTTTACGGCTTCTGCACCGAGTACTGTTATTTTGGATAAACCATTTCAATTGGTTTATACAATAAATGCAGTAGGGAAAGATTTACGTATTCCAGAAATAAAAGATTTCGACATTCTGGCAGGTCCCTTTGAATCCCACAGTTCAAGTATCCAGATTATTAACGGGAAACGCACTACAAGCGTAAGTAATTCATATACTTATACTTTGTTGCCTAAACGAACGGGGACTTTTACTATTCCTTCTGCAAGCATCATGGTAGATAATCAGAAGTATACTTCCAATGGACTAACCATAAAAGTTTTACCTGCTGACAAGGAATCATCCAAATCGGAGAAACAAGAAAGTTCAACTTCGCCAAGCAACATTTCTGAAAAAAATATTTTTATACGTACTTCCGTTTCCAAATCTACTGTGTACGAACAGGAACCAGTATTATTAACCTATAAACTATACACTTTACTGGATGTGGTACAATGTATTAATAAGAAAATGCCTGATTTTGACGGTTTTTTGAAACAGGAAATTGAGCAAGCACAAAACAAACAATTTTCTTATGAAAATTACAATGGACGAAATTATGGCACAGTGGTTTTATATCAGGCTTTGCTTTATCCTCAACGACCAGGTGTCATTTCCATTGATAATGCAAATTTTGAAGCTGTAATTCAAGTCAAAAATCAAACTTCTATTCATAGCATTTTTGATGATTTTTTCGACTCTTATACTAATGTTTCTAAAAATCTGATAGCCCCTGGTGTAAAAATAAATGTAAAACCATTGCCCCAAAACAAACCATCACTTTTTGCTGGTGCAGTGGGAACATTCACCATGAGCTCTTCTCTTTCTGCAAATCAAATAAAAGAAAATGAAGCAGTTACTTTAAAAATTAACATTGCTGGAATTGGTAATTTAAAGTTAATTCAAGCTCCTGAAATAAAATTTCCTAACGATTTTGAGGTTTATGATCCAAAAATTACTAACAATTTTAAAACAACTCTTGCCGGTGTTCAAGGCACAAAAACAATTGAATATTTATTTATTCCTCGTCATCATGGAGAGTACACCATTCCTTCAGCAGAATTTTCTTATTTTGATTTAAGAGATAATGTTTATAAAACTCTTCGAACGCCTGAATATACTTTACACGTACTGAAAGGAAATGAAAGTCCCACTACGACAGTTGTCGGCAATTATAGTAATAAACAGGAAATTAAACAATTAGGGAAAGATATACGGTATATTTATACGGGAAACATTAAACTTAACCGAACTTCTCAGCCGCTATTTGGTTCGTTAACAGGTTGGTTAATGTATCTTATCACTTTTTTGGTAGCCATTGTTTTGTTCATTATTTTCTTTAAGAAAATGAAAGAAAATGAAAACATAGTGTTAGTAAAAAATAAAAGAGCCAGCAAAGTTGCACAAAAAAGGCTCAAAACTGCTCTCAAATTTTTAAAGATGGGTAAAAAGGATGAATTTTATGAGGAAATTTTAAAAGGAATCTGGAATTATTTGAGTGATAAATTAAATATACCGATTGCTTCGCTGACCAGAGAAACAATTATTACAGAATTAAATAAGAAAGAAGTAGATCAATCCATTATTGAACAATTAATCAATATTTTGAACTCTTGTGAGTTTGCACGTTATGCGCCTCAATCGGGGCAACAAGAGATGGGTGATTTATACTCTGATGCCATTAAAATTATTGAGCAATTAGAAGATTGCATTAAATAATAAAAAAGAAATTAGACTTTTAAAATTATGAAACGTTTCTTTTTAATTTACTTTTTTTCATTGATTTTTTTTCTACCTCTTGTGGCTCAAAGTGACGCTATCAAACGAGCTAATGATTTTTATGCAAAGGGGAATTATCAAGCAGCAGCTCAAGAATATGAAAAAATTTTAAAAGAAGAAGGTTTTTCTCCTGAACTTTATTATAATCTGGGGAATGCTTATTATAAAATGAATGAAATTGGGAAAGCCATTTTGAATTACGAGCGGGCTTTGCGTCTATCGCCACGATTCGAAGATGCACGTTTCAACTTACAAATGGCTCAACAGAAACTGGTAGATAATATCAGTGAATCTTCTACTTTTTTTATTCAACGTTGGTTGACAAGTTTAATTAATTTTTGTACTTCTAATCAATGGTTTATTGTCAGTTTTATTTTGTTTGTTGTCACGCTGATATGCGTTTTTATTTTCTTTTTTAAAAGAGAAGTGAACGTCCGAAAAATTGCATTATCCTGTGGAATTGTTTTTTTGATTTTAACCATTGTTTGCTTGACTTTTTCTGGCATTCGAAAAAACGAGGAAGTAAATCACAATCAAGCTATTATTCTTTCGGGTGTAGTAACAGTAAAAAGTGCTCCTGATCAGAGTGGAACAGATTTGTTTCAATTACACGAAGGAACCAAAGTCACCATTAAAAGTTCACTGGGTAATTGGGTAGAAATAAAAATTGCTAATGGCAGTGTAGGATGGTTGGAGACTAAAGACATGGAAGTAATTTAATTTTTTCTGTACATTTTTATTTCTTTAAAATACCAGAAAATGAATTTGTTAGAGGCATTAAATACGTTGGATACCAATTTATTCCTTTTTTTTAACGGCTTACATAATTCATTTTTTGATACTTTCATGTACCTTTTCAGCAACAAGTTTATATGGGTACCGTTGTATTTAACTATTGCCTGGGCAGTTATAAAATACTGGAAACGAGATGCAGTAGCTGTGATTTTCATCATGATTTTGTGTGTCGTACTAACTGACCAGATTTCTTCAAGTCTTATTAAAAATTTAGTGCAGCGCCCTCGACCACATGAAGAAAGTATCGATGGACTGGTTCATATCGTTAATGGTTACAGAGGTGGTAAATATGGTTTTGTCTCTTCACATGCTGCCAACTCGTTGGGTATTGCTATCTTAACTGCTTATTTTTTCAGAAATAAATTTTATACCTGGTGTATTCTTCTATGGGCAATTATCAATGCTTATACCCGAATTTATTTAGGAGTTCATTATCCGTTTGATATATTGGGAGGTTTTATTGTTGGCTTTATTGTGGCTTATTTTTGCTATTGGCTTATTAAAAAAATGCTGCCGTCGATTTTTCAATCAAAATTTGACAAAAACTATCATCGACAAGAAATAAACGTTAAAATTCCACTCATTATTTTATTTGTCAGCATCGGAGGCATTTTTATTTATAGCCTTGTTTCTGTAAACATTTTATAATCAAATAGTAAATAATAGAAAGGCAATTTTATTATTTGTCAAAATGTCTTTTCAAAAATTTTGTGTAAGTTTGCACTGCGATTTTATAAATTGCCTTTTTAGCTCAGTTGGTAGAGCAATTCATTCGTAATGAATAGGTCTGGGGTTCGAGTCCCCAAAAAGGCTCGAATTTTTCGTTGAAAAAGTTATTAAAATGTTGATGTTCGACAACATATTGTTTGCTACTTTTATTCCACAAATTTTAATGTTGGTGGGATATTTGTTCTGTCTGCTGGCACCGAAGGCAACTACAAACTCAACAACTTTTTCAATTTCTGAATCATCAAAAACCATCAGCTATTATTCTTCTGAAAATCAAACTTTAAACAACTCTACTTTTGTTGTTGATTTTCATTCTGATGTTCCTTTTTATATTGAGAATAATAAAAACCTCGCTGTTCCAATTTGCAAATGCGAAATCAGACTTCCTATCACAAATTTTTTTAAAATTTCTGAAAAATTTTCTTTCAAACTTTTCTGCCGTCCACCTCCTGTTTTCTGCTGATTTTCAGTGATTTTTAAAACCTTTTCTATTCATTATTCTTATTTCAAATAAATAGGGAATTTACTTTCCACTATTTTGAATTTTAATTTATTGGAGATTCAATTCATTTTAAACAATATTAAACATAAACTAAAATGAAAAAAAATTTAATAGCCGTTGTGCTGTTATTTCCTCTATCTTTATATGCTGAAGAAGAGCAAAAAAATGATTCTTTGCGTACCATTCAGCTCAACGAAATAAATATATATTCTCACAAAGAAACAATGCCACAGCAAATGCCAGTTTCTTATACCATCATTACTCCCAATTTAATAAATGGAGCTCAATTTAATACAATAAAAGACTTAAGTATATATGTTCCTAATTTCTTTATTCCCGAGTATGGATCAGCCATGTCAACCGCTCCTTATATTCGCGGAGTTGGTTCGCGAAGCACAGGACAAACAATGGCATTATATGTAGACAATGTCCCTTATTTTGAAAAAACTACTTTTGATTTTGATTTTTACGATATTATTCAGATTGATGTCCTACGCGGTCCACAAGGTACACTTTATGGACGAAATGCTATGGGTGGAGTTGTTAATATTTATACACTGTCTCCACTTATTTATCAAGGAACAAAATTGTCAGTTGCAGGAGGAAACTATGGATCAGTTAGGGCTCAAGCAGCTCATTATGCCAAATTTAATTCAAAAATGGGTCTTTCATTAAGTGGCTATTACAATCATAGAAATGGATTTTTTACCAATACTTATACTGGCAAAGATGCCGATGACAAAACTTCAGCCGGTGGCAGAGCAAAATTTGACTGGCAAATCAATCCTCAATGGAAAATGCAGTATATTCTTAATTATGATTACGTTGATCAAACAGCTTTCCCTTATGGATTATACGATAAAACTACAGAGGAAGTAGCAAATCCAAATTTTAATGATCCAGGGGCTTATAATCGTTCAATGGTAACAAATAGTTTATTCATTGAACATCAAAACGATAAAATTTTATTCAGTTCTTCCACTTCTCATCAATATTTTTCTGATGATATGAAAATGGATCAAGATTTTACACCTTTGTCATTTTTCTCACTGGAACAAATTCAAAAGCAACATGCTGTAAATGAGGAGTTCACACTTAAATCGAATACTAAAAATAATTATCAATGGAGTTTTGGACTCACTTCTTTTTATCAGAAATTAGACATGAATGCTCCTGTTGCTTTTAAAAAAGACGCCATAACTCAAATTCTTCAACCGGCTTTTGATAAAGCTATTGCACAAGGTGCACCACAAATGATAATCACCAGTGAACAAATGGATATCCCCGGAATTTATAATACGGAAACGTATGGAGGAGCTTTGTTTCATCAATCCACTTACAATAATCTGTTTGTAAAAGGATTTTCTATAACGGCTGGTTTGCGTGGCGATTTTGAAAAAGTAAAACTGGATTACAATACCAATACAAGCTTGAATATCAATATGAAAATGGGAAATACACCCCGTCCAGTTACTTTGGCTGACACATTAAAAGGGAAAGCATCGAAGCCATTTTCAGAAGTATTGCCCAAAGTTGCTCTTAAATATGCGTGGAACGAACATCAATATATTTATGGCAATGTGTCACGTGGTTACAAGGCAGGCGGTTTCAATGTACAAATGTTTTCTGATTTGATGCAAAAAGATTTAATGAATACAGGAAACCCCAATGCACCAAAAATTGATGTTCGAAAATCAATTTTATATTATCCTGAATATAGCTGGAATTATGAAGTTGGATTTCAAGGAACCATTTGGAAAAATCGTATAAAAACACAAATTTCATTATTCTACATGGATATTGATAGCATCCAGTTAACTAAATTCGTTCCAAGTGGGAATGGGCGAATGATAACCAATGCCGGAAAAGCCAAAAGTAAAGGGATTGAATTCTCCACTCAAGCAAATTTAGGGAAAGGTTTTAGTGCTACTATTAATTACGGCTATGCTCATGCAATATTTACCAATTATATTGATTCAGTAGCCATGAATGGAAATTTTCAACAAGTCGATTATAAAGGTAAATACGTACCCTATGCACCGCAACAGACGCTTTGTTTAGGAGGTAGTTATGTACATTTGTTTAAACATGCTTTTATAGATCAGTTTATGGCAAATGCACAATTTCTTGGAGCAGGTAAGATATATTGGAACGAAGCCAATACACTTTCACAAAAATTTTACACATTGGTGAATGCAAAAGTTGGCGTCAGGAAAGGAGATATTGGGTTGGATATATGGGCAAAAAATCTTTTCAATACCAGTTACAATGCTTTCTATTTTGAGTCGTTTGGTAACTCATTTTTTCAAAAAGGCAATCCTCTGCAATGCGGTATGACCTTAAAATTAGAGTTGTAAAAGATTTTTTCTTCCCGAATTTTGTAAAAAGTAAGCTAAAAACCAATGCGAATCGGTTTTTTAAAAACATTTCAGTAAATTTGATACATACAAATAAAATATTATTTTTTTTTCTAATAAAACTATTTTATCGAAATTTTGGGGCGTCTATAAAATAATATTCACCTCTCTTTTGGGAAAAACAGACAATAAGTTCTTTGAAATTTTATGAAAAAATCGTAACTTTGCACACCCTTTACAAAGGTTTACATTAAAATTAACTATCTGAAAATGAATCTCAAAGACGAAATAAATCGGCGACGAACATTTGCCATTATCAGCCATCCCGATGCTGGAAAAACTACTTTGACAGAAAAACTTTTACTTTTTGGCGGTGCTATTCATGTGGCAGGTGCAGTGAAATCAAATAAAATCAAAAGAACCGCAACTTCAGACTGGATGGAAATTGAGAAACAAAGAGGTATTTCGGTAGCAACTTCTGTTATGGGTTTTGAATATCGGAATTATAAAATTAATATTCTGGATACTCCTGGTCATCAAGATTTTGCAGAAGACACTTATCGCACACTTACAGCAGTGGATAGTGTAATTATTGTAATCGATGCGGCAAAAGGCGTAGAAGAACAAACACGAAGATTAATTAATGTTTGCAGGATGCGAAATACTCCAGTTATCGTTTTCATTAACAAAATGGACCGGGAAGGAAGAGATGCTTTCGATTTGATGGATGAACTTGAAAAAGAATTGCAAATGGAAGTTTGCCCGCTTACCTGGCCTATCGGTCAGGGAATTTCTTTTAAAGGGGTATATAATCGTTATTATAACAATTTACAACTTTTTACGCCAAATAAACAAGTCATTGGTTCTTCCATTGACATTTCAGATGTTTGTAGTAACGAATTAGAAAAATGTGTTGGAGTAAAAGAAGCTCAGCAATTTCGCGACGAATTGAAACTCGTAAGTGGTATTTATTCTAAATTTGATATTGAAAAATATCTGGCAGGTGAATTAGCTCCTATTTTTTTCGGTAGCGCTTTAAATAATTTTGGTGTTAAAGAATTATTGGATTGTTTTGTAGAAATCGCCCCTTCACCTCGTCCTGTAGAAGCTATGGAGCGTAAGGTAAATCCAGATGAAGAAGCATTTACTGGTTTTGTTTTTAAGATTCATGCTAATATGGATCCTCACCATCGCAGTTGTATTGCTTTTGTGAAAGTTTGTTCTGGAAAATTTGAGCGAAATATCAATTACAAACATGTCAGACAAAATAAAATTATACGTTTTTCGAATCCTACTGCTTTTATGGCTCAAAAGAAACAAATCGTAGATGAAGCTTATGCAGGCGACATTGTAGGTATTCCTGACAATGGAAATTTTAAAATTGGTGATACTTTAACTTCAGGCGAAGAATTGCATTTTAAAGGATTGCCAAATTTTTCACCAGAAATGTTCAAGTACCTTGAAAATTCTGACCCAATGAAAGCCAAACAACTGGAAAAAGGTATTCAACAATTAATGGATGAAGGCGTTGCACAATTATTTATTAATCAGCATAATAGTCGAAAAATTGTAGGGACAGTAGGTGAACTTCAATTTGAAGTAATTCAGTACCGATTGTTGCATGAATACAATGCTCAATGCCGATGGGAAACTCTTCCCCTTTATAAAGCTTGCTGGATTGAAAGTGAAGACAAAGAAGAACTGGAAAATTTCAAAAAAAGAAAAAATCAATATCTGGTAAAAGACAAGGAAGGTAGGGATGTTTTCATGGCTGATTCACCTTATATTTTACAAATGGCTCAAAATGACTTTAAAAATATAAAATTCCATTTCACTTCGGAGTTTTAAAAGCTTTTTTACTTGTTTTTTAATTAATTCCTTATTTTTCTTTCCAGAAAATCAATATAACTTATTTTTTTAATTTAGTTTTTGTATTTTTGTCAAATATAATTTTTAAAAAAATTGTTATGACATCCAATATTTTTAAATCTTCCATGATTTATGGGCTATTTATGGGAATTTTGTTTACCGCCAACTTTTTCATTTCACTTCCACAAGGAATAATATTCAGATTTCTCTCTTTTTTGATTATTATTTTGATTGTTTATGCCATGTACCGTTTTTCCGTTAAATATCGCGACAATGAATGTGGTGGGTACATCTCGTATGGTAAAGCATTTTCATTTATCTTGCTTACTTTCTTTTTTGCTTCCATCATATCTTCTATTTTTAAATTTTTCTATTTTCAATTTATTAATCCCGACTATCTTACTAATCTTTTGCAAGAAAGTTTAAAAATAATTGACAGCATGCAACTACCTGTCAATGAAGAATTTTATGACCAAATGGAAAAAATGATGAAGCCTATTACTTATAGTTTACAAAGTATTTGGGTAGATGTTTTTTTAGGAATTATTTTGGGATTAATAATGTCAGCTTTTATCAAAAAAGACAAGAATATTTTTGAGCAAGAATAAAATTCTTTACAACAATAATATAATTAACAAAGGCTTATAAAGTAATAATTATGGACATTTCAGTCGTCATTCCTTTATATAATGAAGAAGAATCACTCACCGAACTTTTCGAATGGATTGAACGAGTAATGAATGGAAATAATTTCAGTTATGAAGTGATTTTTGTGGACGATGGCAGCACAGATAATTCATGGAATGTGATTGAATCATTAAAACAAAAAAACTCTCACATCATAGGCATCAAATTCAGGAAGAATTATGGCAAATCAGTAGCCTTGCATTTTGGATTTCAAGCAGCCAAAGGTGATGTTGTAATTACAATGGATGCTGATTTACAGGATAGTCCAGAAGAAATTCCTGCTCTGTATGCCATGATAAAAAATGAAAACTACGATCTCGTATCAGGATGGAAAAAGAAAAGATATGATGCAAAACTCACCAAAAATCTTCCTTCAAAACTTTACAATGCTACCGCTCGAAAAGTTACCGGTATTAAAATTCATGATATGAATTGCGGATTAAAAGCTTATCGTAACGAAGTGGTGAAAAATATAGAACTCTATGGCGAGATGCATCGCTATATTCCTTATCTGGCTAAAAATTCTGGTTTTACCAAAATAGGCGAAAAAGTGGTTGAACATAACAAACGACAATACGGTAAGTCAAAATTTGGCTGGAATCGCTTTGTAAATGGTTATTTAGACTTGATGACATTGTGGTTTCTTTCAAAATTCGGGAAAAAGCCTATGCATTTTTTTGGTTTAATCGGGAGCTTGATGTTTTTGCTGGGTTTGATTGCTGTCATTGTGGTAGGAGTTAAAAAACTCATGGCACTATCTGCACACGTCAAAGCTCCATTGGTAACCGATAGTCCTTATTTTTATCTGGCGCTTCTTGCTATGATTTTGGGAACTTTACTTTTTTTAGCAGGTTTTGTAGCGGAACTTATTATCAGAAATTCTTCAGAACGAAATAATTATTTGATAGAAAAAGAAATATAAATAACTTTACTTGTTATATCTTTGTAAAAAAGTTAATTTATTAAAATTGTTGTTTCAGTGAAAATACTTGAAATTATATTACCCGCATTACTTGTTTTGTTAACTGCTTATTTATTATTAGATAAATTGCTCCGCAACGAAGAAAAAAAACGTAATTTCGAAATTTTTAAAAATAATGTTTCAATTATTACACCTATTCGTTTGAGAGCTTACGAACGACTCATAATTTTATTAGAAAGAACAGCACCCAATAAATTGATTTTGAATGTTCTAAAACCCAATATGACTAATTTCGATCTTCAAACAGAATTATTAAATACTATCAGGCAGGAATTTGCCCACAATCTTTCACAACAAATTTATGTTAGTAATGAATTATGGAATTACATTCAGGCTACTGAAGAAAGTTTACTTCGACTGATAAACATGTGTGCTTCACAATGTAATCCTGCTGATTCCGCGAATGTTTTGGCAGAAAAAATCATTGAAGTTTATAATGCCAGTGAACATACTCCTACCGAACAAGCCATCGAAAAATTAAAAGTTGAAGTAAGAAGTTATTTTCAATAAAAAATAGTTTTTTTAACTATTTTCTTTCAAATTTCACTCCTCAATAAAAGTTATAGGCTTTTAGTGTAATTGATACTCAATCATTTTTAAAAAATACAAATTCATCTGTGTTTTCTAATGCATAAATGAATTATATTTATTAATTTTGTGCAAAAATTAAATACTGAATTATTTCTTTAATTCAACTTTTTATTTTATTAAAAGAATTAAAAATTTGAATATTTTAGTAAAATTATCTATCAACTTAAATTATATATTTATGGAACTAAAAAAAATAGAACATATCGGCATAGCAGTAAAAAGTTTAAAGGT
>DAOOVG010000058.1:0-14914 GCA_035369865.1 Paludibacteraceae bacterium | reverse complement strand
TTTACATCGCTTTTACGTCCTAGCAGTTGTTTGAGAAACTGAGCATTGACCAAACACAATTGAAAATCGTTTTCAAGCAAATGCCATACAGGTATCCAGTAAATACCTGTGCTTTCCATACCCACTTCGCTTACAAAGTGTGATTTCATGACCAGACCCATTCGTTTTATTTCACGGGTGGTCACATCAAATTTTTTTCTGTTTTTTTACCTTGTTCATCCAAAATACACATAAATATACTCTCTTTGTGAATATGAAGACCACTGACTGTTCTTCTTATATGAAAGTAATTTTAAATTAAACAATTATACTTTTTGAGTATGTTAATTGCTTATAGAATAATCATGGCCTTGATTTTTATTGCGTGGCATATAAAAATCATTTTTTTTATGTAAATTTGTAATAAATAAACTTTTAAAATGACAACTATTTATTGACAAATACATTACCGTGATACCAGTTCGACAAATAAAGGAAACTATAACCTGAAATGAATTTATTTCTTTATTCCAACATTTACTATCATGCCTACTGCCATAGAGTTTAACAACATTTCCAAAGAATACCGTCTGGGATTGGTTTCTACCCGAACGCTGAGCCACGACATGAACCGCTGGTGGAAAACCAAAATTCTTCGCAAGGAAGATCCTTACCTGAAAATAGGAGAAGTTAACGACCGTGCACACAAAGGAGAAAGCGAATATGTATGGGCGTTGAAAGACATTAATCTGAAAGTGGAACAGGGCGAAGTATTGGGCATTATAGGGAAAAACGGCGCTGGAAAATCTACTTTGCTAAAAATTCTATCGCGCGTAACTTCACCCACTACCGGGACCATCCGCGCACGCGGGCGCATTGCTTCCCTGCTTGAAGTGGGCACTGGTTTTCATCCCGAAATGACGGGACGCGAAAACATTTACATGAACGGCGCTATACTGGGCATGATAAAAAAAGAAATTGACCGAAAACTCGACGAAATTGTGGACTTCTCCGGCGTGGAACGTTATATCGATACTCCCGTGAAACGCTACTCCAGCGGTATGACGGTGCGGTTGGGATTTGCCATTGCTGCCCATCTGGAACCGGAAATTTTGGTGGTGGACGAAGTGCTGGCCGTAGGCGATGCCGAATTTCAGAAAAAAGCCATTGGCAAAATGCAGGACGTAAGCAAAGGCGACGGCCGAACCGTGCTGTTTGTGAGCCATAATATGGCTGCTGTAAATGATTTATGTACTAATACTTTATTACTTTCGGATGGTAAAATAAAAAATATTGGAAAAACCAGTCAAATTATTGATTTATATCTTGGCGAGAACTTTAACTTGGAATCCTATAGAAAATGGGATACGATTGACAATGCACCGGGAAATTCTCAGATTAAAATAAGGAAACTGTATACTATAAATTCAGAAAATCAAACAATAAATTATTCCTTAATTTCTCAGAAAGTGGGAATTTATATCGAATATCAGGTTTTAGAAGACATTCCTTATTTTACTCATGGTATTAATGTATTTACAACTTCCGGAATCCACATTTTTACTTCTCACGATAGCAATCCTTACGAAAAGGACAGCATAATAAAAAAAGGATTCTATTCTACTGTTGTTTGGATACCCGCAAATTTACTTCAAGACGGTGATTATCTTGTAAATGTTGCCTGTTTGCGATATAATCCATTTGACATCCTCTTCCACGAAGAAAATATTTTAAAAATTAAATATATCGATTCAAGTAAAGATTCAGCAAGACCTGAAGACTATAATCTCGATTTACCGGGTTTAATTCGTCCTAAATTAAATTGGGGAAAAAGGAATGAAATAAAATGTTAATTGGTCAGCTTATTTTGAATGATCATGTTAAGAAAATTAAAGAAATAGATGGATGTAACGGGTGAAAGATTAATTCCAGGTTTCAAAAGCTTTTCGGAACTGGAACATTTAAATCGGTATTATTTTGTAGTCAACCAAATAAACTTGACGGGAAAAAAAGTTTTAGATATTGCTTCTGGCGAAGGTTATGGCTCGAATATTCTGGCTAATTATGCGGAAAAAGTAACAGGAGTGGATATTAGCCCGGAAGCAATAGCACATGCCCAAAAGGTATATAACCGAAATAATCTTGAGTATATTCAGGGGAATGCAACCAAAATACCTTTAACCGACAAAAGCATAGATGTTGTAGTTAGTTTTGAAACGATCGAACATCTCGAAGAACAAGAAAGAATGATGGAAGAAATCTGCCGTGTAATGAAATCGGAAGGAATTTTAATCATATCTTCACCCGACAAGTATTATTATTCCGATGTTCCCAATTTCAAAAACGAATTTCATGTCAAAGAACTTTATTATGAAGAATTTAAAAATTTGATTTCGAGATACTTCCAAAAATCGATCTTTTTCAGTCAACGAAATTTTGGAGGTTCTATTATTGCATTGGATCAAGACAAAAGTACATATAATAAGCCTTTGGTTGTCGAGAATAATGGAGAGAGTCATTCATTTCTACCTGAATATAATATTGCAATAGCAACAAATGACTTAAAATTCACAATTCCACATCAAATATTAATGTATACGGAACAGAAAAGAGTCATTACTAAATTTGATATTGAAAATGCAGTTTATGAGGCAGAAATGAGATTAAGAAAATCAATAACATGGAAAACTGGTTATTATATTTTATATCCATTAAAGAAAATCAAAAGAATGTTTCGAAAAGAATAGTTTTAGCGTATGCCAAAAGTATCAGTCATTGTCCCAAATTATAATCATGCACCCTTCCTTCAAGAGAGAATGGAAAGCATTTTAAATCAAATTTATCAGGATTTTGAGGTGATTATTCTGGATGACTGTTCTACGGATAATAGTAGGGAAATTATTGAGAGCTATAGAACACATCCAAAAATCTCAAAAATAATTTATAATGATATAAATAGTGGAAATACTTTTGTGCAATGGAACAAAGGAATTGAGCAAGCCAGAGGAGAATGGATTTGGATCGCAGAATCGGATGATTGGTGCGAATTAAATTTTTTAAATACTATTTTTAATAAAGTCCAGAAAGTTGAACAAGAAAAAAATTATAACATTAGTCTAGCATATTCAAATTCTTATATTTCAGATGAATTCAATAATCTTAATGGTATTTATGATGAAAATTTTGCTTTATATCAAAATGATTTTTATTTAGAGGGGAAAGAACTTATCCAAAAGTATTTTCCATATCTAAATATTATTCCTAACGCAAGTGCAGTAATATTTAGAAAAAAACTAATTACATCAATAGTTATAAATGACTTATTACATTTTAAAATAAACGGAGATTGGTTTTTATGGATTAATTTATTACTAAATGGTAACTGTCTTTTTATATCTGAACCTTTAAATTATTTTAGACGTCATTATGGTGCAAGCAGTTCAAAGAATGTATTAAATTTTAAAAATATTGAAGAAGCTATTAGAATTAATGTTTTTTTAGAGAAAAAAGGATTTAATATCGTAAATAAAAAATATTGGCTAAAATTTTGGTTGAATCAAGCCAACTTTAATCTGAAAAAAATTTTAAAAACAAATTTTTTTTCAATTTACATTCAAGCTATTAAGATTTATCCTTTTTCTTTTTCATATTTGATTTTTAAAATATTAAAAAGAAAATTCAAATTTTTGTTTTCATGAAGCAAGTCGCTGTTATAATTCCTGTATATAAACCAAAACCCAATGATTTTGAAATTATTTCTTTAAAGCAGGTTATCAAGATACTTTATAAGTATGATTTTAAAATAGTTACATATAAAGAACTTGATACTGCCATTTATGATCAATATCTACAAGAAGGAAAAATAAATTACAAGTACGAGTATTTTGACCCTATCTTCTTTAAAGACCTTCAAGGATACAATAAGTTGATGCTATCAAAAGATTTTTATAAACGTTTTACAGATTATAAATTTATACTTATCTATCAATTGGATGCATATGTTTTTAGGGATGAACTGGAATATTGGTGTGAACAGGATTATGATTTTATTGGAGCGCCATTGCCTGTTCTTTCAATTAAAGATTATAAACTTAATCAAACAAGGGATCCAGTTTATGTTGGCAATGGTGGTTTTTCTTTAAGAAAAATAGAGTCTGTAATTGAATTTTTATCATTTAAAAGACCTATTATAAAGCCAAAAGTAATCTTTCAATATTACAAGAAACATTCTAAAAATATTTTAAAATGC
This sequence comes from Paludibacteraceae bacterium, assembly GCA_035369865.1. GTDB lineage: Bacteria > Bacteroidota > Bacteroidia > Bacteroidales > Paludibacteraceae > MVYY01. The sequence goes on along the minus strand of DAOOVG010000058.1, from coordinate 10,686 downwards.
TATTTAATAACAATTATTAAAAGCTTAGGATATAAAAATAATATTAGATATTTCGTAAAATCAGGTGTCAATGAAGATCAAATATTTTGTTTAATCGTAGATGAATTATGGATCAATAAAAATTTACAGAACGATGAAAGTTTCTTGTTTTTAAAAAAACCCACTATAAATGAAGCTGTAAAATTTGCATTTGAACTATACCCCTCAACTCTGTTCGAATTCAATAATGAGAATTTACCATTTGGTTGCCATGCGTGGGATAAATATGAATATAATACATTTTGGCAAAAATATATTTTATTAACTTAAACATATGAGAAAAAAAATTTACATTGCAGGATGTGGGGGAATGTTGGGCGAAGCTTTTTATAAGCAATTCAGAGCAGATTACGAACTAAAATGTACGGATAAGGAAGTAAATGAAGATTGGTTATCTTTTTTAGATTTTAGAGAATTTGAAGCTTATCGAAAAGATGTTAAAAAATTTAATCCTCATTATCTTTTTCATTTAGGTGCTTATACAGATCTGGAATTTTGTGAAAAACATGTAGATGACACTTATCTTACTAACACCATTTCAGTGGAAAATGCAGTTTACATATCTAATGAACTAAATATTCCATTGTTATACATTTCTACTGCTGGTATATTTGATGGAAGAAAAAATTTTTATGATGATTGGGATCAACCTCACCCTCTTGGTGTTTATGCTCGTTCAAAATATTTAGGTGAACGGTTTGTAATAGAAAATGCGAAAAGATATTTAATTTGCAGAGCAGGCTGGATGATGGGTGGAGGCCCACGGAAGGATAAGAAATTCATTCAAAAAATAATGAAACAATTAAAAAATGGAGAGAAAGAGCTCTTTATTGTAAATGATAAATTTGGTACCCCAACTTATACACATGATTTTGCAAAAAATGTAAAAATCTTGCTAGAAAAAGAATATTGGGGTTTGTATAATTTGGTTTGTAATGGTTTAGCAAGCAGATTTGAAGTAACACAAGAATTACTAAAAATTTTACATTTAGAAGAAAAAATTAAAATTTATACTGTAGATTCTGAATATTTTAATAAAATTTATTTTGCTCAAAGACCTGATAATGAATGTCTTATTAATAAAAAATTAAATTTACGACATTTAAATATGATGCGTGATTGGCGAATAGCTTTAAAAGAATACCTAGATAATTATTACTTCAATTATCTTTGATATATGAGCGAAAATCACGTTATTAAAATTTGTTTGATACCTACCCGGAACAATGAAAGTTATATTCAACATTGCTTAATGTCAGTTTCATTATGGGCAGATAAAATTATTGTTTGTGATCAAATGTCCACTGATCATACAAGAGAAATTTGTTTAAAATTTCCCAAAGTAAAACTGATTGACAACAACACGGTAGAATATAATGAATCCTATCGACAAAAGTTACTGATCGATGAAGCCAGAAAAATTGAGGGTCAACGATTGTTGATTGCATTGGATGCGGATGAAATGTTTTCTCCTGAAATTTTTCATTCAGCAGAATGGGAAAATGTATTGAATGCAGCGCCTGGTACAATTATAAAATTCCAATGGGCAAATTTATTGCCAGGTTTTAAAAAAATGTGGTATGGCTATTATTTCCCCTGGGGATATATGGACGATGGAGTAGAACATAACGAAACAAATAGAATACATTCAGGACGGATTCCTTTGCCTGAAGGTCATCCAGAGATAGAAATACATGACTTTAAAGTGATGCATTTTCAATACACCAATTGGGAAAGAATGGAGAGCAAACATCGTTGGTATCAATGCTATGAAAAAATAACTTTTCCAGAAAAAAGTGCTGTCGAAATTTTTCGTCAATATCATCACATGCTGGCAATTCCCAAAGAAAGTATCATTCCAGTTCCACAAGATTGGATTGACGAGTATAAAAAATTACAAATTGATATTTCAATGAATTATCCTGCTTCTTTCAATTGGTTTGAAGAACAAATTGTGAATATGATAGAACAATATGGAGCGGCTCGTTTTAAAAAACTCCGGATATGGGATATCAATTGGGTAGAGAAAGCAAAGCAATATGAAAAAGAACATCCTGAGAAATACAAAGACCCGCGCAGCCTAAAAGATAAATTTATTCAATATTGGCTTCTAAAAACACAAAATAAACTGGATAAGCGAAACTTCAGGCGTGTGGATCATTTTCTACAAAAAGTTTTAAAATATTAAAATGTTACTTGTTAATTCCCAAAAATATCAACATGTTTCAAATGACACAGTTTGTGAATTTGAAAACATTCTCTGCCAGACAAAAGAGGTTAAGTTAGCCTCTTCATATTCTGAAAGTTACTATAAATTTTTGTATTTTATTGTTAGGATATTCCGCAAACTTAAAATAAATATTATACCTCGTGCTTTAACCAAATATAAAAAAAAGCCATTAGAAGATAAAAAACACTTGTTTACCATAATGATGGCATTGGATGAATATAAATTTAAGCCTTATTTACTCAACTCTTTTCATAATAAAAGTATTTATCTTTTTGATGCCTGGCCAAAAGATTATATTAAAATCCATGACTTCTGTCAAATTTATAGAATAAATTATCTATTTGTCACCTCTTCCTTATCTACTATTCAATTGAAAAAAATGTTACCAACTACTATTGTAGAATGGGTTCCTGAAGCAATTGACACAACTATTTATAAATTTTTGCCTTATCATAAAAAGAATATAGATGTGCTGGCATTTGGTAGAAAATATGATGATTATCATTTAGCAATTTTAGAAAAATTACAACAACATAATTTTTCTTATTTATTTGAGAAAACTAAGGGAGAATTAGTATTTTCAAGCCGGGAAGAGTTTATTAATGGTTTAGCAAGGACAAAAATTTCTATTTGTTTCCCTTCTGACCTTACCCATCCTGCTCGTGCTGGAAATGTCTCGACTATGACGGTTAGATATTTACAATCTATGGCTGCCAAATGTTTAATAGTGGGTCATGCACCGCAAGAAATGATAGATTTATTTGGTTATAACCCGGTCGTTGAAGTTGATTTTACGAGGCCTGCTGAACAGTTGATAGAAATATTGAATCATTATGAAGATTATTTTCCGCTTATTGAACGCAATTATCAAGAAGTTATAGAACATCATAATTGGCAATGTCGTTGGAATCAAATAAAAGAAATTTATCAACAACACACATTCTTGTAAAAATGTCTTTTTTTACTCTTATCACCATTAATTACAATCATGCTGATGGGTTGCGAAAAACCATAGAAAGCGTGATAAACCAAACCTATCAGGATTTTCAGTACATTATTATTGATGGAGGAAGCACCGATGGCAGTGTAGAAGTAATAAAAGAATATGCTGACCACATTCATTATTGGATAAGCGAACCTGACAATGGAATTTATCATGCAATGAATAAAGGGATTTCCCATTCAACAGCTGATTTTTTGCTTTTTATCAATAGTGGAGATAAATTATTTGATTCCACTGTTTTGGAAAAAACTGTTTCCAGCCTAAATCCGAATACAGAAATAGCTTCCGGAAAAATTCAACTCATAGCTAATGAGAAAAAAACCATTCTCTCTCCTCCTTCAGTATTATCACTTTATCAATCACTTTATAACAGCTTGACACATCCCAATACTTTTATTCGACGTTCACTCTTCGAAAAATATGGTTATTACAATGAGCAAAATAAAATAGTATCGGATTGGGAGTTTTTCCTTCGTGCGACGGGTTTAAATGATTGTAGATATCAAACGCTTGACTTTGTAGTTTCGGAATTTTATGAAGATGGAGTTTCAAGTTTAAATCATCAATTAGCTGAAAATGAAACGAATGTAGTAATAAACCAATTAATTCCAAATGCTATTCAGAAAGACATACAACGTTTATTTCAATTGGAAACATTAATGGTCGAACCTGCTTACCTTGTACTACAGCGCTATTCATGGGTAAAAAATATTTTGCGATGGATTTACAAAATAAATAAAAAGTTGAATAAATTTACACATAAAACTAATTAGATTCAAATGCTCGCATCCATTATTATCCCTACATACAATCACGCTTCAGTCATATTGTCATCGCTGGAAACATGGACACATCAAACGATGGACAGTTCTGATTTTGAAGTGATTATAGTTGATAATAATTCGATTGACGAAACGGCTACTCTGGTTCAGACTTTTATAAAACCTTTTCCAAATTTTCACTATGTTTTGGAAACAAAAACCGGAGCAACCTGTGCTCGTCATAGAGGTGCAGCCATAGCAAAAGCCGATATCCTGATGTTTTGCGACGATGATGGATTATTCAATCCTTCGTGCATCGAAGAAATTTTAAAAGTTTATTATCTATATCCTCAAGTTTCAGCTGTCGCCGGAAAAATTAATATTCTTTGGGATGAAGTGCCTCCTGAATGGATCGCTCCTTATGAATTTATGCTCGGGAAACTGGATTACGGCGATCAAATTGTAACTGGGAAGGATTTATATTTAAATGGTGGACTTTTTTCCATCAGGAAGCAAATTTTTGAACAATTAGGTGGTTTCAATCCTGATTTAATTGGAAGTTATCAGATTGGTGATGGTGATACCGGACTGGTCAACAAATTGCATGAAGCCGATATGCTGATTGGATGGACCCCCTTTGCCATCATGGAACATTTGCAATTTGTCAAACGACATGGCACTGTAAAAGATATTGGACGACGATGTTACAATGCAGGTATTGCTACTGCTTATGCTGTTTTTAGAAAAAACGATTTTCACTGGAATAGAACTATGACGTCGTACTTCATACAAACTTGTTTGCTTTTCTGTAAAAAATTTATGGAGTATGGACTTCATTTTTCTGAAAAGGAAGCTTATTTTAAGTATATGAAAAGAAAAGGAGAATTGACTTTTTTTGGAAACTTAAGGAAAAAGGAAATAAGAAAAGAGTTACTACTCGAGCAAAGAAAGAGAAAAGGGAAATGATATCATTCAGACTAAGAATCATAAGGGAACAGAATCGAATTTATTCATTTCTGATAAAGTCATTCAGTAGATTATATCCATCAGCCCCAAGCGTTTTTCTTTTTCATGAAATTATAGAAAATGAGGAAGAAGTTCAATCAAAATTTGCTATTTCCCGCTCTTCATTTGAAAAATTTTTATTAAGACAACTAACATCAGGCTATTCACCCCTTACTTTTGAAACATTGAGTGAAACAATACTTGCTAAAAGAAAAAATGACAGGAGATTTATGGTTACTTTTGATGATATTTATGAAAGTGTTTATAGTAGAGCATATCCTTTTTTGAAAGAACACGACATTCCTTTCATTATATTTGTTTCAACAGAATTGATCGATAAACCAAATTATATTACAATAAATCAATTGTTAGAGTTATCGGCTGATCCACTTTGTACGGTTGGTTCGCATGGTTGCCGGCATGTAATGTTTCGTTATCTTGATGAACAAGAAGTGGAAATGGAAATGAAAAACTCAAAAAGTTATCTGGAAAATTTGACAGGAAAGAAAGTTGAATGCTTTGCCTTCCCTTATGGAAGAATCGTGGAATGTTCAATTCGAAATATTCGTCAATTAAGCCATTCTGATTATCGATTTGGTTTTTCTGCTATCAAGGGAAATTTAAAAATGCAATGGTTTTGCGGTAGATTTTTTCTACCAAGAATAAATGTAGAAGAAAAAATGATTTAAAAAATAAATTTTTTAATTATGAACCCATCATCTTCTAATTTTATTCAACATCCATTAGTTTCTGTTTTAATGGTTACATATAATCAGGAGGAAACTATTGCTCAAGCTATCGAAAGTGTATTGAGTCAAGAAGGCAATTTTTCGCTGGAAATAGTGATAGGAGAAGATGCCAGTACCGATCAAACCCGACAAATATGTATAAATTATCAACAACGTCATCCTGGTATTATCAAATTATTATTCCAACAAGAAAATCAAGGAGTATTAAAAAACTTTATAGATACCATTCGGCTTTGCAAAGGTGAATATATTGGAATTTGTGCCGGCGACGATTATTGGATTGACAGTCAAAAAATCGAAAAACAGTTATATTTTTTACAACAACATCCCGATTTTGGTGTAGTTTCAACCGATGGATATCGTCTGATTGTAAAAAACAACAAATTGGTAAAAGGACTTTCTCCTTCACACCCTGAACCAGGTGGAGATGTCTTTCCTTTAACATGGAAAGGTGGCGTTTATGCAACTCCTTCAACACTATTTTTTAAAAGTGATTTACTGAAATTTGTTGATTTTGAAGAATTCCTTCGAAGAAATTTTTTTGTTGAAGATGTTCCTCTGCAGGCAATATTGTCAAAACACACTAAATTTGGATATATTCCTGATTTATGTGTAGTTTACCGAGTCAATCATTCATCCCTCACTTTTACCAACGTTGGTCATCCTGCCTATCTGACTTATCATGAAGGGCTGGTAGCCATTCGTCGCTATTTGCATGAACTTTATCCTGAAGAGGTAAGTTTCAGCGAAATCTGGGCACATGATTATATGGTTTATAGACACTTTTTAGTGGCTGTTTATCACTTTCATTACAAAGAAGCCAGACGTCAACTGTCCCTGATTAAAGAAATAACTCCAAAAGAAAAACGTGCTCTTCAACTGACAAGTACCCATATTGGGTTCTGGGCTTTTTGCATAGCAAAAAGAATAAAACTCTTAAAATATAAAACATCATAAAAAAATAATAAGCACACTATTCAACATTCTTTATCAATTAATTTTTAATGACTTAATTTAAAAAAACAAAAAACCTTTTCTTCTGTAAACCAAATTGTTAATGAAAAAAATCAAACCTTATATCATAAATTTGCCAAAGATACCTGATCAAAGAGGAAATCTTTCTTTTCTGGAAAGTTTACAACATATTCCTTTTGCTATTCAACGAGTTTACTGGATTTATGATGTACCAGGTGGCGAGTGTCGTGGAGGTCATGCTTTCAAGCAACAGGTAGAATTTATTATTTGTCTTTCAGGCAGCTTTGATGTGTTTGTTAAAGACAGAACAGGGAAAAATAAACGTTTTTCGTTAAATCGTTCTTATTATGGACTTTTTGTTCCCAATGGTTTTTGGCGTGAAATGAACAATTTTTCTACCAATTCATTGGCATTAGTGCTGGCTTCCACTCTTTATGACCCAGCAGACTATATCAGGGACTATGAAGAATTCCTTTCTTATCCTTTTCAACTTCCTCCTATTCAAATTTTAGAACAAAAGCCATTTCACCATCTTCCTGATATGGCTCAGATAAGTCAGGTGGGAATGTGTCAACTAATTGAACTGGAAAAAAATCACAACTTGAAAGGGAATATTACTGTGATAGAAAATAACCGATCCATTCCTTTTGCGATAGAACGTGTGTATTATCTTTATGATGTACCAGGAGGAGAAACTCGTGGTGGTCATGCTCATCGTTCATTGTATCAGCTGGTTGTAGCTGCAAGTGGAAGTTTTGATGTAATATTGGATGATGGAAAAGACCACCGAGTTGTTACTCTTAATCGTCCATATCAAGGTTTGATAGTTATTCCTGGCATCTGGCGTGAACTGGTCAATTTCTCATCAGGTTCCTGTTGCTTGGTATTAGCATCTCTGCGATATGATGAAAAAGATTATATTCGAGATTATCAGGAATTTTTAACCTTTAAACAATCTTTAAATACCATTTAAATAAACTTTAAACAGACACACAAATTATAAATCTTTACAACTATGATTCATCCTTTAACTGACGTACAATCAAAAAACATTGCCCCATCTACCAAAATCTGGCAATATGTAGTCATTTTGCCGGGTGCCATTATCGGTGAAAATTGTAATATCTGCTCTCATTGTTTTATTGAAAATCAAGTAAAGATTGGAAACAACGTCACTATTAAAAACGGAGTATATCTTTGGGATGGTATAACCATTGAGGATGATGTTCAGATTGGACCCAACGTAACTTTTACCAACGACAAATATCCCAGAGCACATCAATCTTTTGATTTACAGCAAATCTTGATAAAAAAGAACGCTTCTATTGGGGCAGGAACAGTAATTCTTGGAGGAATCACTATAGGAGAAAATGCAATGATCGGCGCAGGAAGTGTCGTTACTAAAAATGTTCCGGATAACGAACTGTGGGTAGGAAATCCGGCTCATTTTGTTAGAAAAATAAATTGATTATATTACGACGAAAAATTACATTATAATTGTAAAAAATGTTATTTTTTATATTAATTTTGAAGAATGAATTATAGATAGTCAAAACTATTTTATAATTTTTTAAGTATTTGACAAACCAGTCAGACTTTATTGACAAATGGTTAAATAACACACTAAAATTTATGGCAATAACACCGCAGATGATAAAATTTCTTGATTTACAGAAAATAAACGCACAACATGCAGCCGATTTAAAAGAAGTGGCTGCGAAGGTCATTGATAGCGGCTGGTATATTCGAGGAGAAGAAGTTGACAATTTTGAAAAAATGCTGGCAAATTATCTGGATGTAAAAGAAGTTATAGGAGTTGCCAATGGACTAGATGCCTTACGATTAATTTTTAGAGCCTATATCGAAATGGGAGTAATGGAAGAAGGAGATGAAATCATTGTTCCGGCTAATACTTTCATTGCTACAATACTTGCCATTACGGATAATCATTTAAAACCAGTACTCGTAGAACCTGACCTCAATACTTACAATCTGGATTTTACAAAGATAGAGCCCCTTATCACGAAGCGTACCAGAGCCATTGTTGTTGTTCATCTATATGGGCAGGCTTGCTGGAGCAAAGAATTAGAAAACCTTGCAACTCAATATCATTTAAAAATTATTGAGGACAATGCCCAGGCTTTAGGAGCTGAATATTTTGACGAATCAGTAGACATAGTCAGAAAAACTGGTTCATTGGGCGATGCAGCCGGTTTAAGTTTCTATCCAGGGAAAAATTTAGGTGCTTTGGGCGATGCAGGAGCCGTAACAACCAATGATGAGCAATTGGCTGAGTTAGTGAGGACACTTGGGAATTATGGAAGCTCCCAAAAATATGTATTTGATTATCGCGGTTTGAACAGCCGTATGGATGAGCTACAAGCAGCTTTTTTGTCAGTAAAATTAAAATATCTTGAAGATGAAAATGAAAATCGCAGGAAAATAGCTCGTTTTTATATCGATCATTTAAAAAACCCAGCAGTAATACTACCGGAGGTTAAAGATTGGAATGCTCACGTATTTCATTTGTTTGTAATTCGATGTAAAGAAAGAGATAAGTTACAACAATATTTAACGGAAAACGAAATACAAACCTTGATTCACTATCCAATTCCACCTCATAAACAGAACTGTTACAAAAAATACAATAGTCTGTCGCTCCCAATAACCGAACAAATACATAACGAAGTGTTGACTCTTCCTATAAGTCCACTGATGACTACGGAAGAAATGAGTTTGATTGTAGAAAAAATAAATATTTGGAAATAAAACAATGAAAAATCCACTGTTGATTTGTTTAACTTCAACCAGGAACTACGGTTGGGTGACAAGTGCTTTTTTGAAAGCAAATAGCCTATGGGCTGATTATATTATAATGGTAGATCAGATGTCGACAGACGGAACACGTGAATTGGCGTTGGCTAATCCGAAAGTTATTTTATTGGAAAACGAAGATTTAACTTATAGTGAAACAAAGCGTTCCGAAATGGCTATTAACAGAGCACGGGAAATAGATGGAGATAAAATACTGATTTATTTAGCCATAGATGAAGTATTTCCTGCAAATTTTAAGGAAACAGAAGGATGGAAAAAAATATTGAACTCTCTGCCAGGTGAAGTTTTTTGTTTTCAGTGGGCTAATCTTTTACCTGACAAGAAAACCTATTTTTTGTCAGGTAAAAATTTTTGGATGGCCAGAGGATTTCACGATGATAATATTACTCCCTACAATAATGAAGGTTTAGATATGCATACCCATTGTATTCCATATCCTGATAAACCTGTTAAAGAATCGTTAATTGATGATATTAAAATATTGCATTTTGCTTTTTTTAATGAAAATTGGAATGCTGCAAAACAACGTTTTTATCAGTTCGTAGATTTTGATAAAAATAATAGAACGGCAACCCAAATGGATCGGATGTATAATGGAAGATCTAATAAGACAAGGTCAATTTTAGCGTTAGAATCTCAATGGATTCATAAAAAAGAAGAGGTCGGCTTTAATCTATTTGATGAAATAGACCAAAAAGAACAGCCATTTTTCGATAATTATGTCTTGGATTTTATTTCAAAAAAAGGAATAAATCATTATCGGAAGTTAAATGTGTGGAGTGATGCTTTTTTAAATAAATATAATCTTAAAGATCCTCGAACACTATTGACAAAAATAGTTCATTATTATTTTAATAATACTCGTAATCGTACAAATTTTATTTTAGTCAGAATAATAGATAAATTTCTAAAAACGATTAAATTTTGAATGAAGCTTTTGTTAATTAAAATTTTTATCTTGTTTATTATAGTGAAAAATACCAGAATGATTTAGTAAAATATTAATTATTAATCACTATTGTCCGATAAAAAATAAAAAGGGAGAGCAATTTTTAAGTTTGCCCTCAGTAGAGTTTTTTGTAGATTTGT
>DAOOVG010000057.1:0-15007 GCA_035369865.1 Paludibacteraceae bacterium | reverse complement strand
TAGTTAATTGAATTATTTTAAAAAGCTTACAACGGTGCCAACGAGCCCAATCAACATAATGATGCTTCCAGTAATTTGATTTACAGCTTTTAACTGATGAATACTGACTTTTGAACGAAAATGACTTACAAGAAAAGTTAATGCCAGCCACCAAATCATTGCACCAGCAAAAATAGAAAGGAAACCGCATAAGATAAGGAAAGAATTAGTTGCTCGAGTAATAAAATTCAAACGAGCAAATAAAGCAATCAAAACAAAAATGATCAAAGGGTTGGAAAAAGTAAGTACAAAAGAACTAATAAAATCTTTGAAAAGATTATCGTGGGCAGGTTCGTTAGGTTTGGGTTGAAGAGCAGGATTGCTTTTAAAAATGAAATATCCAAAAAAAATTACTATTATACTGCCAATAAGTTCAATGATGAGTTGATTTTTTTCAATAAAGCCTATAACAAAATTCAGGCAAAATAAAGTAATAACAGTATATATTAAATCAGAAAAAGTAGCACCTACTCCCGTTGCAATGCCATATTTGACACCCCTATTCATAGTACGTTGAATAACCAGCATACCAATGGGACCAATGGGTCCTGAAATAAACCAACCAATAATAATACCTTTGAGGATAATTTTTAACATTTATCTTAACTTTCTCGGTTTGAAGGGGCAAAGATAAATCATTCTTTTTCATTAAAAAAACAGCATAAAAAAAATCAACACTTTTTAGAGCTTCTTTGGATTTTTGCAGAAAGCTTTTTATTTTTCTATAAAAATTGAAAATAAAAGATGATGGATTTTTGATTCATGATATGTTGTGTCTAATTAAGTGAATGGCTTGTAATGGTATAATGTAGTATAAAAAATTAGAAATATTATATTTTCATATTGATTACCAGCCTGGTACAAAATTAATGCCAAAGGTTCCGTGATGAAATCCTCCATTTTGGAAGGGGAATGCATAATAAGGTTCAATTACCAGATAACCAAAAAGATTGATTCGTAAGGAAACTCCTGCACTGCAAACCGGAATTCGTTCATCAAAATTAGAAGGCTGCCAATGAAATTTGACTGTTTCTCCTTTGTTCCAAGCTACACCAGCATCAAAAAATAAGTTCAGATCAGTCAAAAAAATATCTGATTTGATGGGAGCTAATACTTCTGGACCAGTAAATGGAAACCTCAGTTCCACATTGCCTACCACCATTCTCGAACCTGCAAGATTAGAGACATTGAGAGAATAATTGGAATAATTCGACGAACTATAAAAAGAAATATCTTCATAACCTCTAATGAGCCATGGATAAGCAATATATAACGGAGAAGCTAGTTGAATTTGAGAACTGCTTCCATACAATCCTTCATGCATAATTCTGAAAGCTAAACCAATGGGCTTTGAGAAAAAATATTTACGATAATCTAATGTAACGTTGAATAAATTGATATTTCCAAAATATTTATCTATCTGATATCTACTTCTTTTTCCTTGAAGCGGTGACGTCATTCCAAAATAGGAATTATCTTCTACATAAGCCAAGCTTGCTATTTGAAAGTTGGTTCCTGATGGTGCTGGAAGTTTTTCTCTTTTTCCTCCTATGTAGTCACCCCATGCATCATAATAATTATGATACCTATCTATTCGATATGAATACCACGAAGCCGATAAGGCAGTTTCTATTCTTCTGGTTTGCGAAAAAGGATAATAAGAAAACAAACTAATATTATCTTCAAACAAGCGGATATAATCTAAAACCAAATTATCTACGAGGTAATCTTTTTGGTTGATAGTTAAAGTGTCTATTGTCCAAAACATATTGCCACTTCGGTAAGGAATATGCGAAAGAGAAGCTCCCCATTTTACTTTATTGGTTTGATTGATATAGGCAACTTCTCCGCCAAAATCATAAATTTCACCATTCAATGACAAGGAAGTATAAAGTTGATGGTTGCTCAACATATCACTGAAAATCATAAAAATACTGCCTCCCATTTCTGTTGTATTGACAGGTCCAGTTGAAATTCCAATTCCTGCCGTATTGGAGATATAGTCTAATTTAAATTTTGGGCGATAAGGTACTTTGCTAACAGAATCAACTGGTAATGCTAAAAGTGATGGTCGATGATAAAGCAATGAATCTACTACATTTGGTCCTACATGTTTTAATATAGGGAGCGTTGAAGCATCAAAATTCACACTATGCTTATCTACTTCATTCGCAATAAAATCATGATCACTTGCAATATAAATTTCATAGTTTTTATTGAAATAATAAGTATAGGCTATTAAATTATTTTCTCTATCGGTTGTAATAGCAGGTGAAAATAAGGTTATTCCACTGATGCCTGTCATGAATTCTGTCAAGCGATATACTTTGTCGGTTTGTAAATCATATTTGTACAAATTTCTAAATCCATCAGCATCAGATAAGAAATAAATAAAACGACCGTCATTTGAAAAGCGAGGATTTAAATTATCAGCCATAGGAAAAATATCCAGATTTTTGCTTTTTTTGGTTTTCATATCCAGCAAGCTTAATGCAAAACTAAATTTTTTTGAGCCACTACGGTTAATTTTTTCAGTCGCATAAACGATATAATTGCCATCAGGCGACCAGGAAGGATGAATGTTGGAGAACACATCATTAGTTAATCTTTCTATTTCTCCAGTTTCAAAATTATAAAGATACAGATCACCAATTCCTTCTATTAAACCTGTAAAAACGATATATTTACCATCAGGTGACCATTCAGGATTTGAGAAAGATTCTATTCCCTTCATTTCGATAAGTTTTACTTTATTTTTAGCAATGTCAACAACTGCTAATTTGTTTCGTCCTTTACTAAAGACAACGAAAGCAAATTTTTTGCTATCAGGTGACCATGTCCCTCCTGATTCAATAAAACTAAAATCATCAATTTCATGCTGATGGTTTATGCTTGAAATTTTTTTAATGATTTTTCCTGTTTTGGCATCTGCTAAAAATAAATCGAGAGTAAATATGTTTTTTTCGGAAAAAAAAGCCAGATATTTCCCATCATGGCTTAAAGAAGGACAAACATTCATAGAACCTGCATTGGTTTTAGAAATGATTTTATTTCCAATAGTCTTGTAAGTAGTATCTTTCATGTATTGTTTATAATGATTTTCAGTAGCCATTTTCCACATGCCCGATAAAGTTTTTGAATTAAAGTGAAAAACAGAATCAATGGCAGGCTCTAAACCATATAAGGCAGTTTTTTCAAAAAAAGGCATAATGATAGTATCACCCCATGTTTTCCCAATAAAAGCCCACAATGCCTGTCCATAACGGTAAGGAAAATATTTGGAAGTATTCATCAAATCTTTTATACTTGGGAAATCTTTATTAATAATAGCATCCCTCATCCACATTGAAGTATTGGCATCAACACTTCCAATCGAAAAATATTCAGCCATTCCTTCCACCATCCAGAGGGGTATATTACTCAGTGAATAACGTACACTATCAGAACCTAACATTTTATGATATTGAAAAGCATGAACCAATTCATGTCCTAACACATGGTCAGTTTGATACAAACTTGGCGCAAAAGGTAAAATAACTCTATTTTTTAAACTTTCTGTCACACCACCAGTTCCTTCGCTAATGATGTCGCTTATAATATTGGTTTGTTGAAAATCAGCATGATTGGAATAGAGTATAATAGGATTCCGAAGTTTAAAAGTATCTTTAAATTGGATTTGATGGATACGATACCATTCTTCAGCCCAGGCAGCAAAATAATTGAGGATGGTATCATTTTTTAGGTAATGATATATTTCAAAATGAGGTGTTTGCAGCACTTCAAATTTGAAGGTCTTGTAACTTGGTTTATTTCGACCGAAAGATGACTGTGCCGTTGCATTAAAAATTATGCCTGCTGAACTCATCAAACAAGCTAAAATTACATATTTTATTTTCTTCATTTTTATTGCTATTAAAGAATTTTATAATGACAATAATAGAATAAAGATAGAAAAATAAATACTTCTTTTTTTATTACCTTGATTTAAATAATAAAAAAACTTAATTATTTAAAGATGAGACAAAAAAAGTGCCATTTTTGATGAATAAAAATAAACAAACGTTGAAAAATTATCATAGCACAGGATTTGAAATTCACAAATTATAAAAGCACGGGCTATAATTTTGACAAAGCAAGGTTTAAAGAAAATACTCAAAAACTAAAAAGATAACAAATCCAAACAACCTTTTAAGTATATTTGTCAAATAATTAAAGAAATATGAGAACATTTTTTATCACTGATCAACAAGAGATTGAAAATATCATTCAGCAATGTGATGTTTGCTTTGTAGGCATTACCGATGAAGATGGAAGTCCCTATGTCATCCCAATGAATTTTGCTTACCGTAAAGGTGAAATCATTTTGCATTCTGCTCCCGATGGGAAACATTTACGATTACTCCAGCAGCATCCAATGGTTTGCATTACTTTCTGTTCAGAGAGAAAATTAATGTATCAACATCCCGATGTGGCTTGTAGTTACAGTATGAATTCAAAAAGTGTTCTCTGCAAAGGTGAAGTAAGCTTTATTGAAGAACTTTCTGAAAAAGAGAAAGCAATGAATCTCTTTATGATCAAATATACAGGACGAACTTTCAAATATTCGCTTCCTGCTTTACGAAATGTAAAAGTTTGGAAAGTACCCATCCAAGAAATAACAGCAAAAGCATTTGGCCAAAATTTTAAAAACAAAGGATAAACATTTTTTGTTATTTTCTGATAAATACAATAAAAGCAGAGCCAAAGAGAATGACAAATTGTTGATTTTTGGCATAACTATTGAGAAATAAAGAACTGCTGTGAAATATCAAAAAATCTAAGTTTTTTACAATAAAATTTTGATAGTGTAAAACACAGAGGAAATAATTGTGTCATTTTGTCATATAAAAATTAAAACGATAAGATAAGAAATGAATTATATATTTGATGATTTTGAAGAATTAGAAAATTCATCAGAAGTTTTTCCAATTATGAGTATTCAAGAAGATCATCCTTCCGATAATAAATTAAATTCAGGAGAAGTACTGTATATTCTTCCGTTGAGAAACATGGTACTTTTTCCGGGGGTTTTATTACCTGTTTCAGTAGGACGGGCTAAATCTTTACGATTAGTCAAAAAAGCCAGGGAAAACGACTTGCTAATTGGCGTATGTGCTCAAAAAGATAAAAATATTGAAGATCCTACTTCTGAACAACTTTATAAGGTAGGAACGGTAGCAAAAATTGTTAAAATTTTCGAAATGAATGACAACACCACTACCGTTATTTTGGAAGGAGGACCACGTTTTCGTATTACCGAATTTCAGACAGAAAAACCTTTTTTCAAAGCAAAAATTGAGATAGCAGAAGAAAAAATACCTGAAACTGATGATACTGTTTTTTTGGCATTGATTTCCAACATAAAAGAGGTAGCAACAAAAATAATCTCTAGCTCGGGCGTAATGCCACCTGAAAATATTTTTGCTATTCGCAATATTGATAATCCAGTATTTTTAATCAATTATATTTGTGTCAATTTTGGATTAAATATGGAAGATAAGCAAAGATTGCTTGAAATTGATGATATTAAGGAAAGAGGTTATCAATTGCTGGATTTGTTAAATAAGGAATTACAATTGCTTGAAATAAAAATTTCTATTCAAAATAAAGCAAAAGAAGGGATTGATAAACAACAAAGAGAATATTTTCTTCAACAACAGTTAAAAACTATTCAAGATGAGTTAGGAGGTACTTCACCAGAAGAAGATATTGTTGAATTCAGAGAACGGGCAAAGCAGAAAAAATGGAACGAATCGGTGGCTAAAGTTTTTAATAAAGAACTCAATAAGTTAGAACGAATGAGTACTTATTCTCCTGATTATTCCATTCAGTTGAATTATGTGGAAATGATGCTCGATTTGCCGTGGAATGAATATACTAAAGATAATTTTAATTTGAAAAATGCTCGTAAAATTCTTGATAAAGATCATTTTGGACTGGAAACTGTGAAAGAACGAATTTTAGAACATCTTGCAGTATTGAAGCTGAAAGGTGATATGAAAGCTCCCATTCTTTGTTTATATGGACCACCGGGAACAGGGAAAACTTCATTAGCAAAGTCAATTGCAGTAGCTTTGAATAGAAAATATGTCCGTGTTTCATTGGGCGGATTACACGACGAAGCCGAAATAAGAGGCCATCGCCGAACTTATATTGGAGCACTGCCTGGACGTATTATTCAAAATATTCAAAAAGCACAATCTGCTAATCCTGTGTTTGTGTTGGATGAAATTGATAAAGTTTCAGCCGATTATAAGGGTGATCCTTCTTCGGCTTTGTTAGAAGTGCTCGACCCTGAACAAAATAGTGCTTTCCACGATAATTACCTGGATGTTGATTTTGATTTGTCAAAAGTTCTATTTATTGCTACTGCCAACAACATTAATACTATTCCGCTTCCATTATTAGATAGAATGGAACTGATTGAAGTAAGTGGATACACACAGGAAGAAAAAATAGAAATTGCTCGACGCCATCTGATTCCAAAAGAACTTGAAAATCATGGTTTGACAAAAGAACAATTTATTTTGCCTAATCCAGTGATTGGAAAATTAATTGAAAATTATACCAGAGAATCGGGCGTGCGAGAACTGGACAGGCAAATTGCGAGCCTTATGCGAAAAATAGCTAAAAAAGTGGCTGCCAATGAGCCTTACAACCCTCAATTGTCAAAGGAAGATCTGATAACATATTTGGGGGCTCCACGTTACACCAAAGATAAATATGAAGGGAATGAATATGCGGGTGTTGTAACAGGTTTAGCATGGACGCAAGTAGGCGGTGAAATCTTATATATCGAATGCAGCTTGAGTAAAAGTAAATCTCCCCATTTGACGTTAACGGGAAATTTGGGCGAAGTGATGAAAGAATCAGCTATTATTGCTTTACAGTATATTAAAGCACATGCTGAAAAATTAGGTATCCCAAACGATTTTTTTGACGAATGGGATGTACATGTTCATGTACCAGAAGGAGCCATTCCAAAAGATGGACCTTCAGCAGGAATTACAATGGTAACGGCTATGGTTTCAGCATTTACAAAAAGAAAAGTAAGAAAAAATATTGCCATGACGGGTGAAATTACCCTGCGAGGCAAAGTTCTTCCTGTTGGCGGCATCAAGGAAAAAATTCTGGCTGCTAAACGAGCTGGTATAACAGACATTATTTTAAGTGTTGAAAATCAAAAAGATATTGATGAAATAAAACCCAACTATCTGAAAGGTCTTCATTTTCATTATGTGAGTGATATTATGGAGGTAATTGATTTTGCTTTGTTAAAAGAGAAAGTTATTTCTCAATGAAAAGTTAGACAAAGTAATGAGTGATGAGATTGGATTTGTGCCTTCTGAGTTTGTGAGTTATGAATTGCGAAAGGTAATTGCTTAAAAACAGCCAATATTTTTTAAACATTTATATGAATCTGATCAAAATTACTAACTTGAAAACTTGAAAACTCGCAACCCATACGATAATCCTCACAAACTTTTAACTCGTTAATTCCAAACTTCAAACTCCAAACCACCGATTACAACTAAATCTTCATACTTTGTAACATATACCTCTTTGTTTTCGATTTTTATCGTTTCTTAGGTAGCTTTTCCAAAAAATAATGTATTTTTGTAAAGTTCTTATCAATTTACAATTTTAAATTATTTATTTCTCACTGCAATGAATAAAACGATGCAAACCATTATGCCACATGTGGTGGCTGTGATTTTGTTTCTGATAATTTCTTTCTGGTATTTCAGCCCTGTATTGGAGGGAAAACAATTGATCGGTCATGACACCAAAAGCTGGATGTGCATGGCAAAAGAAACGATTGACTACAACAAAACTCATAAAGATAAAACGCTTTGGACCAACTCCATGTTTAGTGGCATGCCCACCTATCAAATTTCCATGACACAGCCAAATAATTTCAGCAAGTATGTGGATCAATTTTTCAGATTATTTCCCGCTCCTGTTTTTTATCTAATTCTATATTTATTGGGTGCTTATGTTCTTTTAGTAGCATTTGGTTTGAATCCCTGGCTTGCCATTATTGGCTCGTTTGCTTTTTCTTTCCTTTCCTATAATTTTATAATTATTGCTGTAGGTCATAATTCAAAAGCCATTACGCTGGCTTATATTGTCCCGCTCATTGGTAGCATTTATCTGGCTTTTCGTTCCAAACCTTTGCTGGGAAGTTTATTAACGGCTTTTTTCGCCAGTTTAGCTATTTATGCTAATCATATTCAAATTTTGTATTATGCTCTTTTAATTATTATTATACTGGGCATTGTGGAATTTGTTTACAGCATCAAAGAAAAACAGCTTGTTTCATTTTTTAAAACAGTTGGCTTATTGCTTGTTGCTGCTGCTATTGGGATAGGAATGAATGCTACCAGTTTGCTCACCACTTATGAATATAGTCAATATACCATGCGAGGAAAATCCACAGGATTAACTATGGAAGGACAAAATTCTCAGCATGGCTTGAGTAAGGATTATATTACCCAATGGAGTTACGGCATTGATGAAACTCTCACTTTATTAATTCCTAATTTTAAAGGGGGAGCCAGTGTAGGAACACTTTCGCCCAAAAGTGAAACAGCAAAAAAGCTTCAAAGCTATGGTGTTCCAAACGTTGAAAGGATTATGAAAGATATGGAGTTACCACTTTACTGGGGCACACAACCTTTTACTTCTGGTCCTGTTTATGCAGGAGCAATTGTCTGTTTCTTGTTTGTATTGGGGATATTTCTGGTAGATAAACGGACAAAATGGTGGCTTTTACCAATGATTATTCTCACAGTGATGCTTTCGTGGGGAAAAAATTTTATGCCGTTAACTGACTTTTTCATCGATTATGTTCCTTTTTATAATAAGTTCCGTACCGTTTCGATGATTCTGGTGGCTACTACTTTTGGAATGGCTTTAATGGCAGCCCTCGCATTGAAAGAAGTTTTCAATCCAAATGTAGATGCTAAAAAGGTAATTAAAGCTGTAAAAATCAGTGCCATTATAGTAGGTGGAATTGCGTTATTATTTGCTTTGTTCCCTTCGCTGGCTGGCGATTTTGTTTCTCCCACAGATCAGCAATTTCAAGGCGATTATGCTTTCTTGAAAGAAACACTACCAATCGATCGTGCTGCTTTGCTTCGTTCGGATGCCTTCCGTTCACTTGCTTTTGTGGTTTTGGCAGCTTTTATGATCTGGCTATATATGAAAAAATATCTCAAAAAGAATGTGGCTTATGTTTTGTTTGGCTTTTTCATTCTGGCGGATATGGTGCCCATTGCCAAACGTTATTTAAATGAGAAAAATTTTGAGAAAAAACAACAAATTGAAAATTTGATACTTCCTTCAACAGCCGATAAATTCATTTTAGAGGATAAATCTTATTATAGAGTAGTAGACGCTACTGTGAATATTTTTAATGACGCTACCCCTTCTTATTTTCATAAGAATATTGGCGGTTATCATGCAGCAAAATTACGCCGTTATCAGGATTTGATTGATATTCATCTGACGAAAGAATTGGGTCAACTTTTTTCTGCTTTTGGAAGAGTAAATTCAGTGGAACAAATTGTTTCCACATTTGATTCTTTGCAAGTGCTGAATATGTTGAATTTGAAATATTTAATTTTCAATAAAGAGTATCAGCCTATTATCAATCCTTATGCTAATGGCAATGCGTGGTTTGTACAGAAAATTCATTTGGCGCCGAATGCGGATGAAGAGATGCGTTTATTAGGTAACATTGATACCAAAACCGAACTGGTAGCTGATCAATCTTATGCTTCGCTACTGCCCACTGCTATTCAGCCAGATAGTACAGCAAGGATTGAACTGATTCATTACGCGCCTAACCATCTGATTTACAGTTTCAACTCCAATACTGATCAGGTAGCAATATTTTCAGAAATTTACTACGATAAAGGGTGGAATGCTTACATCAATGGACAAAAAGTACCGTATATACGGGCTAATTATTTATTACGAGCTATGCCGCTCAAAGCAGGTATGTATAACATTGATTTCAAGTTTGAACCCCGTAGCTATGCAGTAGGGAATGTAATTGCTCTTATTTCTTCAATAATATTGATTTTATGTATGGCAAGTTTTATTTTTTATTCGGTAAAGGTTAAAAAACAAACAGAAAAAAGCAAAAGCTGATAATTTTAGAAATTTTCTAATTTATTTATTTATTCGATAAAAAAATAAAAAATAAAATGTCAAGAAAAAAAAATAATTCTGTTCCTCGTTTTAAAAATATTCATTTTACCTCTATTTTTAGTATGTCGCTGGTATTATTTCTGGTAGGATTGGTATGTCTGCTGCTTTTTACAGCTCGTGACTTGAGTATTCAAGTAAGAGAAAATATTAATTTATCTATCATTCTAGATAATAATGTTACCAATACTGAAATAGTAAGGATAAAAAATTATTTGAATGCTGCCCCTTTTACCAAGTCAGTAAAATATATTTCGAAAGATGACGCGCTAAAAGAACTCATTGAAAGTTTAGGCGAAGATCCACAAGAATTTTTGGGTTACAACCCGCTGATGGAATCGTTTGAAGTAAAGCTACATGCCAATTATGCCAATAACGACAGTGTCGCAAAAATTGAATCGAAATTAAAAACATTTCCTCATATCAATCGTGTAGCTTATCAGAAAGATGTAGTAGATTTGGTCAATGAAAACATAAAAAAACTAAGTTATATTTTGCTGGGGCTGGCAGTTATTTTATTACTCATTTCGTTAGCTCTTATCAACAGTACTATTCGACTACAGATTTATTCAAATCGTTTTTTAATCAATACAATGAAACTGGTAGGAGCTACTTCATGGTTCATTCGCTGGCCTTACGTCAGACGAAGCATTATCAATGGATTAATAGCAGCTTTTTTGGCATTGATTTATCTGGCGGGAACAATTGCTTATGTGCAATACGAATTTGGCTTTAAAGGGATGTTCATTCCAGCGGTTACGGCTTTTTCTGTCGCAGCTATTGTTTTGTTTCTGGGTATATTGCTTAGTGGCATTTCCTCTTATTTTGCCGTGGGACGTTATTTACGAATGCATACGAATGATATGTATTTTGTGTAATTTTTTTAGTTTTTATATTTAAGAGCTTTTTTCAGTAAAGTGAATATTAATTTTTTCAGTATTTCTTATTTTTTATTGGATAAAAATTAAAAACAAACTCAATATGAATCATGGTTTTATACGTGTGGCTGCTGCCGTTCCTGAAGTCAGGGTGGCAGATTGTGCTTTTAATTTTTCCAGCATTGCTAACTTGATTCATCAAGCTGAAAAAGAACACGTGCAAGTTGTTTGTTTTCCTGAATTATGCCTTACCGGTTATACTTGTGGCGATCTTTTCTTTCAGACTCAATTGCTGGAAGATGCGGAAAAATCATTGAACGACTTGCAATTACTTACTGCTTCTACAAAAGCAACAATAATTGTTGGTATGCCATTGCGTTGTGAAAATCGACTTTTAAATGCAGCCGTTGTATTACAGCAAGGGAAAATACTGGGAATCGTACCCAAAACTTTTTTACCCAATTATAATGAATTTTACGAAAAACGCTGGTTCACTTCTGCAATGGACATATCTTCTACCACTATTTTTATTCGTGGACAAGAAATTCCATTGGGAACCAATCTTTTATTTTCGGATGGCAACTTTACTTTCGGAATTGAAATTTGCGAAGATTTGTGGTCACCTCTTCCACCCAGCACGCAACTGTGTCTTCAAGGTGCAGAAATTATTTTCAACCTTTCTGCAAGTAATGAACTCGTTGAAAAACAAGCTTATCGTCTTCAACTTATTCAGCAACAATCAGCACGCTGTTACGCAGGTTATGTTTATACCTCTGCTGGAGCAGGAGAATCAACAACCGATCTGGTTTTTATCGGACATGGTATCATTGCTGAGGATGGAAAAATACTGGAAAATGTAGGGCAATTTACTTTCGAACCGCAATTGATAGTTACAGAAATCGATGTAGAATGTTTGCGAAGCGAACGAATGCGAAATAACTATTTCCATGAACAAACGACATTGCCTACCCCAAGAAAAGTAATGATTGAACCAACTTCTTTCCCCATCGAAGAACTAAAAAGAGCGGTTGACCCTTATCCTTTTATTCCATCACCAGAAAAACATAAGGAAAGCTGTCGGGAAATTTTTTCTATTCAGATGGCAGGTTTGGCAAAACGCTGGCTGCATACACAATCACAACATTTGCTGGTAGGAATTTCTGGTGGACTGGATTCTACACTTGCTTTGCTGGTTTGCGTAAAAACAGCCGACCAATTGCATTTTGACCGAAAACGCATTATGGGAGTAACGATGCCAGGATTTGGAACTTCAAAACAAACTTATACCAATGCTTACCGTTTGATGAAATCTTTAGGAATCACAATTTTGGAAATTCCCATTAAGGATGCCTGTTTGCAACATTTTAAAGATATTGGACATGATCCTGCTGTTCACGATACAACTTACGAAAATGCTCAAGCTCGTGAACGTACGCAGATATTGATGGATTTGGCAAACAAATATCAAGGTTTGGTGATTGGTACAGGAAATTTATCGGAATTAGCTCTGGGTTGGACTACTTACAATGGCGACCACATGTCGATGTACGCAGTGAATAGCGGAATCCCAAAGACATTAGTACGTTGTCTGGTTGATTGGACTGCTCAGCAACTGGACGAAAGTTCAAGAAAAATTCTAAAAGATATTCTTGAAACGCCTGTAAGTCCTGAATTACTTCCTGCTAATGGAAATGGTGAAATCGCTCAAAAAACCGAAGAAGTTATTGGTCCGTATGAATTGCATGATTTCTTTTTGTATTATTTTGTACGTTTTGGTTTTTCTCCCAATAAAATACTTTTTTTAGCCAAAAATGCCTTTAAAAATCAATATTCGGAAGAAACATTGCGGAAATGGCTAAAAATATTTTTGCGTCGTTTTTTTGCTCAGCAATATAAACGTTCTTGTATGCCCGATGGACCAAAAGTCGGTTCTATTAACCTTTCGCCACGAGGTGATTGGCGAATGCCCAGTGATGTCAATTTTCCGTGGGAGGAACTTTTATAAATTAGAAACAAAATCGATTTTAAACAAAAATTTTTAATAATATGTTTCTTGCAAAAACCATTTTTGGAAATTCACTTTTAGACTGGGGAATTTCTTTGCTTATCCTGGTAGGAGCTTTTCTTTTGAACAAGGGAATTGTATTATTAAATCGAAAAGTAATTTTTAAAATTACAGGCAAGACAAAGAATAGACTGGATGATATTTTATTCAGATCGCTGGAATCTCCTATTTTACTGGCAATAGCTTTATTGGCTATCTGGATTGCTTTCCGCCGATTAGATTTGAGTGCTACCGTGGATAAGATTTTTGATAAAGCCTATCAATTTCTGATTGTCATCAACATTACGTGGTTTGTTGCAAAACTGGTTAATGCCCTCATAAAAGAGTATTTGCTTCCTGCCACCAAGGAAGGGTCAGGTAATAAGCGTTTAGATGAGAGCATGATTATGATTATACGCCGTCTCTCGGTGGGAATTGTTTGGACTATTGGCATTATTATGGCATTAAATAATGCCGGTGTAAACGTGGGTGCTCTTCTTGCCAGCTTGGGAATTGGTGGTTTGGCGGTTGCTCTGGCTGCTCAGGATACTCTAAAAAACTTTTTTGGTGGATTGACCATTTTTATGGATCATCCTTTCCGTATTGGTGATCATATCATTGTAAGTGGAGTGGATGGTAACGTAGAGGATGTTGGTATTCGCAGTACTAAAATCCGAACTTTCGATCGTAGAATCGTTACTATTCCCAACTATAAAATTGTGGACGCTTCTATTGAAAATGTTACTATTGAACCTATGCGACGAGTAGTAATGAAAATTGGCTTAACTTATGATACTGCTCCTGAAAAAATGAAAGAAGCTCTTACTATTCTAATAAATATGCCTCAAAAATTAACAGAAATTGATGCTAAGGAAATAAATGCCTATTTTACTGACTTTTCCGAGTCAGCTCTCATTATTACCTATATTTATTTTATTAAGAAAAAAAGTGATATTATGCTTACTATTTCGAAGGTGAATATAGAAATATTGGAACAATTTAATGCAGCAGGATTGAATTTTGCTTTCCCCACCAGAACTATTTATCTTGAAAATCAAGAAAACTAAGAAGTTATATTTAATTGACTTTCATAGTATCTTATAACTTTTTATCTTGTACAAGTTGATCTTTAAAGCGATGTTTCTTCTTATAAATAAATTTACAATTTTTTAGTGGCTGCTTTTTTAAAAATAATTGTTAATTATCAATATATTATAAAAAACACTATGAATAGTACAAGATAAAGAAATATTATTGTTTGACATTATTCAAGAGTTGGAAGATTGAATTAGCTATTTCTAAAACATTAAAGCTAATTTTCAGTATGTTTAAAGAAGCTAATATAGGAAAATATAAAAAGATGAAAAATTTTAATTTTTTAATAATTAAAAGGGAAATTATCCGTTTTTTATGAAAGACTATTATTTTAGCAAGACAAAGTTAAAATTAGCTGTTGTAATAATATTTTTATGCAAAGTTAACTATATTTAATGAAGACATTTTTTCAATTCTTATCTTTTTTGATAGGAATAATATTTTTCTCTCCCTTTTTATTTTCTATAAATAAACCAAAAGAGTTTTCTCCTGATATTCTTTTGAATAAAAGAAATTTATTTTTACAAAATCAAAATTATAATGAAAATATACTTTCTGCAACGATTACAGCAAATAAACCAGGTGCTTGCATTAATACTACATCGCCCATCATTAACTTTACAGGAGCAAATGGGATACCTCCTTACACTTTTTCCTACAAAATCAATAATGGCAATCTTCAAACCATCACATCGGT
>DAOOVG010000056.1:0-15201 GCA_035369865.1 Paludibacteraceae bacterium | reverse complement strand
TTCTAAAAGTTTTTTATTTTGTTCGTCCAAGATGCAAAAAAATGCACTATCTTTATGAACGTCAAGGTCACAAGCTTTTTCTATAAAAATTACCAGAATAATTGTTATACAATTAGTTTATTTTATTGGAAGATAAAAAACCAACTTACAAAGGTTACATTTGTACTCAACGCCACCGCATGGTAAGCTGTTAAAGTTATGTGACTTTGATTTTTTATTTTCGTTTGCTTGGAAATACTGCGATTTTCATGTATTTTTGTGACAATACCTTTATAACAAATAGTATTAAAAATATTAGCGAAATAAGACATAAAGGGTAGAGGTAATAAATCAAAATTTTATTTAGTGAAAATTATTATTATTGGAACAGCATACCCTTATCGTGGAGGTTTAGCAGCTTTCAATGAACGCTTAGCTAAAGAATTTATTAAAGAAGGGAACGAAGTA
Organism: Paludibacteraceae bacterium; assembly: GCA_035369865.1. Classification (GTDB taxonomy): domain Bacteria; phylum Bacteroidota; class Bacteroidia; order Bacteroidales; family Paludibacteraceae; genus MVYY01. Next base: position 14,754 of record DAOOVG010000056.1, on the reverse strand, counting down.
GAAATTATTACTTTTACTCTTCAATATCCTAAATTTTTATTTCCTGGAAAAACTCAATTTTCAACTGAAAAGGCACCAACAGATTTGAAAATTAATCGGGAAATTAATTCTATTAATCCTTTTAACTGGAGAAAAGTAGGTAAGAAAATTAAAAATAAATTGCCCGACAAAGTCATTTTTAGTTATTGGACTTCTTTTATGGCTCCGTGTTTTGGTACCATTGCACGTTTTGCACGTTCTCCTAAGACAAAAATGATTGGACTTATTCATAATATGATTTCTCATGAAGCTACTTTTTTGGATAAATGGCTGCCTGGTTTTTTTGTTAAATATATGGATGGATTTGTGGCTATGTCACAAACCGTTACAAGTGACATTCGGCAATTTGATAAATTGAACAAGCCTATAGCCATTTCTCCTCATCCAATTTATGACCATTATGGTGAATTACTTTCAAAAAGAAAAGCGGCTGCAAAATTAGGACTTCCAGAACAAAATCATTATATTTTATTTTTTGGACTTATTCGACATTATAAGGGTTTAGACCTGCTTTTGGAAGCACTTGCTGATAAAAGGTTGAATAACTTGAATATTCATCTGATTATTGCTGGTGAATTTTATGAAAATCCAGAACCTTATTTAGAACAAATCCAACATTTTGATTTAGAAAAAAAAGTTGAATTGCGTGCCTATTTTATTCCTGATAATGAAGTGAAATATTATTTCAGCATTGCCGACTTAATTGTACAGCCTTATCGTTCTGCGACGCAAAGCGGCATTAGCCAAATAGCTTATCATTTTGAAAAACCAATGTTGGTTACTAATGTTGGTGGTTTAGCTGAAATTGTTCCTCATCAGAAAGTTGGTTACGTTGTCGAGGTGGATCCCCCAAAAATTGCGGATGCAATTATAGATTTTTATACCAATAACCGTTCAGAAGAATTCATCAACAACATAAAAGTAGAAAAGTTAAAATATTCATGGTCGGGAATGACATCAACTATCAATATGCTGTTTGAAGAAATGCAATAAGTTAGAAAATAATTTTTTGAGGAACCAAGAATATGCAAGAAAACATTGTAGAAACACCTCTAATGAAACAGTATTTTAAAATCAAGGCAAAGCACCCTGATGCTATTTTGTTGTTTCGTTGTGGTGATTTTTATGAAACTTATTCCTCTGATGCTATTGAAGCTTCAGAAATTCTTGGTATCACCCTTACCCGACGTGCCAATGGTGCCGCTAAAAGTGTAGAAATGGCCGGGTTTCCTCATCACGCACTCGATACTTATTTACCAAAATTGGTCAGAGCAGGTAAAAGAGTAGCTATTTGTGACCAACTGGAAGATCCAAGACTTGCTAAAACCATCGTAAAAAGAGATGTTACAGAATTAGTAACACCGGGCGTTACTTATAATGATACTGTATTAAATTTTAAGGAAAATAATTTCCTTGCCAGTGTTTATATCAACAAAAGTCAGATTGGTGTTTCTTTTCTTGATGTCTCAACAGGTGAATTTTTAGTGGCTGAAGGCAATGGAGAATACGTTGATAAACTCTTAAATAGTTTTTCGCCCAAAGAAATTCTTTTCGATCGTAACCGAAAAAAAGAATTTGAAGATTTGTTTGGAACAAAATTTTATACTTATCCATTAGACGATTGGGTTTATACACCTGAATCAGCTTATGAACGATTGTTGAAGCAGTTTGAAACCACAAGCCTGAAAGGATTCGGTGTTGCTAATCTTTCCAATGGCATTGTTGCTGCGGGAGCTATACTTCATTATCTGGACATTACCCATCATCAACAGACAGCACATATTACTCATCTTTCACGAATTGAAGAAGAGCAATATGTCTGGCTCGACCGCTTTACAGTAAGAAATTTAGAACTTTTCGAAAGCATCAATGAAGGTGGACGTTCTCTTTGCGATATTATAGATAAAACCATTAGCCCAATGGGTGCTCGGCTTCTGAAACGCTGGATAGCTTTCCCTCTTAAAAATGTTCAGCAAATTAACGAGCGTTTAAATGTCGTAGAATATTTTTTTAAACATCCAGATGTAAAATTGCAAATTGAAGAAAATATAGCTTTAATAGGTGATTTAGAACGGCTGGTTTCAAAAGTAGCTGTTGGCAGAATCAATCCGCGTGAAGTGGTACAACTGAAAGTGGCTTTGAAAGCTATTGAACCTATTAAAAAAATTTGTTCAGCTACTGATAATGTCACATTAAAAACTATTGGCGATCAATTAAATCCGTGCTCAATTATTTCTGAACGTATTGAAAAAGAAATCTTAAACAATCCGCCCATTTTGTTGAATCGTGGCAATATTATTCAAAAAGGTATTGATGAAGAGCTGGATGAATTACGTGAATTGGCTTATTCTGGGAAAGATTTTTTACAAAAAATACAAGAACGTGAAAGCAAAGCTACTGGTATTCCAAGCTTAAAAATTGGTTTCAATAATGTGTTTGGTTATTATCTTGAAGTCAGAAATACTCATAAAGATAAAATACCAGCACACTGGATTCGAAAACAAACATTGGTCAATGCAGAACGTTATATTACGGAAGAATTAAAAATTTACGAAGAAAAAATTTTAGGAGCGGAAGAAAAAATAATTGCCATTGAGACAAAATTGTTCAATGATTTAATAATTAGCTTGCTTGATTACATTCCGGCTATTCAATTAAATTCTAATCTGATAGCTCAGTTGGATTGTTTGCTTTCTTTTGCAAAAGTTTCTGCTGATAATCGTTATATGAAACCAGAAATCAATGATGATGACATTATTGAAATTAAGCAAGGAAGACACCCTGTCATTGAAAAACAATTGCCATTGGGAGAAACGTATGTCCCGAATGATATTTACCTTGACAGCAATACCCAGCAAATTATGATGATTACCGGGCCCAACATGTCAGGCAAATCAGCTTTACTCCGACAAACTGCCTTGATTACTTTAATGGCTCAAATGGGATGTTTTGTTCCAGCAGAAAGTGCAAAAATTGGTGTAGTGGATAAAATTTTTACGCGAGTAGGAGCAAGTGATAACATTTCGCTGGGAGAATCGACTTTTATGGTAGAGATGAACGAAGCTGCCAGCATTTTAAACAATCTCTCGAATCGGAGTCTGGTTCTTTTTGATGAGTTAGGCAGAGGAACGAGTACTTATGATGGAATTTCTATCGCCTGGGCAATTGTAGAATATATCCATGAGCATCCCGATCATCGTGCCAAAACACTTTTTGCCACACACTATCATGAATTAAATGAAATGGAAAAATCATTTTCACGTATTAAAAACTACAACGTTTCAGTAAAAGAAATAGATAATAAGGTGATTTTTTTACGGAAATTAGTTCGTGGCGGCAGTGAACACAGTTTTGGTATTCATGTGGCTAAAATGGCGGGCATGCCTCAAAGTATCGTTAAACGAGCTGAACAGATTCTCAAACAACTGGAAACCAATAATCGTCAGTCGGATATTGCCAAACCAGTAGATAAAATAGCTCAACAACGCGAAGGTTATCAACTTACATTTTTTCAACTTGATGATCCTGTATTAGAACAAGTTCGAGATGAAATTAAAAATCTTGATATAAATAACTTAACACCTCTTGAAGCCTTAAACAAATTAAATGAGATAAAACGAATTGTCACAGGAAAGTAAACTGAAGTTTTTTTTGGTTGATAATGTTTCACACTGCAATTGTGTCGTGATAAAAAGAGAAAGTAATTGGTAAAAAGCCTTTTATTTTTTTCTATTACAAAACTGTCAATCTGACATTCACAATTTTATTTTAAAAGACAAGTTGTCTTTTCTCTCATTTGATTGTTAAATAATTTTTTTGTTTAAGATGTTTTTTAATTTATAGACAACTGAAAATCAGCTACCTATATTTTATTTCTAATAGATTTATTTCTTTGCTGGTACAAGTTTTGCAAACCAATAAGTGAAATCAATAAAGATTTCAAGAAGTAATTACTAGATGTCTAACTTAATTAAAAAATGGAGGTGTTTAATATGGCATTACCAAGATTATTTACATCACGGAGCAATTGGACTCCTTCTTTACCATCGTTAATTGATAGATTTTTTGATAGCGATTTAATGGATTGGGATACTTTCAACTTTGCGGGGGAAAACATGACTTTACCAGCTGTAAACGTAAAAGAAAATGATAATGAATTTAAGATTGAAGTGGCAGCCCCTGGTTTGAATAAAGAAGATTTTAAAGTCAATTACGATAACGGTATTTTAACTATTTCTTCTGAAAAACAAGAAGAAAAAGAAGAAAAAGAAGGAGAAAAAGTAACACGTCGTGAATTTAGCTATCAATCATTCCAAAGAAGCTTCAGCGTGCCTGAAGATATCATTGATGCTGATAAAATTTCAGCAAAATATGATAATGGAATTTTGTATGTAACCTTACCTAAACACGAAGAAGCAAAGAAAGCTAAAAATGTAAAAGAAATTAAAATCTCATAATTTCTTTCTCACTTCTCAAAAGAGGAAGTTCAAGTAAAAAACTTCCTCTTTTTTTTATTTTTTTAGTATTTTTTCTTTTAACGTAGTTATAATTTATTTATAGTCGATTGAATATTAATTATTTATAGGGCGATAAAAAATTTCTTGCTTATTATAAGGCGGCTTAATATTTAGATATATGGTTGATTTTCATTTAATTGTTTGAGGATTTCGTTCTCAAATTGATATTCGATGTAGTTTGTTTTATCTAAAACTATCTAAAATGTATTGTTATGTGAAAGTGTTTCTGGGCTTGCCAGTAAATAAAAAATATTGCCAAATATGCAATAGAATTTTGTAGGCGAGCATACAAACAAAAACATGTCCTCTGGTTCTTTTTTCTTTTCTCAAATGAATAGGTCTTATCTCTTCCAAACCTGTTTTAAAAGTACGAAAAGCATTCTCCACTAAAGATAAATCTTTATATCGCTCATAGACTGTCTCTTTGCTGGCATCGGTAGTTTGTAAATCTGTCTTTATCACATAACAACCATCCAACTGGCATTCCTTTTCCAATGCTTCTTTATTTACCAAAAGCTCTAAAAAACGTTCCTCTTCATTTATCCACAGACTTGCATTCTCTTCTGCTATTTTTCCGTTCATGCTCTTATTTTTTCTCTCTATCATTTCCATCTTTTATTCTGATTTTATGGCATTCCGTTTTATATGGCTTATAATTGCAATTACATAATTTTTTCCTTGAGAGGGATAAATCACTAGAAAATTTTACAAAATTTATTTCTTGAGTACAAAAAGAAAAACTAAAAATCACAATTCAGGTAAGAGATATCCGATATAAAAGTGTTTTCTTTATTCTTTCTGTTGTCAGCACTAAAAAAGTGAATGGAAAGTATTGTAGAAATTAAAATTTGAATTATCTTTGCACTACCAAAACAAAATAGTCTGGTGCGGTAGTTCAGTTGGTTAGAATATCGGCCTGTCACGCCGGGGGTCGCGGGTTCAAGTCCCGTCCGCACCGCAAAAATAAATGGCTCATCTTTTCAACAGCGAGCCATTCTTTTTAGGTATAAATTGGTAGGGAAAATCTTTCCATTTATGGTAAAAGTGAAAGGCATTTTTCCAAACTTTCCTCCCAATGTGGAATGCAGATATTGAAAGTATTCTTGATTTTGGCTTTATTTAAAACGCTATAAAAAGGTCGTTGAGCTTTGGTAGGATATTCTTTTGTCTCAATAGGTTGAACTGAACATTCCATATTTTTTATTCGAAAAATAGCTTTTGCGAAATCGTACCACGAACAAACGCCTTCATTGGAGAAATGATAGATTCCGGGCTGAAAAACATTCTGTTGCAAAATGGTTGAAATGGATTTTGCCAAGTCAGCAGCATAAGTAGGCGTTCCAATTTGGTCAAAAACTACCTTTAATTCTTTACGTTCTTTTCCCAGGCTTAGCATTTTTTTGACAAAATTATTTCCAAAAGAAGAATATAACCACGAAGTCCGAATAATCATGGCTTGCTGACAACTTCTCAATAAAGCTTCTTCACCTGCCAGTTTTGATTTTCCATAAGTGGAAACAGGCGAGGGGAGATCTTCTTCTACATAAGGCAGAAAATTTTTACCATTAAAAACATAATCGGTAGAAATGTGCACTACTTTTAAATGTTGCTTTTCAGCAATTTCTCCAATATTTTTTACCGCTTCAGCATTAATTTTATAACATAAATCTACTTCATCTTCTGCTTTATCTACATTGGTATAAGCAGCACAGTTAATCAAAAAATGGACTTTATTTTTTACAACAAAATTTTCAAGTGCATTTTTGTCTGTAATATCCAGTTCATCTATATCGGTGTAAATATATTGAAAAACAGGAAAGCGATTGGCAATTTTTTGAATTTCATTACCTAATTGTCCGTGACTACCACTCACTAAAATTGTTTTCATTTTTTCTTTTTCTTCAAAATTTAAAAGTTGAGTTCAGCTTTATCGAGGAAAGGATGCTTATTGTCTTTTTCTGAAATAATCATTTTTTCTGCTGGAATTTTCCAATCAATAGCCAGTATGGGGTCGTTGTAAATAATTCCCCGTTCCAAAGATGGATTATAAAATTCATCACATTTATAAGCAAAAATAGCCATTTCGGAAAGAACAGCATAACCATGAGCAAATCCTTTTGGAATCAGAAACTGCAAATGATTTTCGGCTGAAAGTTCTATCCCATACCATTGTTTAAAAGTTGGTGAATTAGAACGTAAATCCACTGCAACATCCCACACTTTTCCTTCGATGACATAAACCAGTTTGCTTTGGCTGGCTGGCGAAAGCTGATAATGCAATCCACGAAGAACGCCATAAACAGACCTGGATTGATTATCCTGGCAAAAACGATAAGTAATTCCAACTTCATTATATCTTTTCTCGTTGTAAACTTCGTAAAAATAGCCTCGTGAATCCTCAAAAATTTTAGGTTTAATAATTAATAAATCAGGGATCGGAGTTTTAATAATTTCCATAAATACAATTACATTAGTTAAATAAAAATTTGTAAATAAATATTTAAATTGATTACTTTAATTCATTGGCAATTTTGAGAAGATATTCACCATAATGATTTTTGTTTAATGGTTCGGCAAGCTTCACCAACTGTTCTCGATCAATGTAGCCACTGCGATAGGCAATTTCTTCCAGACAGGCTATTTTCAAACCCTGACGGTTTTCAATCGTAGCAATAAAATTAGAAGCTTCAAGTAAACTGTCATGTGTACCGGTATCAAGCCATGCCATTCCACGTCCCATGATTTTTAGTTTCAACCTACCTTCATTCAAGTACAAACGATTCAAGTCAGTAATTTCCAATTCACCACGTTTGGAAGGTTTTAATTGTTTTGCCTTTTCAACAACATCATTGCTGTAAAAATATAAGCCTGTAACAGCATAATTGGATTTTGGATGCTCAGGCTTTTCTTCCAGATTCAATACATTTCCTTCACTATCAAATTCAGCCACGCCATATCGTTGAGGATCATTAACATAATAACCGAAAATTAACGCTCCATCTTCTAATTTTGCTGCTTCTTTTAGTTGTTTTGAAAAATCATATCCATAAAAAATGTTATCGCCTAAAATCATACAAACATTTTCATTGCTAATAAAATTTTCTCCAATAATAAATGCTTGTGCCAAACCATCGGGTGAAGGTTGTACTGCATACTCGATTTTTAATCCAAAATCACTTCCGTCATTTAACAAACGTTCATAAAGATGAATATCCTGGGGTGTTGAAATGATAAGAATTTCACGAATACCTGCCAGCATAAGGATAGACAAGGGATAATAAATCATGGGTTTATCGTAAACAGGAATGATTTGTTTTGAAATGCTTTTGGTAATAGGATAAAGTCGTGTACCAGAGCCACCCGCCAGAACAATGCCTTTCATAGTATATAAATTATTAAAAATGAATTTATTAGAGTTATAAAATTATTTTGTCAACTTTCAAAATAAATAAATGGTTTTTTATTTTAAAATAAGTAGAAAATGAATCATTCAAAATTATAAATAAATTGTGAAAAAAGGCAGTGAAAAGTTGTTATTTATTCTTCAAATTTTAATTCCCCTTCTTGATAAAGCCGATAATCTTTTGCCAACAGGCTCATAAACTGACTGATTTTTTCCTGTGCTTCTTGCGTGGCTGGTGTGATTTCTGCTTTTTGTAACCGCAAGATCATAATTCCATACAGAAAGTTAAAACACAATTCGATGTCACTGACATTGGTAGTAGATTTTTTTCGCAGTTCGATGATATAGGGGAAAATGGAATAAAATTTTTCATTGTAAAAATGATCTTTTCCAGAAGTAAGCAACTGTTGATGAAATTCATTCAGCTCGATAATAATGTTTTTGTTCAATTGCAAATGCCCTTTTTCTTCGACATTTTCTCGCCTCATCATGTCAATCAGACTTTCGTACCATTCATACATTTTTTTTCGATCAATTTCTGATGCTGGATAAGAAGCAATAATATGGCTGTTGATGGCATCCATATCCAGATGAAAAGCACGAATTACATCTTCAATTTGCCACATATAAAGCAAGTATTCGCAGATATTTTCATTTTTCAATTGTTGAGCAATAAACATAATTTATTTATTTATCAATTGAGAAGTCTGAATAAATTAAAAAGTACTAACAAATTAAGAGGAAAATTTAAATTCTATTTTTCCTCATTTTCCTCTTCGTCCCAATCTTCTTCATCCCAGAAAGTAGGTTCTTCAATAAAATTATCCAGTTCACGACGTTCTTTTTTGGTAGGTCTGCCGCTGCCCGGTTTTCTACCCATTTTTTTGGAAATTTTTCCAAGTTCAATTAACTCTCGTTGATCTGGTGTCGTGACATCGGCCATAAAATCAGAAACTAATTTGGCATTCATCCGATTTTCAGCCAGTTTAAGTATTTTATAAGAATACAAAACAGGATTTCTTTTGATGTTGATTACGTCGCCTACTTTAACCAAATGCGAGGGTTTCACAGGCACATTTTGAATCAGAACCTTTCCTTTTTTGCAAGCTTCGGCTGCCATTGTTCGTGTTTTGAACAGTCGTACTGCCCAGAGCCATTTATCAATGCGAATTTCGGATTTCATGATGGTGTCAGGAACTGTTTGTTATTGAATTGCGACATGGTTGATTCAATTCCTGAAAGACAAAAACTTTTGATAATTTCAATGGCTTGTTCTACCAATTTTGGTAGTGTTTTAGCTTCTTCTTCTGTCCACTGTCCTAACACATATTCTACTTGTTTTCCACGAGGGTAATTATTTCCTATGCCAACACGCAGGCGAGCATATTGATTGTGTCCTAATGTTTCTTGAATGCTTTTTAAGCCATTGTGACCGGCATCAGCACCTTTAGGCTTTAATCGAAGTGTGCCAAAGGGCAAGGAAATATCATCTACAATGACCAATAAATTTGGTACCTCAATTTTTTCTTTTTCCATCCAGTATCTTACGGCAAGTCCACTTCGGTTGACAAAAGTAGAGGGCTTCAGCAAAATCAAAGTATGACCTTTCAGTTTTATTTCACAGACAGCTCCGTATCGTTTATCGGTAAAAAAAACATTGGACGCTTTCGCAAAGGCGTCCAATATTGTAAAACCTATGTTGTGGCGGGTATTTTGATATTCAGGTCCGATATTTCCTAACCCTACAATTAAGTACTTCATTCCCTGAAAAATTTATTTTGAAGTAACTTTTTGAAAAATCAATAAAAAAATTAAAGTTAAGTAAATGCTAATTATATAATTTCCAATTGAAAATTTTATCACATACTTAAACTTTCGGTAAAATATTTTATTATTTACCAGGAACTGCCGCTTCACGAGCAGCGCGGGTAGTTTTCACCTGAGCAACAATAGCTGTTTTGGTATTTAAGATTTCAAAATCTTTGAAAGAAAGAGCACCAATCTGAATAGATTTACCCAGCCCCAGTGAGGTGACATCAATAGTAATATTTTCAGGCAGCTTCGTATAAATTCCTTTTACTTTCAAGTGACGAAGTTCAAGACTGAGTTTACCGCCAGCTTTCACTCCTTCGGCAAGTCCTTCCAATTTTACTGGCAGTTCAACTACTACAGGTTTCTTTTCGTTTATTTCAAGAAAATCCATATGCAATACTGCATCAGTAACAGGATGAAATTGAATTTCCTGAATAATAGAAGTAAATTTTTGTCCATCAATATCCAAATTAACAACAAAGACGTCTGGCGAATAGATCAACTTTTGAATTTCCTTATTGGGAACAGTAAAAAATACATTTTCTTTCCCACCATATAAGACACAAGGGACTTCATCAACTTTTCTAACAGTTTTACTTGCTTTTTTCCCTAATTCTGTTCTTTTTGTTCCTTTTAAATTAAATGTTTTCATTTTTTATAATTATGTGTTACTCAAAATTTAAGCTAATTTTAGTAGTGATTAGATTGCTTAATTTTCCCATCACACTTTCTTTTTGCAAAGGTAGATAAAAATTTTACGTTGTACAAACGTACTTAAATTTATATTTTTATTGCATTTAATCCAGAAAAACAGTATTTTTTATATTGTTAAACAGATGGTCTCCAAATAAAATTAATGAATATTCTTATTTTTAAGCCGAAAAATTAGTCAGTGTAAATAAATTCTTTAAAAAAACATAGAGAATTGAAAAAAAAATTCTATATTTGCAAACTTAAAATTCAAAAAAATCGATTTGTTTAAATTTTAAAATTGAGGAGGACTAAATATAGCTAAACAAATAACTCTTCGGCATAAAAGTAGGGAAGCAGGTGAGTATCCTCATCGTATAAATGAAGAAATTAAAGGAGTAACCCAAGTGCGTTTGGTGGGCGATAATGTCCAGCAGGGGATTTATTCTATTGAAGAAGCTTTAAAAATTGCAGATGAGCAAAATTTAGATTTGGTTGAAATATCGCCAAAAGCAGATCCACCTGTTTGTAAAATTATTGATTATCAGAAATTTCTTTATCAATTAAAAAAGCGGGAAAAAGAACAAAAAGCCAAGACGGCAAGAGTTATTGTAAAAGAAATTCGTTTTGGGCCGCAGACTGATGATCATGATTATAATTTTAAATTAAAGCATGCGCAAGAATTTTTAAAGGACGGTTGTAAAGTAAAAGCGTATGTGTTTTTTAAAGGACGTTCGATCCTTTTTAAGGAACAGGGAGAAGTTTTGTTATTACGTTTTGCTAATGATTTGGAAGATTATGCCAAAGTTGAGCATTTACCTGAGCTGGAGGGGAAAAGAATGACCATTGTACTATCACCTAAAAAAACGAAATAAATAGATATAAATTTTTTTAAAAATGTCAAAGACAAAAACTAATTCTGGTGCAAAGAAAAGATTTTCCATTACAGGAAGTGGAAAAATAAAAAGAAGACATGCTTTTAAAAGCCATCTTTTAAGAAAAAAAACAAAGAAACAAAAACGCAATTTAACTCATTCAGCACTTGTGGATAAAACAAATCTGAAAAGTGTAAAAATGTTGCTGGGGTTAAAATAAAAAATTTATTTTAAATTTAATTATTAATTGAATGCATTAGCTTAAAGTTCGTATTAACATCCGACGCTAACATTCGTAAATTTAATTATTATGCCAAGATCGGTAAATCACGTAGCTTCACGTAAAAGAAGAAAAAGAATTTTAAACCTGACGAAAGGTTATTTTTTAAGCAGGAAAAATGTTTGGACAGTAGCCAAAAACACATGGGAAAAAGGCTTGCAATATGCTTATCGCGATCGTAAAACCAAAAAACGGAATTTTCGTGCGTTATGGATTCAACGTATTAATGCCGCAGCTCGTCTTGAGGGTATGTCTTATTCAAAATTGATGGGTGCCTTGCATAAAGCCAATATCGAAATAAATAGAAAAGTTTTGGCTGATTTAGCTATGAATCACCCCGAAGCTTTTAAGGCAATTGTTGAAAAAGCAAAAAATGCTTGATTAATTTCTACAAAGGTAAAAATAATAGTCTTTTTCATAAGTTACACCTCAAAATTATAAAAAACTTTTGAGGTGTTTTTTATTTATTTCTTTATTCCTTTCTATTTTTATTGTTCTTATAAAAAGAGATAAAGATAGCATCTCAAAAAAATGTGTAAAGAATAATTTTAAAAGGAGTTTAAAGTTTGCAAGTTACGAGTCACAAGGGATGAAAATTTAGTTGATAGTCAGGAACTTGGAGCTTTGAGTTAATGAGACAAGGTGCGAAGGAAAAAGGATGTTTATAAGAAAATTTTGATTGGTATCAAAACAATTGAAGCGAAGCGAAATCGCCGAAACAATTAAAAATAAACATTTTTGAGGTAAAAAAAATGATAGAGTTTGGATACAGTTCATTTTTTTAATTCATTTTCATTGAAATCTGTTTCAATTTCAGAAATCTTTTTTCTAACTTTGTCTGGTAGCATATTTTTTCTATTTTTATAATTATATAGCTAATGTGCTCATTTTTAGTGATATATTATGGGACGTGCTACTTTTTTCAGTGCTTTCCAAAATATGAAACTTTTATTTTTTGCCAATAAAAATAGATATGAGAAAAATTTTTTATTTCACTATTCTTTTATTTTCTTTATTCATTTCTTGTACCAATAATGAACCAAAAGAACCTTACCTATATGAGAAAAATCCTCAATATACGTGGGGCTATGCAGTATTTTACGGCGATTATTATATTGAATATGGGAATGAGAATAACGTATTATCTATTTCGTTGTTTACCAATGGATTGGGAATTAATGAAAACAATTATTTAATTGGAACTGGTCAATATTTGTATCTGGAAGATGTTTTTGTAACACCAACCGATACTTTGTTGCCTGATGGTATTTATACTATTGATAAAAGTGGAGAATCTTTTACCATTTCTCCTGGTGAACATTTGTCAATAGATAGCCTCATTTACACAGTTGGAGCAACCATTACTTATTTAGACATTTATTTGCTGAATCCTGTTGAAAAATTAATTACTGAAGGGACCATGAATGTTAGTAGTCAAGATACTATCTATACTATTAGTTGCAATTTTAAAACAGACGATAACTTTGAACTAAAAGGAAACTTCACGGGTACATTGCCGCACTTTGATCAATCGTTGAAAAAAAATTCAGAAAGTTTACCTTTTTTAAGATACAAGCATCGTTATTTCATAAATTCCTTAAAATAAAAAGTTTTTCTTTTCATTTTTAACTTTTACTTTTGATTACTTTTAGATAAAAAGACTGCTTAAATTTCTATAAATATCTAAAATATAATTTTCAACGTTTCTTCAACAAATAGGTACTGCTTCCTCTTAATTCAAAATTTATTTTGAGAAAAGAAATGAATTATCAATCCATACCGCCAAAACAACCAGGATTAAGTCAATTTTTTGATATTGATTTACGAGAAATAGTACCTTTTATTCATTGGAGTTTTTTCTTTCGCGCGTGGCGAATTCCTGGAAAATTTGAAGGAATTGAAAAAGTTTCTTCTTGTGTTTCCTGTAAGCAATCGTGGTTACAGAATTTTTCCGGTTCAACTCGTGATAAAGCAGAGGAAGCATTAAAACTTTTTCAGGATGCCCAAAATATGCTTCAACAGTTTTCTGTAGAAAAATCTGTTCAGATTAATGCTGCAGTAGGCTTATTTTCTGCCTTTGCTCAAGAAGAAGATATTCATATTTTATATGAAAATAAAGAATTCATCATTCCTACACTTCGTCAGCAGCATCCTTCCACAGATGGTTTTTGCTATGCTTTATCTGATTTTTTGAATGTTGAAAATGATTATATTGGTACCTTTGCTACAGTAGTGCAAGGAACAGAAAAATTGATTCAGCATTTTGAAAATAAAAAAGATATTTACAGTTCCATGATGGTGAAAACTTTAGCAGATCGTTTGGCAGAAGCTACTGCTGAATGGCTACATTATCAGGTTCGAACAAAAATTTGGAATTATGCGTCTGATGAACTACTGGAAATAGAAAATATTTTGAAAAACAAATATCAAGGTATTCGTCCCGCTATTGGTTATCCTTCTTTACCAGATCAATCTATCATTTTTGACCTGGAACCCTTACTCCAATTAAATACAATTGGGATAAGAATAACGGAAAATGGAGCTATGTATCCACCGCCGTCAGTAGCAGGATTGTACTTTGCTAATCCACAATCAAAATATTTTAATGTAGGCAAAATTGATGATCAACAATTAAAGGATTATGCACGTCGACGTGGAAAAACAATAGAAGAAATGAAAAAATGGTTAGCTGCAAACATCTAATTGTTCTATATCTTGAAAAATTAAAAAATAAAATCAATTTAATGATTTTTTAACTTGTAAAATGTTGAATATCAAGAATGAATTTTAAAAAAATTAGTAAAACAGACGTTTAAAAGTAGACTCAAAAATCATTTATAAACAAGTAAAAAATTTTAAAAGAATAATCATGGCAGAGAAATTATTAAAAATCAAAGGAATGAGTTGTTCTCATTGTGCATCTCGGGTTGAAAAAGCCTTGAATACAATTGATGGCGTTTCTGCAAAAGTAGACCTTAATTCAAACACTGCAAAAGTTAGCTTATTAAAAGAAGTCAGCGATGAAGTTTTAAAAAAAGCAGTTGAAGATGTAGGTTATGAAGTAACAGGTATTTTATAAAAAATAATGATTATCCGCAAAGTTTCCTAACATAAAGGGATAAATTATGGTATATTTTT
>DAOOVG010000055.1:0-15305 GCA_035369865.1 Paludibacteraceae bacterium | reverse complement strand
GTTGATTGGGCTCGTTGGCACCGTTGTAAGCTTTTTAAAATAATTCAATTAACTACTTTCTAATTTTTTTCTTCTCACTTTTGTGTTCTCCAAAAGAAAGAACCATGTCTAATCTCTCTTTATCTATCGTCACATATATGAAACGTTCATTTTACATTCCTCCCATTGAGAAGGACTTTTATAACAATTTCTCAAAATTCTGAAAGAAAAATCCGTTATATGGAAAGTTATTTTGAGAAAGGAATTGATTGGATCCCAGAATATTATGAAAAGAGTGTTTGCAAAACAAATAAATTTATAGAGAGATAAGTGCTTATTATGGAGATAGTGAAAATACTGTTAAGATAAAAAACACTGCTATTCATCTTTTTGAACAGCAGTGTATTAAGAGAATAAAAACAGACATTGGTAGAGAAGTGAGAATTTAAAATTTGAATTTATCAAAAAAATTTTTCTCGGATTTGGGATCATTATTTTCTTTATCCAACTCATCACTCACAGGATCATCTTCACTTGGCTCTTCGCTTATTTCATTGGATTTTTGATCTTCTTCAAGGTTACTTTCTGTTTTTTTCTCGTCTTCACCCTGATTCTTAATAAAATTCATTACATCCTCTAATCCTTCACGAAACTTATCAAAATCTTCACGATAAAGAAATATTTTGTGCTTTTCGTAAGTAACCTGAACGTTTTCGTCAAAACCAACTTTCTTTTTCTTGCTTTCAGTGATGGCTAAATACAATTCATCTCGTCTGCTTTTTTTTACATCTAAATAATAAATACGATTGCCTGCTTTGATAGATTTTGAATAAATAATTTCATTATTCTTTTTCCCCAAATCAATTTTTCTTTTTTCTTCTTCCATGTTTTCCATCTTTTTCAGTTAGATTTTAAATAAAATAGAGAAAATACCTTCAAAATTTAAAGTTCAAATTTCTATATTTTTTTTTACTTTATCAAATTATTTATCTATTTTTTTCATTTTTAGATTACACTACTTCATTTTTGATGTGAAATGTGATAGTAATTTTAACAAATGGTCGTATGAAAAAGAAGAAAAAATATTTAACTTTGCCTTTTAATTTATAAAGTGACCATTGAAGATTAACTGTTGATATGATTAATCGCGTTTTAATTCGGATTAAAATTATTCAAATTTTGTATTCTTATTATAAGAATGAAGGTAAATCCGTACAATTAGCTGAAAAAGAGCTTCTTCACAGCATAGAAAAAACTTACGATCTTTACTATCATTTATTGCAACTTGCTATTGAAATTACTCATTATGCTGCTTTGCGTGTCGATGCGAGAAAAAACAAACTGCGTCCCACAGCAGAAGACTTGCATCCTAATATGAAATTTGTTGAAAATAAATTCGTTCAGCAGTTATCAGATAACCTTCAGTTTAACAGTTATTTAAACCAGCATAAACTATCTTGGACAAATTATCCTGAAATCATTAAAAATTTATTTGAAGAAATCACGACAGCAGATTTTTATAAGGAATATATGGAAAGTCCTCTCGATGATTATGAAGAAGATAAAAATCTATGGAAGAAAATTTATAAAAAAATTATTCTTGAGAATGAAGAACTCGATAATTCAATAGAAGATCAAAATATTTATTGGACGGCTGATATAGAATTGGTAGTGAGTTTCATTATTAAAACAATAAAAAAATTCAAATTAGAAAATGGTGTTCACCAAGAACTTTTGCCAATGTTTAAAGATGAAGAAGATGAAGAGTTTGCTCGAAAACTTTTAAGAAGTTCTATTAATAACTGTAATGAATTTAGAAATCTAGTTAACAAAAACACCAAAAATTGGGAATTGGATCGAATCGCTTTTATGGATATTGTTATTATGCAAGCAGCTCTGGCAGAATTAATGGAATTCCCAACCATTCCGGTGAATGTCACTTTAAATGAATACATTGAAATTTCCAAAATGTATAGCACTGAAAAAAGTGGCAAATTTATTAATGGTATCCTCGACAATATTGTGGGAGAGTTAAAAAAAGAAAATAAATTAATAAAAGTTATGACATTTAAGAATAATAAAAAATAATCGTTTATCTTTGCATTACAAGTAATTATTAACTTACTCTTTTTTAAAAATTTAGCAAATTAATTTAACAATAAAAGCAAAAATTATGGATTTACTAACTATCTTATTACAGGCAAAACCAGCCAATCAACCAAGCGGTGGAGGTTATACTGGTATTTTAATGCTGATTTTGATTTTTGTGGTATTTTACTTTTTCCTTATCAGACCACAAACAAAACGTCAAAAAGAAATAAAAAAGCAACGTGAAGCGATGAAACCGGGTGATCATGTAATTACTTCCGGAGGAATTTATGGAAAAATCAAAGAAGTTAAAGACAATGCTTTCATTATTGAAATTGCTGATAACGTGCGAATTAAAGTAGATAAAAACTCTGTATTTCTTACTGCTGAAGATATTCAGAATACTCCGTCTAAATAAAGTCGGAACCCTATGTTCCCTAATAACTTAATAAAAATATTAAAGTTTTATGGAGCAAAGATGAAAATGTTCTTTCTCTCAAAGGATGTTTTCATCTTTTTATTTTTTCTTGTACTTTCTACAGGATTCTGGTTTATTAATGCATTGAGCAAGCCACGTGAAAAGACAATTGAAGTTCCTCTACAATATGAAGGATTGCCACCTGATATTGCTATTACGAATTCTCCACCAAAATTTATTTCTTTAAAAATCAGAGATGAAGGCAGAAATCTTTTGAGTTATACTCGAAAAAAACTGAATCCTTTGATAATTCAATTAGCAAGAAATTTTCAGGAAAATGGAGAAATCATTGTTTCTACAGATCAACTCTTGAATAAATTCACTTATTACCTGCAACCTACTACACTCATTTTGGAAGCCAAGCCAGAAACTATTTTAATTAGATATGAAAAACTTTATAGCAAGGTTTTACCTGTAGAATGCAAAATCAATTTTGATCTTTTGCCTCAGTATATGATTAGCGATGAAATAAAGTTACAGCCGAGTAAAGTAAATGTCTTTGGACCAAAACTCTTATTAGATTCCTTGAAAACTATAAAAACTGAACCCATTTATTTAAAAAGCTTGCATGATACTACCATTATAACAGCTAAACTTCAACCGATAGCGAATGTAAGATTTTTACCTGACACTGTCGAAGTTATTATTCCGGTAGAAATGTTTACGGAAAAGAAAGTTCAACTGCCGATTACTGTGATAAATGCCCCTCGTAATATTTATGTACGAACCTTACCATCAAAAGTTATTGCCACTTTCAATATCGCAATGAGTCGTTATCATTCGTTTAAACCTTCTGATATTCAGGTGGCAGTTGATTATAATGAAATCAAAAACAATAATTCTGATAAATTAAATGTAAAGATTCTCAGATATCCTATTTATGTGAAAAACATTCGTTTGGATCCTCAACAAGTTGATTTTTTTGTTGAGAAGAATAAATAATTTAGTTATTAATTCATTATCTTTAAATAAATTATTATGTTACAGCGTATTCAGACATTATATTTAACAATTGTTCTTATACTTTCATGCCTCACACTTTTTTCGCCCGTTGCTACTTTGTTTAACAAAGAGGATTTAACTTTTTATGAAATAAATTATCGTGGTATTTGTCTGATTGAAGATGATTCTAAAACACCCGTTTCGTCAGTATGGGCTTTAACGGTCATTTCAGCTATTGTTCCATTAGTTACACTGGCAACTATTTTTTTTTATAAAAAGAGAATGCTTCAAATACGTCTTTCCATTTTCAATCTCATTATCATGATTGGGTATTACGTAATATTGTTCATTTACATCTGGTTTGCCACCAAAAATTTACCTGCTTCACACTGGAATTTAAAAATTGTTTCTGCTTTTCCGCTCGTAAACATTATATTGACAATTTTAGCTATGAGAGCAATTGTCAGAGATGAAAGATTAATTAAGTCACTAAATCGATTACGGTAAACGTAAAAAATAATTTTTGAATTGACTTTTATAACGTGAAAAAATGCTGATTTTTTTAATTTCAGGAAAAAGTATTTTTCAACAAAAAAATTAAACAAACCACCATAAAAACAAAACAACAAAAATCAAGGCAGGCAGTAAATTAATGATTCTCAGTTTTTTAATGCCAAGTATATCAATTCCTAAACCTATTAGTAAAATTCCACCCACGCTGGTCAATCCTTGAATAATTTCCGAAGTAAAAAACGAAGAAGCCCACATAGCCAGTAAAGTTATTCCACCCTGAAAAATTAACAATGGAATAGCAGCCACAATAACCCCAACGCCTAAGGCAGAACTTAAAATAATGGAAGAAAAACCATCCATTAATGATTTTGTAAACAACAAGTCAGAAGAACCATCAACACCTTCTTGAATGGCACCTAAAATAGTCATGGAACCGATGCAAAACAACAGAAAAGCCGTCACCAAACCTTCTGAAAAGCGATCTCCCCCCAAATGAAGTTTTCTTTTCAGATATTCACTAAACTGTTCTGCACCTTTTTCAATGTTCATCCATTCGCCTAATAACGCACCAATCGCCAAACTACCTACTACAATAATAATATGCTTCATATTCCATACCATACTGATCCCAATAGCAATAGTAAACAAACCAATAGCTTGAAAATATATTGTTTTAAAACGTTCTGGCATACTTTTATTTAAGAGTAAACCAATTGTTCCACCAATAATTACAGCACCTGTATTCACTAAAGTCCCTACCATGATTTTAAAAAATTAGATAATTTGATTTGAATTCCAGCATGATAATTTTTTACAAAAATACTAAAACTTCAACATAAAAAATTTTTCTTTGCTTCGACAAAATTACTATTTTATTGATCAAAAATTTACCACCAATCGTTTAATCGCATTTATTGAATAAAAATCATATTTTTATCCACCTATTTGATATGCCTACCAAAGCATATATCAAAGCTGCAATTATGAATAGCGAAAAATAACCAACCTCAACAGAAATAATAGTTGCTAAAACAGTACTGATTACCGAAAAATAACCATTAAAAGCCCAGCCCCAAGGAATATCCTGATTGTTTTTTTCAGATAAATAATTGATACCTAAAGGGAAAGGCATTCCTAAAAGGAAACCTAAAACACCTAATAAAATTACTGAAATCAATATTTTAAAAGGTGGTGCCAACCCTATTGTTGAAGTCAGAAGAGGAGATAACGTAAGTGCGTATAAAATAAGTATTGTGGCGATAATTATTGGCAAAGCACATCGTGCTTTCTTATTATTTTGGAGCATACCTGAGTAATAGCTTCCAAGTCCAGAAGAAAAAAGTAAAATACTCAGAGTCATCGCCGTAGCATAAGTTGGTTCGCCAAAATAAAAAGTAAATTGTTGAATAAAAACTATTTCTAAAAACATGTAGGCTAAACCCAACCCACTGAAATATATAAAAATCCACTTTTTGTTTTTACTTTTCCATTTTTTAAAAAGAAGAGGCAGAAGAATAAAGATTGCTGCAATAATAACAATTTGTATAAAAGTAAGAATGATTAATAAATATCCGATATCCAAAAAAGGAACATTACCCTTCCTAATAGAAGAAATCAACTTTGGAATAGCATTAAAACGAACAAATTGAAAGAAAAAAGGACAATTATCGGTAGTTGGATGAATTCGATAGGCATACTGTTGAATAAATGTTTTTTTGTGGGGAGATAATAAGCAATCAACATTAACAAAAAAAGTTGTGTCCTGAAGCATATTAAATTTATCACGTTCAAACTCTTTAGTTTCAGAAAGTATCAAGGGATCAAACATCCATTCATCACAAAAATGATGAACCTTCCTAATTTCTTCTTCACTGAATGGTGATTTTTTTACTAAAAAAGTTACTGCTCCCCAACTTCTTATGCCAACAACGTGTTTTAAACAGTTTTCAATTTTATTTTTATCAAGAAGAAGTCCAATGGTTGACAAAAGCCTGTATGCATTTCTAACAGGATAATCCATCCAGCAACTTAAGGAAATCATGCCGTCGTCAGAAAGTTTGTTCCACATTTCCTCTAAGGCTTCTATGGTTAATTCATATCTGGGTTCAACAGCATTAAGCCCTGAATTGCCAAAAAATGAACCAATAACAGGAAGTTCTATTAAATCATAACTGGAAACATCAGAAGTGATTAACACAGTACGTGCCATAGTTTGATGGAGTTTTACTTCATTGAAATCAGCAAAAGCATGTTGAAGTAAATTAAAAATTTCAGCATTAGCTTCGTTAGCTGTAATAAAAGGCACATGTTGCGATAAAGCCAGCGAAATATTTTCTCCTGTCCCGGCATTAAGAATCAAAGCGTTTTCAATTTTTTTAATATGATAAGGCAACGCTTGCGGTGTGTAATTTAGAATACTTGGTTCGTTTTTGTCCGACAATGGTGGAATTATGTATCCCGTCCAATCACCATTATTGAAAACGGCTTTACGTACAGGAAAAGAATCTTGATAAGCAAGGCTAACTCCGGGAGCATATCGAAGCACAGGCGAAGACACTATCTGTACAAAACCATACGGGCTTGGCTTTTTATATTCGATAGTGGCTTCGGGTAATAACATAGTTTTACTAATATCTTTGTATTCGGAAGGTACAAGTTGTGGTGGCTTGAAAAACAAAGTTAATAATATAACAGCCGAAATCAAGGTAGTTATTCGGAGAAATATCCCTGCATTTTTTGGAATCGAAATAACTCCACTCAAAAAAGCAATAATAGCAATGAAAAAAGGCTGATGTTCAGGAATTACAAATTGCATAAGGAATAAGGCAATAATTCCTCCTACTCCTGAGCCTATAAGATTAGAAAAATATATTTTCCCAATTTGATTAGCAAATTTCGAGAAACTTAAGCCTATAGCTAAGGCGCCAGTCAAGAAAGGCAGAAAAAAAATAAAATAAGTAGTAATCAGTTTAACAATGTGACGAGCATCATGAAAAATAAGCAAGGAATCGAAACGGATAGCTTCGGAATTTGCAATCAGCACTACAAAAGGTATAAGAATAGCTGTAACAATTAACAGCAAAGGAAAAAGATAGAAATAATTTTGTTCGAATTTTTCTCGGAAAATCGTCAGCAGTGTACCCGCAGCTCCAAATCCAAGCAAAGCTATGGATATAATCATATAAGCAAAGTGATACCACTGAACGTACGACAAAATCTGCATCAATGTAAGTTGAAACGCAATAATAGCAACCGAAATCAATCCGATTGCTACGTTGATGCGAATTGATGACGTCTGATTGTTCATCTCATTCTTTCTTTACTGAAATTTCAGTGATTTATTGATAATGTCCTGTTTGACTTTATTTTTTTCTAGTTAAAGGAACAAAACGGACAGGAATCAAGCTTTTTGTCGTAATTTTACCGCCCGATTTTTTGACTAACATTAGATTTTGAATATTGAAAGGAGAACCTACCGGAATAATCATGTTGCAATTGTCTTTTAATTGTTTGATCAATGGTGGCGGAATATTTTCGGATGCTGCAGTAACTATAATACCATCATAGGGAGCATGTTCTTCCCAACCATAATAACCATCACCTATTTTAACTTCTACGCTGTCATAGTTCAGTGCTTTTAATCGTTCTTTTGCAGCAAGACCAAGTTCTTCAATAATTTCGACAGTATACACCTTTTTCACAATTCTTGATAGAACAGCAGCCTGATAACCTGAACCTGTTCCAATTTCTAACACTATATCATCAGGACCAACATTCAACAATTCTGTCATGTAAGCCACAATATAAGGTTGTGAAATGGTTTGCCCGTAACCTATGGGAAGAGGACCATCATCATAAGCTCTATCCCGATATTCATCGGGAACAAACAAATGACGTGGAACACTTTCTATTGCTTCTAATGTTTTTTTATCGGTAATACCGCGTGACTGGATTTGATTTTTTATCATTTTTTTTCTCTCTTTTTCAAATTTATCCTGACCGTAAAGAGGGGGGAAAAGTCCACTATTTAGTAGGATAATTATAAAAATGGATAATTTTTTCATATTTTTCTCTTTTTCAGGAACATTAATGAAAAATATTTACTTTTAAAAGTTTCTATTGCTAATTATCTATAAAAAAGGTATTGATAATCAATAACTTGTAAATAAAAGCTATTAAAATCGATTTTTCAGAGTAGATTCATTTCTCATGGTTTGATTTTTCATTTAAAAACTATATCAAAACAAACATACATAAAAAAAATAATTTTTTATATGCCGCACAATAAAAATCAAGGCTATGATTGTTTTATAAGCAATTAACGTACTCAAAAGGTACAATTGTTTAATTTAAAATTACTTTCATACAAGAAGAACAGTCAGTGATCTTGACGTTTACAAAAATAGCATATTTATGTGTATCTTGGATGAACAAGGTAAAAAAACAGAAGAAAAATTTGATGTGACCACCCGTGAAATAAAACGGATGGGTCTGGTCATGAAATCACACTTTGTAAGTGAAGTGTGTATGGGAAGCACAGGTATTTACTGAATATCTATATGGCGTTTGCTTGAAAACGATTTTCAATTGCGTTTGGTCAATGCTCAGTTTCTCAAACAACTGCTAGGACGTAAAAGCGATGTAAAGGATGCCGAATGGATAGCAAAGGTTTTTACTGAAAGAGTTGGTTCACGACAGCTTTGTCCCTGATGGCAACATTCAAAGTCTTCGTCAATACGGAAGGCGCATCAACGAGATAAACGAGGATTTAGTTCATTGTCAGCAACGCATCGATATGATTTTGCAGCGTTGCAATATTCGCTTAAGCAATTACGTATCCAATACCGACACAAAAAGTTACCGCAAAGTGATAGATGCATTTATCAAAGGTGAAACTTCATCCTATGAGTTGGTTAAACTCATTCAGGGACGCACTATCAATAGTCATGGTCAATCAACGATTCGAGAAGCTCTCGAGGGTGATGTCAAACAAAGCGACAGGGATTTGCTCAGACAATACACCCGTATGAATCAAAAAGTAGGCTATTTTTTAGTGCTTTCTTTCTATAGGTTCAAAAACCAGGTTCAAAATGTTGCCCTCTTTTTTATGTTTTGTTTATTATTTCTATTTTTGTTTCAGGAAATAGTATATGGTTTGTCCGGAAAGAATTCAGTTTTCGTTTTATGGTTATTACTATCAAAATGTATAAAGCAAGGAAGAATTTTTGTTTTTAAAACTATTTATAATAAAAAATATCAACTTTTATTTGAGTAAATTTATTAACTAATTAAAAGAAAGGAAGGAAAGATATTTTTTTAATTAACTATGATGTTGTACATCAAAATTTTATAAGCTAACATAAATTGATATACTTTGAAGAGAAAAATTTATAAAAAAATCCAATAGGATACTATTTTAAAAAATTTTTGAATAGAAAATTAGTTTACAAGTTTGAACCACAAACGAATCATCACATTTCAAGTAACAAATTAATTTTTCAAACTAAATTTTTTACTTGTGGATTTTAGATATAACTTTGAACAGGATTATTAGATTTTTCACCTAAATAAATAGAAATTTTTTGTCAAGCAAATTTGAGAATTTTTTACAACTTTTCGATTTTTTTCATTTCTATCTATTGCTTTAATATTTTTTCAAAAATTTACATGGAATATGCATCGACCTTCAAACATAGTAATTAAAAACAAACGTGCAAATTTTGAATATGAAATTTTAGATCGATATATCGCTGGTATTCAGCTTTTTGGCACTGAAATTAAATCCATAAGAGAAGGTAAGGCAAGTTTGGCTGATACTTATTGTATCTTTATTAATCATGAGTTATGGGTAAAGAATATGCATATCGCTGCTTATTCTTTTGGCACTTATAATAATCATGAAGTCCGCCGTGATCGTAAATTATTATTAACGAAGCGAGAACTGCTCAAGCTGGAAAGAGCCAATAAGGAAAGTGGAACGACTATCGTACCGCTGAAGCTTTTTATCAATGAAAAAGGGTTAGCTAAGTTGGAGATTGTCTTAGTGAAAGGGAAAAAGTTGTATGACAAACGTCAATCCCTGAAAGAAAAAGAAGACAAAAGGAATATTGAAAGAGCCTTTAAACAAAAAGAGCATTGAATTTGCTGCATAAGAATTTATTTTTACTTTATTTTTACTTTATAATTATAAAAATCATGTTTCGAATAACAAAAGAATAAAGGAATATTAAAAAATTGTAATAAAAAAACAAAAAGTAAATTATAATTATTTCTCGACACAGTTTTACTTTATTACTATAACCCTTAATAAGCATGATTTGTCTTTATTATGATTATTCATTATTTTTTCTACTTCCTGCTTCATTTAAATATTTTGAATGAAAAATATAAAATTTTTAAGGTAAGATTTGTCTCATGATTAAAATATATTAAATTGAATAAAAATACTTTTTACAAAATTAAATGACAATTGTCAATTTTGGAGTAGTCAAAAAACCAATTCTAATGATTTTTGGAAGTGATAAAACATTGAATATCAAGAACTAAATTTAATAAACAACTTTTATTTTATTCCCGGAGTCAAAAATCATTTTTTCTGCTCAACTAATTTATTTTTTACTTTTTCTCAAAATACAAAATATTCTCTACATTTGTTAAAGCTATTTATATATAGAATGATGAGGTTAGCTTGCTTAACAGATAGTGAAATATGGTTCTCTTTTAAGAAAGAAGAAAAATGGGCAATTTCCTACATTTACAAGGGATATTCTCCCAAATTATATCAATACGAGGTAAAATTTACTCATAAAAATTGGGAAAAACTTCTCAAAGCGAATAAATGATTGAATTTGAAAGTTTTTCATGAAAAAATTATAATAGAAACCATCAAAAAAATGAATAAAAAATTATTGATAGGGTTAACTTTAGAAGAACTTAAAACTATTGTAACTGATTTTGGAATGCCTTCTTATACGGCTAAACAAATTGCGGAATGGTTATATAAAAAACGAGCCCTTTCCATTGATGGAATGACCAATATTTCTTCGAAAAACAGAGCATTGCTCAATGAAAAATATAAGGTTGGGCGTTCTGAGCCTCTTCAAGTAACTATTTCAAAAGATAGAACAAAAAAATATTTATTCGCTACTGAAAATAACCATTTTATCGAAACAGTTTTGATACCTGAAGAAAATCGCGTTACCCTGTGCGTTTCTTCACAAGCAGGCTGTAAAATGAATTGCTTGTTTTGTATGACAGGAAAACAAGGATTCGTTTCTCAATTGTCAGCAGGAGAAATTCTTAATCAAATTTTATCCGTTCCTGAAGCCAGTGAAATCACCAATTTAGTTTTCATGGGCATGGGAGAACCTTTTGATAACACAATGGCAGTATTAACTGCTTTGGAAATTCTTACAGCCGATTACGGGTATGGCTGGAGCCCACACAGAATAACTGTATCGACTATTGGACTTATACCTGGCATAAAACTTTTTCTCGAAAAAACCAATTGTCATCTTGCTATTAGCCTGCATTCTCCTTTTCATGAAGAAAGGCTTCAATTAATTCCTGCTGAAAGAGCATATCCCATCAGCAAAATATTAGAAGAACTAAAAAAGTATGATTTCAGCAAGCAGCGAAGACTTTCTTTTGAATATATTATGTTTGATCATTTCAACGACACCATGCGGCATGCTCGAGAATTGGTAAAATTATTGAAAGAAATTCCATGCCGAGTAAATTTAATTCGTTTTCATGCCATTCCTGATGTTCCATTAAAAACTCCGAGTGAAGAAAAAATACTTTCGTTTCGTAATTATTTGAATGAAAATGGAATTATTGCCACTATTCGTAAATCGCGAGGTGAGGATATTTTTGCTGCTTGCGGAATGTTATCAACCAAAGCTAAGGAAAGTGAAACAAAAAATATATTTTAAAAAAATGATAAAAATAACGAATGTTTTCAAGAAAAATAGTCTGATAATTTTTCTGTTGTTGAATGAATTAAGTTTTTCTAATCTTCAAGCACAACAATTTTTAACGGTCATTTCTGATTCATTGACAGCTATTGCCAAAGAAGAAACTTATGTAAAAAAAATAACAATCACTAATTTTTCAGTAACCCAGAGACCGAAAAAAGTCATTATTACTGCTGATGAAAGATTAAGTTATATACCTTTCAGACCGGAAAATGTAGAAAGAATTTACAATGCTCTTAAAAAAATTTTGATACCTACTTACGAAGGGTATAAAATTGTGTGCCAGGTGGATAATCAGCCTATAGAAGATTTGATCCCAAATTATTATAGAATAAAAAAGAAAGATAAAAGTAAAATTTTTACAACAAAAAAAACAGAAATTCCTCTGGTCAAAAATCTTTCTCGTCCTTATAAAATTACAGAAGGATTGCAAAACAGACATATTGCTATTTGGCCCAGCCATGGTTATTATTATAATCAGAGTTTGGCTCGCTGGCAATGGCAACGTGCTCGACTTTTCCAAACAGTAGAAGATATTTATACTCTTTCGTATGTTTATCCTTACCTGGTTCCAATGTTGGAAAATGCTGGAGCAAATGTTTTGATCCCCAGAGAAAGAGATGTGCAAAAAAATGAAATTATTGTGGACAATGATTGTAGAGAGGATTTGTCAAAATACATTGAATTCAATCATTCATTTCAGTGGGAGAATGGTGGAGATGTAGGTTTTTCAAATTCCAAAAGTAGTTATTTGGATGGAGAAAATCCTTTTTTGATGGGTACTTATCGACAAATTTTATCTACAAATAAAAAAGATAAAGTTAGCTCTGTTGAATGGATACCTTTTATTCCTCAATCAGGCAAATATGCCGTATATATTTCTTATAAAACGCTTACCAAAAGCACTTCTACTGCACATTACACAGTATATCACAAAGGGGGTGAAACAGAATTTTTGGTCAATCAAAAAATGGGCAGTGGTACCTGGATTTATTTAGGAACATTTTATTTTGAAGAAGGTTGTAATGAAAATGGTAAAGTAGTACTTACCAACTTCAACTCAAAAAAGAATGAAATCATAACCGCCGATGCAGTAAAATTTGGTGGTGGTATGGGAAATATTGCACGTCAGCCTTTAGCAAAAGGATTAATAACAAATTTGAAAAGTTCAGAAGAACTAATAATTGAAAAAAACAAAATCCCAGACAAAATTTTTCATCAAGATACAATTTATGAACCTGAAATAAGTGGCTATCCACGATTTACAGAAGGTTCGCGTTATTGGCTGCAATGGGCTGGATTTCCTGATAGCGTTTATAGTTATACAAAAGGGAAAAATGATTATATTGACGATTATCAATCACGCGGATTGTGGGTCAATTATTTAATTGGTGGATCACCACTTGCTCCTTCTGATAAGGGATTAGGAATTCCAATTGATTTGTCGCTGGCTTTCCATACCGATGCTGGAACAGTTCTCACCGATTCTATCATTGGAACTTTGGGGATTTGCACTATTCTTAATTCATCTCAAAAAAATATTTTCAAAAACAAAACTTCACGGTGGGCTTCACGTGATTTAACGGATATCGTCCAAACGCAAATTGTAAGCGATATTCGTGACATGTATGCTCCAGAGTGGACTCGACGTGGTATTTGGAATAAAAGTTATAGTGAATCAAGAATACCAGAAGTTCCTTCTATGCTATTGGAATTACTTTCTCATCAAAATTTTGCAGATATGCGCTATGGACTCGACCCGCGTTTTCAATTTTTAGTGAGTCGTTCTATTTATAAGGGAATATTAAAATACTTGTATTCAGACCATCCTGATAAATATTGCGTACAACCCTTGCCTGTAAAGCAATTCAGTGCTCAATTCATTGACACAACCACTTTAAAATTACGCTGGACAAATGAAATAGATTTTTTGGAACCAACTGCAGTACCAGAATATTTCGTGGTTTACACTAAAATAGATGATAATGATTTTGACAACGGAGTTTTAGTAAAAAGAAATAATTATACTGTTAATATTGAGCCAGATAAAATTTATAGCTTTAAAGTAACAGCCGTGAATAAAGGTGGCGAAAGTTTTCCTTCTGAAATTCTTTCTGCTTATCGGGCTCCTGATGAAAAAGGTGAAGTGTTAATTGTAAATGGCTTTACCCGATTAAGTGCACCTGAAAGTTTCTCAATAGATACGCTTTATGGTGGCTTTGTCAATGAAAAAGATGGAGGCGTTCCTTATTTGTATCAATGTAATTTCATTGGTAAGCAATATGAATTCAGAAAAAACAGACCGTGGATAACGGATGATGCTCCTGGTTTTGGTGCCAGCTATGCAAATTATGAGGGGAAAGTATTAGTGGGGAATACATTTGATTATGTTTTTTTACATGGGAAGGCAATTAAAGAAGCAGGTTATTCATTTTCTTCTTGCAGCAGCGATGCTATTATCAATGAAGAAGTTGATTTGAATGATTATAAAATTATAGATGTAATCTTGGGGAACCAAAGACAAATTTATATAGGTAATAATAAAAAATCTCCTTCTTATAAAACTTTCCCACTTGATTTACAAAGAAAAATCAATTTATTTTGCCAAAATGGGGGGAATTTATTTGTAAGTGGAGCTAATATCGTTTTCGATTTATGTGACAATCTATTAACTTTGCCAGAAGATAGCTCTTTTATTGAAAATACTTTAAAATTAAAATATTGTACTCATCAAGCTGCTGTAACAGGAGAAGTAAAATTTGTAAATTCACCTCTTCCTTTTTTTAAAAAAATGAATTTTAGCTATTTTCACGAGCCTAACGAATTTTGTTATTTTGTCGAGTCGCCAGATGCGTTTGAACCTAATGATAAGAAAGCTTATACGATTTGCAGGTATTCAGAAAATAATTTAAGCGCTGCTGTAGCTTATGATGGAAATTATAAAGTTTGTGCTTTTGGTTTCCCGTTCGAAACCATTATTTCTGAAAATGATCGACAAAGCATCATGAAATCAATTTTATCATTTTTCACAACACATTAATCGTAATTAATAGACAAAAATTATCAATTGAAATCTTATTATTCTAAAAAACCTTAATAACAAATATTGCAAAATCGAGATTCTCCTGTTTAGCCAAAGAGAAAAAGTCGCTGTTAAGATACTTATTATCCACTATTTTTTAATTATCTATAAATATACTGGTTACCAATAACTTACTAAAATATTTTAATAATAATCATCATACCTTTATTTTATTGTTTATAAATTATGATGTTAAACCCTAACTTCGCAAAATTTACGTAATAGGTAGTTCTAATTTTTTCAAAAG
>DAOOVG010000054.1:0-15614 GCA_035369865.1 Paludibacteraceae bacterium | reverse complement strand
TTGATGAAAATAGGCAGAAAAAGAAGATAAAAAATGCTGTCGAAAAATTTTTCTTTTATTCGAAAAATTACGTTTAATTTGTTGAGGAAAGACAAGTCAAAAGGTTCAATGGTTACAAAACGTTTATGGTTGGGATAACCAATTCACTTATTAATTATTGAAAAATTAAATGCGTCGATTTTGGCTAATAAGGTTATAATTAAGGTCATATTTCAGCGTTATTAAGGTTAAGCATTTTTAATAAGGTTTTAAAGACAAATCGAAAAAGAATAAATTAGCAAAATATCTAATCAAACAAGAAAATCGTGATTAAAATGATAATTTCAATAATGGTTATAGGAAAAAGTAGATTTTTCATTGTTGAATAAATATAAACAAGTTTTAAAATTGAGACCTTATCATACTAAAACCTTTATAACAAGGCAGCAACAAATAAACCAAACCTTATTACTTTATTGTCAAGTTTTAAATTAATTAGGAAAACGTTTAGCAATTTTTTAATTAGAAATAAAAAAATCTAATATTTAATTTATTTGTAATAACTTTATTTTGGTTAAAAGAATAGTTTTTATAATCACAAATTAAAATTTATAACAATATTTTTCATCATGATTCAATACATTTCAGAAGGAGTAAAAATGTCACAAATAAAAAAACAAAAAATTAATCGCTGGATAAAAGCAGTAGCTGCTGATTATGGTAAAAAAGTTGGGGATATTGCTTATATTTTTTGCAATGAAAATCGCATTCTGGAAATTAATCAGAAATATCTTCAGCATGATTATTATACAGACATTATCACCTTTGATGACAGTGAGAGAAATTTGATTTCAGGCGATATTTTTATTTGTATTGATACCGTAAAAAGTAATGCAGAAAAATTTCAAACAGATTTTATGCAAGAATTGTATCGCGTAATGATTCACGGCATTCTCCATTTATGTGGTCAGGATGATAAAACTTCTGAACAAAAAGAAGAAATGACTTTCAAAGAAAACAAAGCACTTTCTCAATTGAAAGAAATATTATCTCCCGAAATTTAATCTCTTTTAAAAAAATGTATATCAATTTATTATCAGGAGAATATAAAAAATTATGAATTCATCAAACTAGCAAGCGTTTCTCTTAAAGAAGCAAGTTTTTTTTCTGTATCAGATTGTTTTTTCTTTTCACTTTCTACAATTTCAGGTTTTGCGTGACTCAGAAAATTTTGGTTGTCCAATTTTTTTGTTACCGAAGCAAGAAATCCTTCCAGATAATCAATTTCTTTTTGAATTTTTTTAATTTCTTCTTCCGCATTGATGAAACCTGCCAGTGGAATAGCAAATTCTGTTGTTCCAACCAGAAATGAAGCAGCTTCTGCAGATTTCTTACTTACTGTTTCAATGGCTTTCAGATTACCCAATTTTTCAATTACTGAATCAAAGTACGGATTGTGTTTGCCCACTATTTGCAGTTTCAAAGGCTTTTTATTGGGAATATTTTTTTGTAAACGAATGGTCCGAATGCCAGCAATAATTTGTTTAGTAAATTCAAAATTTTCAAGCAATGTTTCATCTATTTTTCCAGCCTGTGGAAATAATTGAATCATAATACTTTCACCTTCTTTTCTTTCTGTCAAATTTTGCCAGAGCTCTTCCGTAATAAAAGGAATAAAAGGATGCAATATTTTTAACAATGTTTCAAAAAAATGAATAGCTGCTTCGTGAGTAATTTTATCAATAGGTTGCTGATAAGCTGGTTTGATAATTTCCAGAAACCACGAAGCAAATTCATCCCAGAAAAGTTTATAAGCAACCATCAAAGCTTCAGACAAGCGATATTTTGCAAACAAATCGTCTATTTCTGAGAGTGATTTATTGAGTTTACTCTCAAACCATTCAACGGCTTTAGATGCCGATTCAGGTTGTTCAATTTCTGCTATTGTCCAGCTTTTTATCAAGCGAAAAGCATTCCAGATTTTATTGTTAAAGTTTCTTCCTTGTTCACAAAGACTTTCATCAAAAAGCAAATCATTTCCTGCTGGCGAACAAAGCAACATGCCCATTCGTACTGCATCAGCTCCATATTTTTGGATCAAATCCAGTGGATCAGGTGAATTGCCAAGCGATTTGGACATTTTCCTACCGAGTTTATCACGAACAATGCCGGTTAAATAAACATTCTTGAATGGTTTTTCTCCACGATATTCATAGCCAGCCATAATCATCCTCGCCACCCAGAAAAACAAAATTTCAGGAGCCGTTACCAAATCGTCTGTTGGATAATAGTATTGAATATCAGGATTATCAGGATGAAGAATGCCATCAAAAACGGAAATAGGCCATAACCAGGATGAAAACCATGTGTCCAGACAATCTTCATCTTGTTGTAAATCATAGATTGTCAAAATATAATTTACTTTTTTGAGAGCTTTTTGGTAGGCATCTTCTTTCGTTTCAGCCACAACAAAGCTACCATCAGGCAAATAATATGCTGGAATTCTATGTCCCCACCAGAGTTGTCGTGAAATGCACCAATCTTTTACATTTTCCATCCAATGCCGATAAGTATTTTTAAACTTTGGTGGATATAATTTTATTTCATCATTAATAACTGCATCCAGTGCGGGTTTTGCCAATTCTTTCATTTTCAGGAACCATTGGGTAGAAAGTTTTGGTTCGATGGGAACATCCGTTCGTTCTGAAAAGCCTACATTATTCACATACGGTTCTACTTTTTCAAGCAAACCTGCTGCTTTCAAATCTTTTTCTATCTGTTTTCTCACTTCAAAACGATCCATTCCTGTGTAAGGTGCACCATTTTCATTCAGGGTTCCATCATCATTAAAAATGTCAATAGCAGGCAAATGATGTTTTTCACCAAGCATGTAATCGTTTACATCGTGAGCAGGTGTAACTTTTAAGCAACCTGTTCCAAATTCCATGTCAACATACTCATCTTCAATAACAGGAATGGAACGATTGACCATTGGGACAACAACTCTTTTCCCTTTTAGATGGGCATTTTTGGCATCATCAGGATGAATGCACAAGGCTGTATCGCCCAAAATGGTTTCAGGTCGAGTGGTTGCCACGACTGCATAATTATTTTCACCTTCAATTTTATATTTGACGTAATAAAGTTTTCCGTTTTGTTCTTTAAAAATTACTTCTTCATCCGATAAAGCTGTTTTTGCTTTTGGATCCCAGTTGACCATTCGAATGCCTCGATAGATTTTTCCCTTTTCATACAAATCAACAAAGACGTGGATAACGCTTTTTGAGCGGATTTCGTCCATTGTGAAAGCTGTTCGTTCCCAATCGCACGAAGCACCAAGCTTTTTTAATTGTTCCAGAATAATTCCGCCGTGTTTTCGGGTCCATTTCCAGGCATAATCCAGAAATTCTTCTCGTGTAAGGTCTGATTTTTTTATACCTTTTTTTGCCAAATAAGCTACTACTTTTGCTTCTGTGGCAATGGAAGCATGATCGGTTCCCGGAACCCAACAAGCATTTTTTCCTAACATACGGGCTCGGCGAACCAGAATGTCCTGAATGGTATTGTTTAGCATGTGCCCCATGTGCAAAACACCTGTTACATTGGGTGGTGGAATAACAATGGTATAAGGTTCACGTTCGTCAGGTGTTGAATGAAAAAAACCAAACTCTAACCAATATTGATACCATTTTGACTCAATTCCTTCAGGATTGTATTTATTAGAAAGTTTCATCCATTGATTGTTTTAATAGAATGATCAACATTTTTTGATGTCCTTAAAAAGGCTGATGATTTTTTCAATTATAAATTTGCAAAGATAAACAAAAGGAAAGGCTTATAAAAACGAAATTTTAAAAAAGAACGCAAGAAAGCTTCATTTAGAGGGCAAAGGACACAATAAAAAAGTTTAAAAAAATGGTAGTATAGGTCTTTTATCTTTCTTGTCTTTAAACTCTAATGATTTGGCTGCCAAATTCTCTCGAAGTTTTTTATACTCTTCCTGCTCTTCTCGGTTTGCTTTGGGATGGCTGGGACGGGGAACTTTCTTCTTCCACCCATGACGTTTGAACATATCCCAAATATAATCATCAGATACTTCTCTGCCTAACTTTTCTTCAACAATCTTTTTTACTTACTTGTAAATCAATATCTGTCTATTTAAAGCATCTGATTCAGGAGAGTATAGAATTGCCTTTTCTTCTTCAAGCGTCATATTGCACCTTGCTTCGCACCTTTTACCCCAATTGTCATATTTCCTCCACTCTTTCCCATATTTATTATATTGCTGGATAACATGAAAAATCTTTTGTTTACTTACTCCCAATATTTTTGCAAATTCTTCTGCCGTCTTTCCATAATTTGTTTGGACAGAATAAATTATCTGCCAATCCTGAAATGCTCTTGCCTTGGTTTGAGAGTTCATTATCTTTTCCAGCTCTGCATTTGTAAAATGTAGATAGGCTTTTAATATTTTCATAACTTTTTTCTTGTAAAGATATGTATGAATTCAATAACAGGCAAAAGCTATTATGTGTATAAAAAATTGCGATCTGCCTGGCGGAGCATTCAAACAAATTTGTTTTATTTATTTGTATATCAAAAGGAAGGAAACTATGGATTATCCAATACAAACAATAAATTGGAAGGTACATTTACCGACTTAAAGAAAAATTTAAATAACCATAGTAGAATGAGTAAGGAAAATCGCAAGCGATTTGTAGACAGGTTTTTAAGGCATAAAGAGACGTCACTGCGTATCATAAAAAGTATCCATGAAGACACTCCTTATATCACGCATTAGACGCTCTTAAATCTATCCCTTGCCTAGTTGTTCCCCCGCAAAGTTTAGCTTCGTCTCGATTTACAAAAACAAAACTGGAAAAAGTAAGCAAAATTTTGAGCCTACTTTTTGACCTATACACCTTTAATTTGTTATTTATTGATTCTTTTTTTGAACGGTATAGTAAATTTTTAATGGATTTGCCATCATCTTAATAAATCCTTTTACTTCTTCGGCTGTCCAACCTTTATTGGTTTCTCCATATTCTCCAAGTTCAGTTTTCATTAAGTCGAAAGAACTGTCAACACCTACCAGAGTAAAGCAATAAGGTCGAAGTTTGATATAAACGTTTCCAGAAACATTTTTCTGAGAACTTTCCAGAAATTTTTCAATATCTCGCATAACAGGTTCCAAATAAAGTGCTTCGTGCAGAAACATACCATACCACGTACCCAATTGATCTTTCCAGTATTGTTGCCATTTGGTAAGTGTGTGTTTTTCAAGCATTTTATGAGCGTTAATGATTAATATCGGAGCTGCAGCTTCAAAAGCCACTCGTCCTTTTATGCCAATAATGGTATCGCCAATGTGCATATCTCTCCCAATTCCATATTTTGAAGCTATGTTTTCCAACTGTTGAATCAAGGCAATTTTATCTGTATTTTTTTCTCCGTTGATACCGCAAATTTCTCCTTTTTCGAATTCAATAGAAATAATTTTTTCGTCTTTTTCAGTTACTTGCGAAGGATAAGCTTCTTCTGGAAGTGTTTGCTCTGATTTCAATGTTTCCTTACCCCCAATACTGGTTCCCCACAAACCTTTATTAATGGAGTATTCCATTTTTTTAAAATCAGCTTCGTAGCCATGTTGTTTTAAATAATCGATTTCATATTCACGAGTTAGTGATAAATCACGAATGGGAGCAATGATATTTATTTCAGGAGCCAACACTTGAAATGTTAAATCGAAACGAACCTGATCATTGCCAGCACCGGTGCTTCCATGTGCTACATAATTGGCACCAATTTCCTTCGCATAGTTGATGATGGCTATCGCCTGAAAAATTCTTTCGGAGCTGACTGAAATAGGATAAGTGCCATTGCGGAGAACATTACCGAAAATCATGTATTTAATACCTTTATCATAAAATTCTCTTGTAATGTCCAATGTTACGTGTTTTACTGCTCCTAATTGATAAGCTTTTTCTTCAATTTTTTTTAAATCTTCTTCTGAAAAGCCTCCTGTATTAGCTATGGCAGTGTAAACATCAAATCCTTTTTCTTCTGATAAATATTTTACACAAAACGAAGTATCCAAACCTCCGCTGAATGCTAAAACAACTTTTTCTTTCATTTTAAGTTATAATTAGTTTAAAATTAGTTTTTTATCGATAAATAATAACTGATAAATCATTTTTCAGTTGATTGATTATTTTTGGTCTCTTCTTTTGCAGGATCATAAAGCATAGCCGTACAAAGGCAATATTTCCGATTGGTTCTTTGAAGAATATCATAGTTCACACAACTTTCACATCCTTTCCAAAAAGCTTCGTCACTAGTAAGTTCTGAAAATGTTACAGGTTTATAGCCCAGTTCAGAATTAATTTTCATTACAGCCAATCCTGTAGTCAGCCCAAAGATTTTTGCATCGGGATAACGTTGACGTGAAAGTTCAAAAGCTTTTTGTTTAATTCGTTTTGCTAAACCGTGACCACGAAACTTTTCCACGACAATTAGACCTGAATTGGCTACAAATTTTTTATCACTCCACGTTTCAATATAACAAAATCCTGCAAATTCATCTCCTTGAAGAGCAATAATAGCTTTCCCTTCTTTTATTTTTTGTGCAATATATTCTGGTGAACGGCGAGCTATTCCTGTACCACGCACTTTAGCAGCATCTTCAATCGTTTTCAGAATCGTATCGACATATCCTAAAAAACGTTCATCAGCTACTTGAACCGTAATTTCATCAATATTAAAATCTTTTTCCATCTTTTTTAAATCTATTTTAAAACACCTTTTAAAGATTTACTTAAAGTTTGATTATCAGTTACTAAATATTTCCTTTATAATTTCTGTTATGTCTTCTCTGGATATTCCTTCACGTGGAATAATTAAAATAGTATCATCGCCTGCAATGGTGCCTAAAATATAATCGGAAGACCTGTTGTCGATATCCCATGCTATGGCATTTGCATAACCAGGCTTTGTTTTTATCACTCCCAATTGCCCAGAAAATTCAAGACTTAATATAGCTCCCTTTGCTAATGGATTTTCCAAAGAAGTATCTGAAACGGAAGGCAAAGGTTTATTATAAGTAGGCAATACGTATTTATATCCACCGTTTGAGAGAGGAGTTTTGGCAACTTTTAATTGTTTTAAATCTCTCGATAAAGTTGCTTGGGTCACCTCGCAGTGCTGTTCTTTTAAAAGATTTAGTAATTCTTCCTGGCTAGCTACCACATGTGTACGAAGGATTTCAGAAATCATTTTTAAACGGTTATTCTTGTTTTTCATAAGTTGTGTTTATTTTATATCAAAAATCGTAGGAAATTTGCCTATTAAAACTTTTTGTGTATAATTTTTTCATATAATTCATGTCATAATGAATATTTATTAAAAAATCTTTGCAAAATTACTATATTTATTCTAAAAAATGATATTAAATAATTATAAATATTCTTTTCTTAAAAATTATTTTGCTTTTTATTAATAATTAGTTAGTCTTTATACCAAGCTGTTATCAAAGCATATTCTTAAGCTAATGATATAAATAACTGATTTTACTGTTTTCTTATCCAGATTTTTCAACTGTTTAGCTAATGTTTTCTCAGCATATTTTAAAGACCTAAACATTCTGTTTTTTAACTATAGTTTCAATTTGTTGGTTTACTATATCAAAGTCAAAATATGTTTAATGACGGTTAAATTTGATTGAAAAGATTGTTTTTGTTTTGACCTTTTTCGTAAGGGGGGGCAGGAAATTTAGATAATTTTGAGGAATTTAAAAACTAATATCATCACCTTCCCAATAACGGGAAAGAATTTGCTGAACATAAAATGATTAGTTCATAATTGAAGGTGGTTTTCTTTTTTGCTAAACTTTATCATTTGTAGGAAAGGGAAACAAATGAAAAATACTTATTCGTCAGTATTTCTTAAAAAATTTTTTTTGAAAAACTCTCTGATCAATATATAGATCGCGTGGAAGTTATCTTGAATAACAGAAAAAAAGAATTTTATTACAAAATTTATCTAACCAAAAAGTTGCATTTGTAACTTGAATTCAACATTTTTCATTTTACCCATCATATTTTGTTTGTCATGGCAATTCTGGATTAATGATAAATTTTTGGTTCAAAATCCAAAACTTAAACCCGCTGTAATAGTTGTTTGTTTCCCCTGTAAAAATTTAGGTGTATAAAAATTCAAGACTTCTTCTGCTGTCATTCTTTTTTCTCCAAAAGCAACTTCAGAAGCTGCTTCAAAAGCCTGTATATTGCTGTTTTCAATATTTAAAATGGCATAAATATTTGGGGAAATCTCATATTTTACGTCGAATGATAAAGTTTTATTACTCCAGATTTTGTCTTTCATAAACGGTTCACTGATAATATCGAGCACACTTGCTTTTGAGCCTTGCCAGGTACCGTGCCGAATGTAAGCATATTCATTACCATGTTCAGCTTGTGAGTACGATAAATTTATATCCAGTCCACGTAAGGGTTTATATTGCAAGGCTACATATATTTCCTGTGAATTGTCACCCAAGTAATTTCCCAGATTGAAACCGTTAGTAGCCCAGGTTAAAGCCGGAATGGAATGTTTATAAACTAAAATTTCATTTCTTGTCCATTCACCTGTTAAGGAAAAGTTTGCTAGTGGAAAATTGCTCAGTCGAAATCCTAATTTATAAGAAACAGGATTTTTTTCCTTATTGGAAGCTTTCAATCGAGCTACTGAAAATTCATCAATGAAGACGGAAGTAAATAAATGTAAATGTTTAATATTTCTTGAACTGATGTCAAAAAACAATTGAGAATTTTGATTTTCTGTGCCCATAGTCAGCGTATGATCCATTGATTTATAAAAGGCTATCGGAATCAGATAAGCGGGCTGCACATTACTTTCAGCATACACTATGGAATTTCCTGCCGAGAGATGGAGTTGTGAGATGGGGGTGAAAGTGATCAAATTTGCCGCCAAAAATTTATTGGTGTAACGATACATTTTTTCATTTTGGTTTGAAAGATAATAACGGGTGCTATCAATGACATTGGAGGTTAGCCAACCATGAAAATAATTTATTTCCAACCATTTGGCAGGTTTTAAACCCAGTTTTAGCATAGGGAAAGAAGGAGTTCGACCTGAAAAAATGTTAGAACCATGATAATTGTTGCCCCATTGAATGTGATCTTTGACCAATGCTACATCACCCCATTTCCAGGCATAAGAAATTCCCCCACGCATTTCACTGTAATCACCGCCATTGTTGGTGCGCTTGTAAGCTCCTGCTTGATAAGGAGTTAAATAAGTAGGTTCAGCTAATAGTTCACCCTTTTGGGAAACATCTCTGAGCGAAGCATAAACTGCAAGATGATTTCCAATCATAGACTGAAAATCAAATCCATACCAACGTTGAGTAATTTTATCATTGGAATTATAAAGAATGTTCATTCCCAGAATAGGCATTAATTTTACTCGAAAAAGGCTGTCATGATAATGAAAAGAAGGAGGGAGCATATCTATTCGCCAGGTTCGATTGTCTTCAATGGGCAAATCATAATCAGGCAATCGATTTTGCTCCAGGGCATAATCTTCGAGGAAAAAATACAGCTCATTTTGTTGCCTTTTGTTTAATTTTTTTTCATTTGCTTGGGCTTCCTGTAATTTTTTAGCTATAAATTGTCGAGAATAGGGTTTTATTGCTGAATTAACATCAATTATTTTTTCATTGGTTAGTTCATCAAGAAAATCGTAAATACGCGTATAAGAAATGTGTTCTGGAATGTTTTGAGCTGTAACAATTATAATATTTAATAAAAAATAAAAAACTGAACAGTATTTTTTTTGATAGTTTTTCATATTCCGGATATATTGTTTTTTAAAAATATGGGCAATCAGAAATATATACTTTCTTTTCCAAATTTTTGGCAAAAGTTAACTTCAAAATCTTTTTCCTTTCTAAAAAATGGACGTATTCCTTATCTACTGAACAATTTAATGGTATTCTGAAATTTTATACACGTGAGACGAATTTCCTTAAAAATTTACCCAATGTATTTTAGTACCTTTTTTGCAGGAAATAGTACAGTTGAATTCCTTTGTTTCAATGAAGGATGAATTTTTCTAAACGTTTTGTTTTTAATGTTTTCACATGCCTTAATTGGCTGATACATTAATTAAATCACAAATTTACAAAATTAATTTTAGTTTATTAAAAAGTTTTATTAGCCCTTAAATGATCGGACTGGATTAGAAATAAAAAACACTAATTTTGTATTATAAAAGGGACGGAAAGTAAAAAAGAAAAAGTTTCGATTCTGAAAGAACCCAAACAAAAGGTATATAGAAACTTACTGCAAATATGGCATTTATATTACAACGAAAGAAAAGATATTCGAAATTTGGAAAAGAAGAACAACGTTTTAAAGAAATTACTTGCTGAAAAAGAGTTGGAAATTGAAATGAAGATAGAATTTTTTTAAAAAAAAAGGCAAAAACTCCAAAGTCATCTGTTCCTATTGAAGAATTTTATTATCATCTTAATAACAAAATTACAAAAAAGATAATACATTTGTTCAACCAACACTGATTGAGTTCCCAATAATAGGGATTAAATCAATTGTTTTTAAAGAATGGTTTGTGTAATCACAAATTAAAATCTATATTAAATGTCTAAACGACAGAAAAATAGTTTGTTCTTTCTTCTGATATTAATTACGTTAGCTTTTTTTGTTTTAGATCTAGCATGGGGAAGTATTCGCATACCTCTTAATGAAATTTTTTCTATTTTTGCTGGAAAAGGAACGAATAACATTCATACGGAAATAATTTTGAATTTTCGTCTGCCAAAAGCTATTACAGCCATTATTGCCGGAATTTCCCTTTCCATAGCCGGGCTAATGATGCAGACACTTTTCAGAAATCCGTTAGCTGATCCTTACATTTTGGGAATAAGTTCGGGAGCAAGTTTGGGGGCAGCAATGGTAATGATGGCAGCTTCATTGTTCCCTGCCGTTTTTATCAGTAGCAGTTGGTCACTGATTATAGCTGCCGTTATTGGTGCTTCGCTGGTTTTGCTGTTGGTCATTTTGGTTTCCTTTAAGGTTCACGACGTTGTTTCTTTGTTGATTGTTGGCATTATGTTTGGCACTATTGCTTCAGCGTTGGTTAATATTTTTCAGAATTTGAGCAATCCGGATGCGGTAAAACTTTTCATTATGTGGACTTTTGGTAGTTTGAGTGCAGTAACTTGGCATCATTTGCTGGTATTGATTCCTGTTTTCCTGGTTGGAATGTTGATTGCTATTTTTTTGCAAAAACGACTGGATGTTTTGCTATTAGGAGAAAACTATGCACGAAGCTCAGGAGTTTCCATTCAGCAAACGCGTTTTTTAATTGTTCTGGCAACGGGTTTATTGGCAGGAGGAGTGACTGCTTTCACCGGACCTATTGCCTTTGTGGGAGTAGCCATTCCTCATATCGCCAGAGGAATTTTTCGGACTTCTTCTCATAAAATTTTAATTCCTGCTTGTGTGCTTTGTGGTGCTTCACTGCTGATGATTTGTGATATTATTTCTCAAATACCAACTTATTCATTGCCTATCAATACAGTAAGTGCATTGTTTGGTGCACCTGTTATTTTGTGGATTATTTTAAAAAGGAAATAAGAAAATTGTTTTTCATTTATTGCTGGAAAATTATTGATTGTGAGTTATGTGCATTTTGTCCACTGTTGATTTGACGATTGGTTATTCAAAAAAAGATAAAGAGAAAGTAGTACAATCCAACTTGAATTTGGAGTTGTATGCCGGGAAATTAATAGGATTAATCGGTCCAAACGGCGTAGGAAAATCTACTTTATTACGAACTTTATCGGGCTTGCAAAAACCACTCAGTGGAAAAGTTTTGCTTGAAAATAAGGAATTATCTAAACTTTCTCATCAAGAAAAAGCAACAAAGATAGCCCTCGTTCTGACCGATAAAATTGACATATTAAATGCTACGGTGTACGACATTGTTTGTTATGGACGATATCCTTACAGCAATTGGCTGGGGAATTTAACTGATAAAGATCACGTATATATTGAACAGGCAATCCAAATGGTGCATTTAGAAGAAAAAAGAAATGAACTATTAAATGAACTTTCGGATGGTGAACGTCAAAGGGTAATGATTGCCAGAGCATTGGCTCAAGATACACCTGTAATTTTATTAGATGAGCCAACTTCATTTTTGGATGTATCCAATCGAATAGAAATTATGTTGCTACTGCACAAATTGGCTCATCAAACTCAAAAAGCAATTTTGCTTTCCACTCACGAGCTTGATTTGGCTTTACAAGCTGCGGATGGCATTTGGTTGATGGATAAAAATGGAAAAACAATCTGCGGCGTACCTGAAGATCTGGTTTTTAATGGCAGTTTTGCTCGAGCTTTTGCCAGTGAGTATTATTTTTTTAATGAAGCCAATGGTAATTTTTCAATGAATTTTTCCTTGAACAAACAAGTGGCAGTGACAGGAAACAAAACCAGAATGTATTGGACACTCAGAGCATTGGCACGAGCAGGTTTTGAAGCTAAAGAAGAAGCATCAGTAAAAATTCTGGTTACCGAAGATGGCTGGATTTTGAATGATGAAAAAATAAACTCTATAGGAGAATTGCTTGATAAATTGACGGAATTGGAGAAATCAAATTTATCATAAAAAAACATTTTT
The DNA here is from genome assembly GCA_035369865.1 of Paludibacteraceae bacterium. GTDB lineage: Bacteria > Bacteroidota > Bacteroidia > Bacteroidales > Paludibacteraceae > MVYY01. The sequence continues at coordinate 2,912 of DAOOVG010000054.1, read as the reverse complement.
TACAAATCATTCAAAAGAAGATAGAAAGGAAAAATAAAATAATCATTCCCTTTTTTCGTTTTTAGGGTAATTTATTTCTATATTTAATACATTGCATGAACAAGCGATTGAGCTTTCTTTTTTGTTTTTTTGTTGTTACGCTGATTTTAACCGCACAAAATAAGGTTCGGATTTTTGGCTATGTTGTTGATTCTAACAACAGGGGAATTGAACTGGTAAATGTTTTTTTGAAAGGTACAACAACAGGAACTACCACCAACCAAAATGGCTATTATGAATTGATCACCGAAATTAAAGATTCGGCTGAAATTACTTTTTCAATGGTCGGTTATCAAACTGTTTCCTATACCATTCATCCGAAAGCAAAAGTTATTCAATTAACTGTTGAATTACCAGCTCTGAATCAAGAAATAAAAGAAATAGATATTGTCGGGCAAAAGCGTCAAACAAATACTATTGATGTTTTAAATCCCTCCAAATATCGATTGATGCCTAACCCATCGGGAGGTATTGAATCTTTATTGATTGCTTTTACAGGAGTTACTTCATCAAATGAACTTAGTTCTCAATATAACGTTAGAGGTGGAAATTTCGACGAAAATATTGTATATGTCAATGGCATAGAAATTTATCGTCCGTTGTTAATAAGGGCAGGTCAACAAGAAGGATTAAGTTTCATTAATTCAGATATGGTGCAAAATGTAGCTTTTTCTTCAGGTGGATTTGGAGTAGAATATGGTGATAAAATGTCGTCGGTATTGGATATTCAATATAAAAAACCGACAGGAAGGGAAGCTTCTGTTTCGCTCAATTTATTAGGAGCTTCTGCTTATGTGGGCACAGCAAGCAAACGTTTTAATCAAATGCATGGTATCCGATATAAAACTTCTGCCTATTTGCTTGGCACGCTGGAAACGAAAGGGGAATATAATCCTTCGTTTGTTGATTATCAAACTTACCTGACGTATCAATTGAAGCCCAAGTGGGAATTGACTTTTCTGGGAAATTTTTCTCAAAATTCTTATCAATTTATTCCACAAACCAGAGAAACATCTTTTGGTACTTATAACATGGGAAGAAAACTCACCGTATTTTTTGGTGGACAGGAAAAGGATTTATTTCAAACAGCTTTTGGAGCTTTTACGTTGAATTATCATCCTTTAAAAGAGACTAAATTGAGTTTAAATGCTTCGGGCTTTCGTACCAACGAAAAAGAAACTTACGATATTTCTGGAGAATATATTTTGAGTGAGATAAAAATGGAAGATGATTTATCAAAAGAAACAGGCGAAACATTGGGAATTGGTAATTATCATGAACATGCTCGTAATCGTTTGAATGCCACCGTGATGAATGTTTCTCATCTGGGTGAAACAACAATAAGTAAACATCAATTGAAATGGGGAGTACTTCTACAGTTTGAAAAAATCAATGATAAAATCAACGAATGGGAATGGCGCGATTCGTCAGGTTATTCGTTACCTTATCGTCCTTACGAAGCTAAATTATATTATAATCTGAAAGCTTTAAACTCCTTGTCATCTACTCGTTCATCAGTTTTTTTTCAGGACACTTACAGATATAGTTCTGTAGCGGGTACTTTTTCTTTCACAGGGGGTTTACGAGCAAGCTATTGGTCGTTTAACGACGAATTTCTGCTGAGTCCACGTCTATCTTTTTCTTATTTGCCTCATTGGGAAAAAGATTTTAGTTTTCGTTTTGCCACAGGACTTTATTATCAATCACCTTTTTATAAAGAAATAAGGGATACAATTATCGATAATATAGGAAATGTAAATGTAGCATTAAATTCTCATATCAAATCGCCCCGTTCTGTGCATTTTGTATTGGGAGGTGATTATTATTTTAGAGCATTGGGACGACCTTTTAAATTTACTACAGAAACGTATCTCAAACTCACCGACCGACTCATTTCTTATTCTATTGACAATGTAAAAATTGTTTATTCTGGCGAAAATGACGGTAAAGCTTATACGGCGGGAATTGATTTCAAACTTTTTGGGGAATTGGTTCCAGGAACAGATTCCTGGATTAATTTTTCGTTGATGCGGTCCAGAGAAGATTTAATTAACGATAGTTATGTAAAAAATACTTATGACGAAAATGGAAATTTATCTTCTTCTGAAATAGTTAATCCTGGTTGGATTCCAGGACCCAATGAACAACGTTATTCCTTCTCCATGATGTTTCAGGATTATTTGCCTACCGATCCTCGCTATAAATTGCAATTAAAATTTATCTGGTCAGATGGTTTGCCATTTGGTCCACCACGTAATTATCAGTTTCGTTCAGTTTTCAGAATGCCACCTTATCGTCGGGTGGATATTGGAGCATCCCGCTTGCTGGTGAATGGTACCGATAAATGGATGGAAAAAACTTGGCTGAAACCTGTGAAAGATATTTGGTTGAATGTAGAAGTATTTAATTTACTGGATTTTAAAAATGTAAATTCCTATTATTGGGTAACAGATGTGTATGGACAACAATTGGCTGTTCCCAATTATCTTACTGGCAGACAGTTTAATATAAAATTAATCGTAGATTTTAAATAGTAATTACCAGAAGAAAAATAATTAGTTGATAGTTGAGAGTTTACTGGTTGCGAGGTTCGGGTCCATGAGTTTTCGATGTGTGAGTAAAGCGTTCGGAGATCAGAATTAAGAATCGCGAGTAGCTAACGGTTAATTGATGTATTAAAACAAATTTCACAACTACACATCTACAATTCAGCAAAGCCGTTGCATGTAACGACTCTATAATTCATCCATGAGGAGCGTAACACACACCGATATTTTTTATAGAATAAACCACTGATTTAATTCTATATAGAATCTAATTTGTAATTATAGCTGAATTCAAGTCACAAATGCAACTTTTTGGTTAGACAAATT
>DAOOVG010000053.1:0-15825 GCA_035369865.1 Paludibacteraceae bacterium | reverse complement strand
ATCTTCAAAAGAATTTCTTCACTTGTTAAATACAGTTTAATCTTTGCTGTTTTGCTCATGTCGTTTGTTTATTTTTTTGAGCAAAAATAAATATTATTTTTTTATATTAGGAAACAACTTGGTGTAAAATGTCTTGATACAAATCTTAATATTTCTGTTTACAATATAACAGGAACATACTTAAGTCCATAAAAACGACAGCCAATATTTCAAAAATCCATGTTCGTGCTGGCAATATCTACATGGTAAAGGCGACAGATAAAATGTTTAAAATCATATTATAAGAATTAATTCTAAAAAATCATATGCCTAACTGATGCTGTCGTTCCACAGCAGAAGGGTTTTTAGAATACTTTTTTCAATTAGAAAATTTTTTAGCTAAATTTTCTTTCAAAGCAGAGAAAAATTCTTCGGTAGATAAATAGTCTTGTCGGGTGATTTTCTCACCATAAACCAATAATGCCAAGTCTTTGGTCATTTTGCCTGATTCTACTGTCTCAATACAAACCTGTTCCAGTATATGACAAAAATCTATTAATTTCTGATTGCTATCTAATTTGCCACGATGTGATAAGCCACGTGTCCAGGCAAAAATAGAAGCGATTGGATTGGTAGAAGTTTCTTTTCCTTGCTGGTAAAGCCTGAAATGTCGCGTAACAGTGCCGTGAGCTGCTTCAGCTTCCATAGTTTTACCATCGGGTGTCAACAAATAAGAAGACATTAATCCCAATGAACCAAATCCCTGAGCAATTGCATCAGACTGAACATCTCCATCATAATTTTTACAAGCCCAAATGAAATCACCTTTCCATTTTAATACCGAAGCTACCATGTCATCAATCAATCGATGTTCGTAAGTGATACCAATTTCCTGAAATTTGTCTTTAAATTCAGTGTTATATACTTCTTGAAAAATATCCTTAAACCGTCCATCATAAGCTTTTAAAATGGTATTTTTAGTAGAAAAGTAAAGAGGTAATTTTTTTTCGAGAGCCGCTTGAAAACAAGCACGAGCAAATCCATAAATAGACTCATCGGTGTTATACATGGTTAATGCTACACCATCACCCTTGAAATCATAAACTTCCCATTCTTGCGTTTCGCCATTTTCATTGGTAAAACTTACCTTTAGTTTTCCTTTGCCTTTGGTGACAAAATCGGTAGCTTTATACTGATCACCAAAAGCATGACGTCCAATGATAATCGGTTTTTCCCAGTTTGGAACCAAACGAGGAACATTGGAACAAATAATAGGTTCACGGAAAACTGTTCCACCTAAAATGTTTCGAATCGTTCCATTCGGTGATTTCCACATTTTCTTTAATCCAAACTCTTTGACTCGTGCTTCGTCGGGCGTTATGGTAGCACATTTAATACCCACATTATATTTTTTTATAGCATAAGCTGCATCAATAGTTACCTGATCGTCTGTAGCATTACGATTTTCAATACTTAAATCATAATATTGAATATTTAAGTCGAGATAAGGAAAAATGAGCTGTTCCTTAATCATTTTCCACATTACTCTGGCCATTTCATCGCCATCTAATTCAACAATAGGTTGATTTACTTTTATTTTGGTCATTCGTTTAGTATTATAAAATTTTGTTTCTTATCTTTTACTTAGAGGAATATATTCTTGATTTTCATTGACATTCTTATAAGCAGGACGTATAATGCGTTTACTTTCAAAGTTAAGTTCCTCAATTCTGTGAGCACACCAGCCAACCACGCGTGCCATTGCAAAAATAGGTGTATAAACTTCTTGTGGCAGACCAATGGCTTGATAAACAAAACCTGAATAAAAATCAACGTTAATGCAAACTTGTTTGTCTACATCTTTTCCTTTATATTCCATAAATGTTTTGATGGCGCGTTCTTCAATCAGTTCCAGAAAATTAAATTCTTTTTCAAGTCCTTTTTCCTTTGCTAATTCACGTGCCATTTTTTTCAATAATACTGCTCTTGGGTCGCTAATGGTATAAACTGCATGCCCTACTCCATAAATTAAGCCCGATTTATCATAAGCTTGTTTGTTCAAAATTTTGAGCAAATATTTATCTATTTCTTCAGGATTTGTCCAATCAGCAATATTCTTTTTCATATCGTCAATCATGCCCATTACTTTCAGATTAGCACCTCCATGAAGTGGACCTTTCAAAGAACCAATTCCTGCAGCAATAGAAGAATAGGTATCGGTTTCGGTAGAACTGGTTACGCGTACACTGAAAGTAGAATTATTTCCACCACCATGTTCAGCATGCAAAATGAGAGCTAAATCAAGAATTTGCACTTCAAGTGGCGTATATTGGTCTTTCCCTTTTATCATATACAGAAAATTCTCGGCAAATGAAAAATTTTCGTTTGGATGACGTACGTGTAAGGAACGTCCTTTTTCATGATGACGCAATACATTATAGGCATAAGAAATAATGGTTGGAAATTTGGCAATCAGATTAAGAGATTGTTTGATAAGATTGTCTCGTGAAATATTATCCGGATTTTCATCATAAATATAAAGTTCCAATACGCTACGAGCCAGAATGTTCATTATGTTATGTCCTTTGAGGTTCAAGATGCTAATGGTGGCTTGATGTTCCAGCGGCATTTTTTCATAAATAATATGTGAAAAAGTTTCCAATTCTTCGTTGTTGGGTAAATACCCTGAAAGAAGTAAATAAGCAGTTTCCTCAAATCCCAATCGATTTTCTTTCTGAATGCCATTTACTAACTCTTCTACATCAATTCCACGATAATAAAGTTTCCCAGGAATAGGTTTCAGTTCACCAGTTTCCGTTCGTTCATAACCCACTACGTCGCCTATACGCGTTAAGCCTACCAGCACACCAGTATGATCTTCATTTCTTAATCCTCGTTTGACATTATATTTTGTAAAAAGTTCTTTGTCAATTTTACTGGTCTTCTTAATGGTTTCGGAGAGTTTATAAATAAGAAATTCTTCTTTCATTACTTTCTTAATTTTTGAAAATGAATATATGTTTGTTTTATATTTTGTCTCTGAATTTTAATTGTTTCCTTTTTCAAATTGTTTTTTTATGAAATTTAAAGCACTGCCTGCCTTAAACCATTCAATTTGAGTTTGATTATAACTATGTACAACTTCAAATTGTTCAGTAGTGCCATCACTGTGATGTAACTGAATTTTTAAATTTTTACCAGGAGAAAATTCAGTTAATCCTAAGATGCTGATTTTATCATCTTCTCTAATTCTATCATAATCTGATTTGTTAATGAAGGTAAGAGCAAGCATTCCTTGTTTTTTTAAATTGGTTTCATGAATACGAGCAAACGATTTGGCTATAATAGCTTTCACATTCAAATAGCGAGGCTCCATTGCTGCATGTTCACGTGAAGATCCTTCTCCATAATTTTCTTCGGCTACTATCACACTTCCAATGTTTTCTGCTTTATATTTTCTTGCTGCTGCAGAAACAGGTATGTATTCACCAGTAGGAGGATAAAGAACGCTATTTGTCTTATTATTGAAAGCATTTACTGCTCCCATTAATAAATTATCAGAAATTTTGTCCAGATGACCGCGATAACGCAACCAAGGACCTGCCATTGAAATATGGTCTGTGGTGCATTTGCCTTTGACTTTAATTAACAAAGCTAATTCTATCATATCTTTTCCATCCCAGGCTGGGAAAGGCTGTAAGAGTTGCAATCTTTCAGAATGTGGGTCAATATTGATAGGCAATTTTTTCCCAGTAGGAGCAATATAACCTTTTCCCTTTGTTTCGTACCCAGCAGAAGGAAGTTCAAAACCAATCGGTTCACTTAACTTTACTTTTTCACCTTTTTCATTAGTTAAGAAATCCGTTAACGGATTAAAGCATAAATCACCGGCAATAGTCAGTGCAGCAACTATTTCAGGAGAAGCAAGAAAAGCATGAGTATTCGGATTGCCATCATTTCGTTTGGCAAAATTTCTATTGAAAGTAGTAACAATAGAATTAGGACGATCAGCAGGAATCAGTTTACGGCTCCATTGCCCAATGCAAGGACCGCAAGCATTTGCCATAATAACTCCACCTACTTTTGTAAAAACTTCCAATATACCATCGCGTTCAGCAGTGGCTTTGATTTGTTCAGACCCTGGATTGATTAAAAGTTCAGCATTTATTTTCAAATCTTTTTCAATGGCTTGCTCAAAAACAGAAGCAGCTCTTGATAAATCTTCATAAGAAGAATTGGTACAAGAACCAATTAATCCAACTTCCATTTTTTGCGGATATTTTTTTTCTTTAACTATTTTGGCAAATTTTGAAATAGGATAAGCTGCATCAGGTGTAAATGGACCATTGATATGAGGTTCTATTTCGTTTAAATTGATTTCAATAACTTTATCATAAAAATCTTCTGGATGAGCCAGCACTTCTGGATCAGCAGTTAAATAATTACTCAATTTGTTTGCCATTGTAGCAATTGAGTTTCGCCCCGTAGCCTTGAGATATTGTTCAGATTTTTTATCATATGGAAATATGGAAGTAGTAGCACCAACTTCAGCCCCCATATTGCAAATGGTGGCTTTTCCCGTAGCTGATAAGGTTTCGGTACCTTCGCCAAAATATTCCAAAACGGCATTTGTAGCACCTTTCACGGTAAGCATTCCGGCTAATTTTAAAATTACATCTTTTGGTGATGCCCAACCTGAAAGTTTTCCTGTAAGTTTTACTCCAATGATTTTTGGCATTCTTAATTCCCAGGTAAGCCCTGCCATAACATCTACTGCATCAGCACCTCCTACGCCAATAGCTATCATGCTCAATCCCCCAGCAGTTGGCGTATGCGAATCAGTTCCTATCATCATTCCACCCGGAAAAGCATAATTTTCAAAAATTATTTGATGGATAATTCCTGCTCCAGGTTCCCAGAAATAAATTCCATAATTATTTGAAACTGCTTTCAAAAAATCATATATTTCCTGATTAATTTCTTTAGCTTTTTTTAAATCTTCCCATGCTGAATTATTTGCCTCAATTAAATGATCGCAATGAACAGAAGTAGGCACGGCAACTTTTTCTCGTCCTGAATTCATCAATTGTAAAAGTGCCATTTGAGCAGTGGCATCCTGCATAGCCACACGGTCAGGAACAAAATTTACATAATCTATTCCTCGTCGAAAGTTTTTTATCGTTTCATTGGGTGCTAAATGGACATATAAAATTTTTTCAGTAAGCGTTAATGGATGTCTAAGCTGTGATTGTATTTTTTCAATTTTTATAGAAAATGTTGCATAAAATTGCCGAAATATTTCTTCCTTAAAAATCATATTTACTTCATTTTTAATCATAATTATACAATTTGTTTTGCAAAAGTAATAAAAAAGTTACAATCACTCTATTTTATTTAAAGTAATTATTCATTATAACAAAATTTAAATTTATTTATTTTTTTGAATAAATATACATTGGAATATTTTTACTTAAATATTAATCATTTGAAGAAATGATAAGAACTTTACACTATCAAGAGCTTCAGGAATTGTATATATTCATTTTGTATCTTTTTCGTTACTTATGAAAAAATGCTTATCTTTGAATAAAATTAAAAATTATTTACCGTTATAGATTAATTTTTTATGAAAAGACAATTAAAAATAGCTCTTGTAGCTCATGATAATCGAAAAGTTGATATGGTAGAATGGGCTTTATATAATGCTGAAATGTTATCTCAGCACAAATTATTTTGTACAGGTACTACAGGTAAATTAATAAAAAAAGCAATGGCAGAAAGAGGAATTGAAGTTGACATTACTTGTATGCATTCAGGACCTTTAGGAGGTGATGCTGAAATAGCTGCTCTTGTTGTTCAGAAAAAAATTGATTTGGCAGTTTTTTTAATTGATGATCTCAATCCTCAACCACACGAAGCAGATATTCAAATGTTGCTTCGTCAATGTAGAATTCATAATGTACCACTGGCTTGTAATCGTTACAGTGCTGATTTAATGATTACCAGCACTTTGTGGGATGATGAAACTTATGTACCTACAGAACCCAAATATGTTAAATTTGTGCGAGAAGATTTCTTTAATTCTGATGAAGATTTAGATTAAAAAGAAACTGTTTTTTTAATGTGAATTTCTTTACCCCATTCTTTGAAGCTTGCATTATATATTTGTAAATCTGTGAATATTGAAATTAACAATGGTGATACAGATTTGTAACTTGTATTACCATTGTTGCAACACAATTGTTTTGATATCAAATTATCATATTGTGTTGTAAATTTTTTCTCTGTTCAATTCTATGTTTTTTCTCTGTAACTCTTTGAAAATAAATGTTTTTATTACAAAGAGAGATGTGGGATTTTTTTGTTTTTTGGGTATTCAGACGTTTCATAAAAGGCATTTTTATGTCTAAATCCAAATTATTTTATTATATAAAGTTTAAAAAATGATTGCACAAATGGTTATTCTTTTTTAAGATTAGGAAATGTCATAACATTTCGAATGGTTTTATTCCTTTCAAAAAAAGTTTATGTATTTCAAATTAAGATCTATATAAGACCTGCATCTCATTTCTCCTATCCATCACATCAAACTTCCTGTTCCCAACTATTTTCAAATTATTTCTCCTTTTTGAACACAATTTGATAATGAATAACCCCGAAGCAAGCCTCAAGGTATCTCGTTAATCGAATATTAAATTTAAATAATTCATTTTGATAATTTTGGTTTAAAATTTGAAATTAAATTCTAATTTTGTCAGTAGCAAAAAAGTAAACCTCACATTCTTTGGGTTACGTATTTTTTTGCTGATATGTTCAAATTTTTTAAAAATTTCAATTACAAAAGTTAATGAGCAATTTTTTTAAAAAAAATATTTTTACACTATATAACTGTTCTTCCGGACTTATATTTTTCCTTTTCTTTGTTTATTGTGCTGAGGTGTCAGCTCAAAATGGTTATGAAATTGGTAAAATCAAATTTAGTGGCAACAAGTCTTTCAGCAAATCTGAACTATTGAAACAAACAACCTTGCACGAAACAAAATGGTTAGACAAGGTACTTTCCAAAAAAAAACCGGTTATTTATAATGAAAATTTTATCCAATCAGACATTGATCGGCTGGTTCGTTTTTATCAATGCGAAGGTTTTTTAAATGCCAGCGTAGAACTCGATTCAGTGGCCCAAAACGATAAAAAGGAGAAAGTGGATTTATATTTTAAAATTGTGGAAAACAAGCCAGTGTTGGTTGGTGAAGTAAAGATAAAAATTGAAGATAGTTTAAAAGTAAAAAAAGATTCTTTCTCTTTACCTTCCAGAAAAAGAATGCTCACTGTTTCAGGAGAACGTTTTACTGATAATAAAATTTATAGTGATATTAATCTTATTAAGGATTTTTTTCAAAATAAAGGTTTCGCTTATGCAGAATGTGAACAACAAATTCATTTACAACCAGATTTGAGCAAAGTTGATGTGCTTTTTTCTGTTAGATTGAATGAAAAATGCTTTTTTGGAAACACAACCATTGAAGGCAACAAATATGTAAAAGACCAATTGATATATCGCCAATGTACTTTTGATTCCGGACAAGTTTTTAACAAAAAGAAAATTGATAAAACACGAAAACATTTATTCGATTTACAGCTTTTTAGAATTATTTCTCTGCAACCACAACTGGATATTACAACCAAAAGAAACCCTATCCCTGTGAAAATTACTGTCGAAGAAATTTCCCGTTTAAGTACAGAATTTGGCATCGGCTATGGCACAGAAGATGAGTTTCGAGCTTTTGTTGATGTCACTTATCGTTCGTTATTTGGCGATGCTTCACGACTTCATTTGTATTTGAAACATTCGGCGTTAGAACCTTATCATGTCAGTTTAAGCTGGATTCAACCTCAATTTTTTTCAAAAGATTTTTCCTTTTCAGTTTATCCATTTTTACTTCGTCAAAAAGAACCAGGATATAATATCCAGAGTTATGGTGTAAATTTGCCTTTGACTTACTCCATTTCTAAAGAGATGAATACTTCTTTTGGATACTACATGGAAAATGTGAAACAATACGAAGGCACTACAAATGGTGATTACATTAATCCTGAAAGCAAAGATTATTTGTATGATAAATCTGGTTTGATGTTTTCTTACAATTTTAATAATTCTTATCCGCTGACTTCTCCTGTGCGAGGAAATGTATTTAATGCCAGCGTAAAAATGAATGGCTACATTTTTCATAGTAATTTTAATTATATACGTTGCAGTTTTGATGCAAGAAGATATGACCAGATCGCTAATTTTTCACTGGCTGGACGTATTTTGATTGGCGGAATTTTTTCTTCTGATAGCAGTAAGTTTGTTCCAGTAGAAGATCGTTTCTATTCTGGTGGCAGTAATTCTATTCGAGGTTGGGGAAGGTCTCGTTTAGGTCCTTTGCGTGATGATGGTTCTCCAATGGGTGGAAAAAGTGTTTTGGAAATGAGTGTAGAGGTTCGTCATCGATTATTCTGGTTGCTGGAAGGTGCCATGTTTCTTGATATGGGGAATGTGTGGAATTCTTCTTTTCACTATCCATTTAATCAATTGGCTTATACGGCTGGCTGCGGTTTACGGATTAATTCGCCAATTGGTGTAGTAAGACTGGACGTAGGATTTCCATTATGGAATGCAAAAAAATCACCACAAGTATTTCTCAACATTGGTCAAGCTTTTTAGCGATGATGAAAAAGGTAATAAAATATATTTTGCGAATTTTAGGCTGGATAATAGCAAGTATCATTATTTTATTGGCGATTGCTGGATTATTGATACAAACACCTTATGTAAAATCAAAGGTGATTGATTTTGCTGAAGAACAAGTAAATAAATCTCTTTCTGCAAGATTGGAAGTACGAACTTTGAAAGGAAATTTTTTCACACATTTACAATTGAAAGATATTTTTCTTATTTCAAAAAATGACACTCTTCTTTCAGTTTCATCATTGAATGTAAAATATCAATTATTGCCTTTGCTGCACGGAAAAATTGTTGTCAATGAACTCAGTTTGGAACAACCTCATATTTCTCTTCTTCAGTTTGCGGATTCAAGCTGGAATTTTCAAAAGATAATAAAGCCTCAACCACCCAAAAAAGAAAAAGGCAAACCTTTTACCATGTTAATTGATATTCATCATTTTTTGCTTGATGAAGCTCTGATTAATATTCACTCGCTTAATAAACAATTGCCTCAACAAATTGCTCATTTCAATATCGAATTGACAGGTAGCTATCAGCAAAACCATTTAGCTGTAGATTTGAAAAAATTGAATTTGAAAACTTTAAAACCAGATTTGCAAATAAAAAATTTAAGTTTTCAATTTGCAATGGCAAACAAAATTTATAAACTCACAGATTTTGCATTACAGACTGCTAAAAACAATGTTTATGCTGATGGAGAAATAAATCTTGACTTTTCTAAAAACTCATTTTTTCATTTAAAAACTACACCCCTGAATCTCAATGAGTTTGAAACCTTTTTACCGAAAGATTTTCAACTAAAAGTTAAGCCTAATCTACAACTGTCCACCCAATTGACTCAAAAAGAATTGCAGTTGCTTTTATCAGTAAAAGAGCAACAACAAAAAATTGATCTTCAAGTGGTTTCTCCTTCTTTTGCCAGTGTGCTTCGCTCATCAAAAAAAATGGAACCAGCTTATTTAATTCATCTGAATTTTCAGCAAATAGATCTTCGTCAATGGTTGACAAATTCTTCTCTTAACATAAAGCTAAATGGAAAAATACAAGCACAAGGTCGCGGTTTGAACCCACATTCTATGCAAACCAATCTTAAAGGCGAATTGACACAATCTGTCATAAACAATAATTCCAGAATTGAAAATTTGAATTTCGATTTTAATCTGCAAAAAGGAAACTTGAAAGGTTTGCTGACAGGAAATGGCAATTTTGGCTTGCTTTCCTTAACAACTTCTGTTGATTCCGTTTTAGGTGAATATCCTCAGTATCAACTTGATTTATTGACACAACATTTGAATCTGGCAATGTTAACAGGTCAGAATAACTTAAACAGCGATTTATCTTTACAGTTATTGCTGAATGGAGCGGGCTTAAAGCCAGAACAAATCAATGCAAACACTGAAATTCGTTTTTCTCCTTCTACTATTTATGGACTTAACTTGCAATCATTTTTTTCAAAAATACATTTTCAACATCAAAATATCATCATTGACACACTTTCGGTAGCGACGCAAACAGCTCATTTAAGTCTGAATGGTAATTATCATTTAAAAAAAGTATCAAACCTGAATTTGCAATGTTCACTTGATAGTGCCAGTGAACTTAAAAAATTTGTCGATTTTCCTTCGCTGGAAACGGCTGCACAACTGCAAGCTCATCTGGAAGGAATACCAAAAAATTGGCTCGCACAAATGAAAGTCAATCTTTTTAATACTCAATTTCAATCTTATCGTCTTAAAAATCTGACTGTTTCAGCAGGCGGAAAAATTCATTCAGCACAAGATTATGATGTGAAAAGCCAAATCGAGGCTCAAGGCTTAAATTTAAATAATATGCCTCTGGACAAAGTCAATGTAAATGCAGAGCTCAAGCCGCAAAATATTGGTCTGGAAGCTCAAATCAATGGAAAAGATTTTTCTACCTCTTTTCATTCCGTTGTTCAAATGGAACAAGCGATTCGGATTGGTTTGTCAGATTGGATGTTGAAATACAAAGATTTGCAATGGGGACAAGATTCTGATACTGCTTTCGTGAAATTGGATAAAAATGAATATGAAATCAACCATTTAAAACTTTTTGCTTATGGAAATGATACAGTGCCCAATCTTTCTATAAATGGTAAAATACAGACAAAAGGAAGGGAAAATTTAAATGTTTCATTGAGCAACATCGACTGTCAAAAATTGATTACTTTATTTTCTCCAGAACTTGCAGTAAATGGTTTATTGAATGTAAATGTTGATTTAAAAGGTAGTGCAACTTCGCCTATTTTGAATACCAAAATGAATATTGACAATTTTTCCTATCAAAATTATAAATTCAATGACTTTGAAGCAACCGCTGATTACGAAAAAAAATTCATAACTGCAAATGTAAAAATGATTCCACAAGATAGTGGACAATTGCTGATAAAAGGAAAACTTCCAATGCAATTTCGGCTGGACACGATGCAATTTGGCTTACTTTCTAAAAAAACCGATCCCGTTGACTTGCAACTTTCTATAGAAAAATTTCCGCTGACAGTATTACATATGTTTTTACCAAAAGCTGAAATCGGTGGTTTTATTGAAAGTAATGTAGCGGTAAATGGAACTGTATCGGAGCCAAATCTGGAAGGTCAACTCAATATTACAGACGGAAAATTATTATGGAAACAATATGGAATTAATTATCCAACAATATTAACCAATTTGGAATTTCAGAATAATAATATAAAACTGGATACTTTTTTGATTAAAAGTCAGAAAGGATTTATGCTGGCAACTGGAAATGTTAAGTTAATTCCACCACTAAATAATTTAAAAATAAATGATGCTGGAATGAAAGTGGAATTCAACAATTTTGAGCCGATCAGTCATAAATATTACAATATGGAATTATCAGGAAATGCTTCACTTGCCACCAATCAGGATAGTTCTTATTTTTCAGGCGAAGTTACCATTCCACGTTCAGAATTTTATTTACCTGCTGTTATGCGATTAATCGGTCAAACTTCTGTTCCTGAAATGCCCAAACCTTTGTTGGTTGAAGAAATTGAAAAAATGCAACCGGGCGATTCGATGATCATTAAATTAAGACCAGACACTTCAAAACAAGTGTCAAAAAAAAGTAGCGTAATGTTTCCCAATTTACAAGGAAATATACGAGTAAAAATTCCGCACAATACCTGGATAAAAAATGACAACATGCGTCTGGAATTATCGGGTGATGTAGAATTTATGAAACATTACAATTTCTTCGAACTTTTTGGTTCTGTAGAAGTAGTAAGAGGACAATATAATTTGTTAGGAAAAGTTTTTGTAGTGGAATCAGGGACAGTTACCTTTGCTGGTGGAGAAAAAATTAATCCCATCTTGGATTTAAAAGCAAGTTATACCTTTCATGATCAGGCAAGAGCACAACGAAAATTAGTGATTCAGGTAACAGGTGAAACTTCCTCCCCAGAAATTGCTTTTACACTTGACGATGAACTTATAAGTGAAGGCGACGCTGTCTCTTATATTTTGTTCGGTACGCAGCTCGATGCCATTTCCTTTGATCAACAAGCAACCATAAACGAAGGACTAAATAGTTCAGACCTAGCTAAAACAGCAATTGGCTCTTTCGTCTCTTCTGAAATCACTAAATTATTGGGAAGTGCATTTAATGTAGATTATGTAGAATTCAAAAGTAAAGGTTCATTGAGCAACGGCTCATTTGTAGTGGGGAAATATCTCACCAATAATTTGTTTCTGAGCTATGAACGAAATTTTGGTAATTTCATCAAAGAAGAAAATGTCAGTGAATACGAAGTAAAAGTTGAATATGAACTGTTTCATTTTCTTTTTCTACAATTGACCAGTTCTCCTCTCCGAAACGGTTTCGATGTTGTTTTTAAGATAAATTCAAAATAGATTAAAAAATGCAATAACCTAAGTTCAACTTAGAAGTGCGAATTTAGCAGTAAGTTTTGCATTGTTTTTTGAAAAAATCCTTATCAACAAAGCGAGGAAATTCTTTGTTGAATTCCCTCGCTTTGTTAAAGAAAAATCTGATAACTTAATTTTTGTCTTTTGGCTGTGGAGCAATTAATTTGTAGCCTTTTCCATGAATGTTAATGATGGCTACATTCGGATCGTCTTTCAACAGTTTACGAAGCTTGGTAATATAAACATCCATGCTACGTGCATTGAAATAATTATCGTCTACCCAGATAGTTTTTAAAGCATAATTGCGTTCCAAAACATTATTCATGTTAGCAGCCAATAAAGTGAGTAGTTCCGACTCTTTGGTAGTCAGTTTTTTAGTTTCCCCATTGATGGTAAGCAGTTGTTTTTGGGTATCAAAAGTGTAGTTGCCGATTTGATAAACCGTTACTTCTCTGGCTTTTTCTCCTCTAATTCTACGCATAATGGATTCAATACGATAGAGCAATTCCTCCATACTGAATGGTTTCGTAATAAAATCATCAGCGCCTAACTTGAAGCCCTGAAGAATATCTTCCTTCATTGATTTTGCAGTAAGGAAAATAATAGGTACATTACTGTTGATAGCACGAATATCAGCAGCCAATGTAAAGCCATCTTTTTTTGGCATCATTATATCCAAGATGCATAAATCGTATTTATTATGAGTAAAAGCTTTATATCCAGCTTCACCATCTAACATAAGATCTACATCATAATTTTTCGATTGTAGATACTCTCTTAATATCATGCCAAGATTTTCATCATCTTCGCATAATAAAATTTTAGTTTTTTCTTCTGTCATTGTTTTTGTTTTTTTAGAGTTGGTAATGTAATAGTAAATTTAGTTCCAATATTTGGTTCGCTTTCTACTTTAATAGTTCCATTATGATCTGTTACAATTTTTTTTACATAGGCTAATCCTAACCCAAATCCTTTAATATCATGCAAATTGCCTGTTGAAACCCGATAAAACATATCAAATATTCTTTTTAGGTCTTCTTTTCGGATTCCGATGCCGTTATCTTCTATACTAATACAGATATTGTCCTTTTCATTCCATGTTTCAATGGTTAAAATTAAAGGTTTATCTCCAGTGTATTTTTGGGCATTGTCCATTAAATTAAAAATAACATTAGTAAAGTGGACTTCATCGATCAAAGCTAAGTCGTCTGTAGCATTTAACTTCGAAATTATTTCGCCGCCCTTACTGGTAACTCTTAATGAAAAGCTTTTGATAACATCTTGAATCAATGAATTTATATGAATTTCATTCAAGTTTAACATTGCTTTTTCTTTCTCAAAAAGTGCCATCTGTAACACTTTTTCTACCTGGAAACTTAATCGTTTGGTCTCATCACGAATAAGACCTGCCAAATGTTGTAGTGTTTCTGGTGTTTTTACAATATTGGGGTCTTGCAACATTTGTGATGCTAATGAAATGGTAGCAATGGGTGTTTTTAATTCGTGAGTCATTGTATTTACAAAATCATTTTTCATAGTATTTAATTGCTTTTGCCTGAAAATGATAATGATAGTTACAATAAAAATTACCAGTATCAAAATCACTAAAACAATTGAAGGTAGCAACATATTCATTGAATGCAAAATGTAACTTTGTTTTGTCGGGAAAATCACCTGCAAATAATAAGGATGACTGGTTTCTTCGAACGGGAAAAGTTTTTGAGAATATACATTTTTTGGATTAACTTCCTCCTTTTTAGTCGTTACATTTGTCTTTTTATAAATTGTTCTGCCTTGTTTGTCAACAATAGAATAATTAAATGGTAAATTTACGCCATTATTATTTAAAATATTTTCGAGAATTCCATTAAGTTCATCAAAATTAACTCTTTCTGAAATATCTTTGTTTTCTGCTTCTTTTAACCACCTAAAAACTGCTTGGTCTAAAATAGTTCTTGAACGCGAAAATTTTTCTAAAAACTTTTTTTGCAATTCACGTGAAGTCTCTTCAATGGTCGATTTCCCTTGTCTGGTAGACAACTGAATTTTAGCAAGTTCTTTTGATTCCTCAACTGATTTTGAATTTTGTGTTAAATTAGTTTCTTTATCTTTTAACTGTAACCGATTGTTAGTAAAATTTAGTTTTTTGTTATTTTCTTCCGTTTTATAATCTGGTTCATCTAATATTTGACCTAAATATTGTAGTGCCTCATTTTCTTCTACCAATCTTACTGTTTGGAATAAACTTCGTTGTACATTTTCATCAAACTGGTTCTCAATCATTTCAGTATTGATCTTCACATAGCGAATTTGTAGCAAAATTAAACCTACAAATGTAACAACCATTGAAATAATCAATATCCAAATAGTTCTTTTCTTCATAATGAAACAAATTTACAGTAAATATAAATATTTAAGATAATTTTTCATAATATTTAACATAATTATATTAAATACAACAAAAATGAAATTTTTTATTATCGAAAATTGATATTTTTTATATAATAAACGTTATTCAAAGTATTTTAGTTTAATAAAAACTATTTTTATTATGATAAATTTTAAATATAACTTAAAATCAACTAATTGAATGAGAATAATATTTGAAAAAATCTATCTTTCTTCATTGAAATAAAAAAGCTTACTAAAAATTAAGCTTGTTTTTCAAAAATCTCCCTCTTCTTCCTTTTGCGTGCTCCCTTTCAGTGATGCAAAAAATTATAAATATTCATTATATCATTGTTGCAGAAATGTCTCTTAAAATGTGTCGAAGTCAGAAAAAAGGTACAACTATTTGTGAGCGATGCTTTAAAAGGAATAGAAGAAAGCAAAACTCAATACTTTTCTCAATCGGAACTTTAATTTTGTGTTGTACATTTAGAGTGTAATTTGTTGAGCAGTGTAAAACCCGCTCACAAGAAAGAAGTATGCGAAGATTTAAAAGAAGTATTTCAGACGGGAAACCCCAAAGACAGTATAGAACAAGCCAAAGGACGTTTTAGAGCCTTTTACTTAAAATGGGGAAAATACTATCCAGATTTATATAGATTCTAATTTGCAAATACACAAGCTTTTTTGAAAGGGATAAAAACCTTTCGAAATATTATGACATTTCCTAATTTTTTTTAAAAAAGAATAACCATTTGTGCAATCAATTTTTAAACCCAAACCCTAAATTTTTAGGTAATAGCTATTTTCATTTTCTCCAGTAGT
>DAOOVG010000052.1:0-15837 GCA_035369865.1 Paludibacteraceae bacterium | reverse complement strand
TAGAAAAATTCTGGAATTATCTGCTTGCTACACTGCAAAATATTCCCGAAAAATAGTTTTTGAAAAATATCATTAACTTAAATTTATTTTCAGTAGATTTTTTAATGAGATTCATTAAAAATGAGTTATGATTATTTTAATTTCAGCGTAATAAAATATTGATAAAATTAAAGTTATTTTTTTATGCTGAAAAATAAGAAATTCTTATTCAAGAAGGAATGAATCTAATTTTATAAACAAAATATTTGCACTGAATCTCAACATTTCACAGAATATGGTTTTTCATTTAAGGTCATAATGCATTCACCTGATGAAAATTCTGCTTTTAAGCAAATCATTTTGTCGGAGAAAGTCAAAAAAATAACATTTATCCAGCTTGCAAAACAAAAAGAAAATTACTTTAAGGTACAGGATTTTTTAAAAAGTCAAAAACTATTTTTAATTTCCTACTTCTGATAAGAATTTAATTCTCACCAATCGAATTTCTGTTTCACTAAAATCATCCTCGCCTAATTCTTCTAATGCAACATCAATATCATCAGTTTCAGCCGTTCTGAAGTATTCAAAAATTTCATCTATACGATCTGAATCCATTACATCATCTAAAAAGTAGTCGATATTGATTTTTGTACCAGAATATACGATAGCTTCAATTTCATTGAGTAAATCATTGAAATCCAGACCTTTTGATATAGCAATATCGTCAAGTGCAATTTTTCGGTCAATTGCTTGAATAATGGATACTTTTAGTTTTGATTTATTGGCTACTGTTCTTACACGCAAATCATCTGGACGAACCACTTCGTTTTCTTTTACATATTCTTTAATCACTTTTAAAAATTCTTCTCCGTAGCGTTTTGCCTTGCCAGTTCCTACGCCAGGGATATTTTGTAATTCTTCCAACGTAATAGGATAAGATGTAGCCATAGCTTCCAGCGAAGGATCTTGAAATAATGCGAAAGGCGGCACTCCAAGTTTTTTAGAGAGCTTTTTGCGTAAATCTTTCAAAATAGAAAACAACGCATCATCTGCCGCACAAGTACTGGCAGCATTTAAAGTACCTATTTCTTCTTCCTCCTCAAATTCATTATCTTTTACAATAGGAAAAGAAGTAGGATTTTTTAAGAAAGCTTTCCCTTGTGGAGTTAATTTCAATAATCCATAATTTTCAATATCTTTTGCAATATATCCTGCAATCATTGCTTGCCGAATAACAGCATGCAATAATTGTTCATCCTCGTCCATCGCTGCTCCAAAATTTTCCAGCTCATTGTGCTGATAAGAAAGAACATCCGTAGTCTCATTTCCTTTTAGAATATCTACAATGTGTTCTTCTTTGAACTTCTCTTTTACTTGAGAAATAGTTTCTAATATTAAAGTTAATAATTCTTGTCCTTCCATAAATTTTCGTGGTTTCAAACAGTTATCACAATTTCCACAATTTTCTTCTGTATAATTTTCTCCAAAATAATGAAGTAATAATTTTCTTCTACATACCGAAGATTCAGCATAAGCTTGCGTTTCAAACAAAAGTTGATAACCAATTTCTTGTTCAGCAATTGGTTTCCCTTGCATAAATTTTCGCAATTTATCTAAGTCTTTCCGCGAATAAAAAGCTATACATTGTCCTTCTCCTCCATCACGGCCACTTCTACCTGTTTCCTGATAATAACCTTCTAAACTTTTAGGAATATCATAATGAATAACATATCGCACATCCGGTTTATCAATTCCCATACCAAATGCAATGGTTGCTACAATTACATTGACTTCTTCCATTAAAAATTTATCCTGATTGATAGTACGTTGTTCTGAATCCATTCCTGCATGGTACGGTAAAGCGGCTATATCATTTACTTGCAACATTTCGGCCAATTCTTCGACTTTTCGTCTACTCAAGCAATAAATAATGCCTGATTTTCCTTCCTGTGAACGAATATATTTAATGATTTCTTTGTCAATATTGTCAGTTTTTTGTCGAACTTCATAATATAAATTAGGACGATTGAAAGAAGATTTGAATATCTTAGCTTCTAATATTCCTAAATTTTTAAGAATGTCATGTTGAACTTTTGGAGTTGCAGTAGCTGTTAGAGCTATGATGGGAGCAATTCCTATTTCATTGACAATAGGTCTGATTCGGCGGTATTCAGGACGGAAATCATGCCCCCATTCCGAAATGCAATGTGCCTCATCAATGGCATAAAAAGAAATTTTTACATTTTTTAAAAATTCAACATTTTCTTCTTTCGTAAGTGATTCAGGAGCCACATACAGCAATTTCGTCTTACCTGATAAAACATCCGCTTTAACTTGATCGATTGCTTGCCGTGTTAATGATGAATTAAGGAAATGTGCCACACCATCTTCTTCACTGAAATTACGCATGGCATCTACCTGATTTTTCATTAAAGCAATTAAGGGTGAAATAACGATAGCTGTGCCATCCATTATTAAAGAAGGCAACTGATAGCATAAAGATTTACCTCCTCCTGTTGGCATTAAAACAAAAGTATCATTGCCATCCAATACATTTTGAATAATTTCTTCCTGATTACCTTTGAAAGTATCAAAACCAAAATATTTTTTTAAATGCACTGCTAAAGCAGTTTTCTTAGCCATACAACAATTCTCGATCACAAAATAAGTAAAATTAGTATTTAATAATAAAATTAAGTATGAATTTTTTCTACTTTAATAAAAAATCTTTTATTTCCTTTTTTGATTTATTTTTTCACATTTACAAGCAAACAAAATTATAAACACTTTTCAAATATACAAGCATTTTTTAAAAAAAGAGGACATTAATAAAAATAATTAATATCCTGCTTTTTACTGAAAATTTTAGAAATATTATTTTTAGGCTATTTTTAATTGATCCAAGTTGGTTTGTTGCAGTTTATTCTGAGCGTAATCTAATGTAATGGTTAGCTTTTTTGCTGCTTTTTTTGATGGCATTTCATACATGGCATCCATCATAATTGTTTCTGTAATGGAACGCAATCCTCTGGCACCCAACTTGAATTCAATGGCTTTATCTACGATGTAATCTAGAACTTCTTCATCGAAAGTTAATTCTATATTGTCCATTTTAAACAGTTTAATATACTGTTTGACAATAGAATTTTTAGGTTCAGTAAGAATTTGACGCAAAGAATTTCTATCCAAGGGATTAAGATAAGTCAAAATAGGAAGACGGCCTACAATTTCCGGAATTAGTCCAAAAGATTTGAGGTCTTGAGGCATAATGTATTTTATAAGATTATTCCGATCAATTTGCTTAGTGCCTTCTATTGAATTATATCCGACCACTCTGGTATTAAGACGAGCTGCAATTTTCCTTTCGATGCCTTCAAAGGCTCCGCCACAAATAAATAAAATATTCTGTGTATTTACAGGAATCATTTTTTGTTCTGGATGTTTTCTACCTCCTTGTGGTGGTACATTGACAATAGTTCCTTCCAACAA
This sequence comes from Paludibacteraceae bacterium, assembly GCA_035369865.1. GTDB lineage: Bacteria > Bacteroidota > Bacteroidia > Bacteroidales > Paludibacteraceae > MVYY01. The sequence continues at coordinate 12,369 of DAOOVG010000052.1, read as the reverse complement.
CTTTAACAAACCCTGTTGCACTCCTTCACCACTCACATCGCGGGTAATGCTTGGATTATCACTTTTTCGAGCTATTTTATCGATTTCATCAATAAAGACAATTCCTTTTTCTGCTGCTTCTACATTATAATCTGCTACTTGTAAAAGTCGCGTAAGAATACTTTCTACATCTTCACCTACATAACCTGCTTCAGTAAATACCGTCGCATCAACAATAGTAAAAGGCACATGTAATTTTTTTGCTATTGTTCTTGCTAGCAAGGTTTTACCAGTTCCCGTTGGTCCTACCATGATAATGTTAGATTTTTCTATTTCTACATCATCATCAGTTTTTTCCTGCATTAAACGTTTATAATGATTATAAACGGCTACTGATAAATATTTTTTTGCCTCCTCTTGCCCGATAACATATTGATCTAGATATTGTTTTATTTCTTTGGGCTTGGGTATTTGTGATTTTTCAAAAGAAAGAGTTTGTTTTTTGGCTTGGGTGTTTTCTTTCGCAATTTCTGCAGCAATCATAGCACAATCGTTGCAAATCTGAATGCCATCCATTCCTAAAATAAAAAATTCTACTTCATCCTCTGAACGACCACAAAAATTACAATATTTTTTGGTTTTAGGCATTTTTAAGCATTATTTTTTTGTTTTCTTTTCGTTGATAAGAACTTTATCAATCATTCCATATTCCAGGGCTTCGTAAGAAGTCATCCAATAATCTCTATCAGCATCTTTTTCAATTTTTTCGTAAGGATTGCCTGTATGTTCTGCCAGAATATTATAGAGTTCTTTTTTCATTTTCTGGATTTCACGAGCCGTGATTTCAATGTCTGAGGCTTGCCCTTGAGCTCCACCCATTGGCTGATGAATCATGATACGTGAATGTTTAAGAGCAAAACGTTTCCCTTTTGCACCGGCAGATAATAATACTGCTCCCATCGAAGCTGCCATACCGGTACAGATAGTAGAAACATCAGAAGTAATGAACTGCATAGTATCATAAATACCCAGACCAGCATAAACTGAACCTCCTGGTGTATTCAGATAAATAGAAATATCCTTCCCTGGTTCCGCTGAATCAAGATAAAGTAATTGAGCTTCAATTACGTTGGCAGCATAATCATCTACTTCTGTACCCAGAAAAATAATTCGATCCATCATTAATCTTGAAAATACATCCATTTGAGTGACATTCAGTTGACGTTCTTCAAGAATGGTAGGAGAAATATAACTTGTATTTACAATATCACTGTATTGGTCAATTAACAAGCCATTTATTCTCAACTTTTTGGTTGCATATTTGCGAAATTCATTATTTTTATCCATAATAATTATTTGTTTTTTATAAAAAATTTATCATTCTCATTGGTAGAGAATTTTTTATAAACAAAATTATTTTAAAAAAGTTTCAGTTTTAATTCTAAATTCAAATTATCTTTTAAAATTATTTGGTTTCAAACAATTTATCAAATTCTTCTAAGGTAACATTATTTGTCTCTAAAGTTACAACTTCCTTTATGGAAGAAAAAATCTTTTGATCAAACAAATTCTCAATTAAGTTTTTTAAGGTATCCTCTTTATTTATCATATCGTTTGCATAATTTTCAAGGATGTCTTCGCTAACATTAGTAAATCCGTACTGTGCAAACTGACTTTTTGCCGATTCTTTAGCATAATTTTCTACTTCCCCAGGTTCCACATTTATATTAAAAGCTTTCAGTAATTTTTCTCTAATCAATTGCCAGGTGACATCTTCAATGATTTTTGGATACTCTTCTTCCAACTTTTCTGGGGTTAGGTCTTTATTTTTGAGCAATAACCAGCGTTTTAAAAATTCATCAGGATAGTTCAAGTTTTTATATTGATCTATCAACATCGTACGAACGTCCAATTGAAATTTATAATTACTTTCAGCAGCAAGTTCTTTCTCAATTTCTTGTTTTATTTTTTCACGAAACTCCTCTTCGCTTGACACTATATTTTCACCATAAACCTTATTGAATAATTCTTGATTGATTTCAGCAGGATAAAAACGAGTAATAGTCTCAATTTTAAACTGAAAATCTTCTTTAATATTGTTTATTTCTTCTTTTGAAATTTTTAACAAGGAAGATAATTCTGTTTCGTTGTTTTGATAGGCAGCAGCAGGATTAAAAGTAATCGTATCTCCTTTTTTTGCACCAATAAACAATGATTTTTGACCGTCATCCTTCATATAAGCTGGTGTAATTACTGTATCGGTAATATGAATCCCATTTTCTTTTACTTTACCATTTTCCAATTGAACTAATTCTCCTTTCAACATGTCTTTTTCTTCAACGGTTTCTTCTTCCTGGTATTTTCCAAAACGGGAAGCATAAGCTTTGATTCTATTGTCAATCATTTCATCGGTAACCTCGATGTGGTAATATTTAATTTTATCTTCTTTGGAAAATGATATTTCAAATTGAGGAGCCAAACCCAGCTCAAAATTAAATTCAAATTCTTCCTGTAAGTTAAAATCTATATTTTGCTGATCTTCTTCTCGTGGTAGTGGTTCTCCCAAGATATCAATTTTGTTTTCTTTGATATAATCTTGCAGCTTTTGTGAGATGAGTTGGTCAATTTCTTCTGCAAGGACTGATTTCCCGTACATTTTTCTTACCAACTGCAAAGGTACCATTCCTGGACGGAATCCTGGCATATTTGATTTTTTACGCAACTCCCGCAATTTTTTTTCTACATTTTCTGCATAATCATCTTTTTTGATGTTTAAAGTAAGTACAACGTTGTTTTGATCAAGGTCTTTCTTAATGATATTCATAACTTATTTTTTAATTAATTTTCTGATATTTAGTTTTTTAATGAAGACAAAGATACGAAAAAAGAACTAATAGAAGACATTTTATATTTAAAAAAATTTAGAATAAATTTTATTATTTAATAATCAAATGTTTATAAATTATTCATTAGAATAAAAAAGTAAGGTTAAAAGAGAAAATATTATTTTTTGCAGTAAAAATTTTTGTGTCTAAATTTATACGACTAAAATTTTGGTTTAACTTTGCCAGTGTTAGAACTCAATTAGAAGTATTGGACAAATATATTATCTTTTTGTAAATTTGTCACTAAGACTACTGTAAAATTTTTCAATCGGTGCAGAAATCCATTTAGTTCTATGTTTTTTTGAAAAAGTATGTTTTATGGTTTCTAATAAAAATATTTCCCCTAATAATAAAATATAACTCAAAACTACTTGAAAGTGCTTTCAAAAAACAAAATAAAACTGATCTCCCGTCTTCAACAAAAAAAGTGGAGAGATGAATTAGGTTGTTTCCTTGCCGAAGGGACAAAACTGGTTATAGATTTAAGTACTTCTTTCAAATGTATATTGCTGGTAGTTACTCCTGATTGGTTAAAAGATCACTTGCCTATTCAAACAGAAGAAATACTTATAGTAACCAGCGAGGAATTTAAAAAAATTTCTACACAAAAAACACCTCAAGGAGTATTGGCTATTTTTAAAAAGAAAGAAACTAAATGGTTGTTCCCTGAAATTTCTTCTCAACTGTGCTTTGCTTTGGAAGATATACAAGATCCAGGCAATTTAGGCACTATTATACGCGTAGCCGATTGGTTTGGCATTTCAAATATATTCTGCTCCCAGTATTCTACTGATGTTTATGGGACAAAAGTTGTTCAGGCTACGATGGGAGCATTAGCACGAGTTCAGGTTCATATCGTTCATTTACCTGATTTCCTTATTGAAAGCAAGAAATATCAAACACCTCTGTATGGTACTTTCCTTAAAGGTGAAAATATTTATACAACCTCACTTACCACAGAAGGAATCATTGTGTTGGGTAATGAAGGCAATGGTATTTCGTCTGCACTGGAAAATATTATTCCAACTCATCTGACTATTCCACCTTATCCATCAGAGAATTTCACTTCTGAATCACTGAATGTGAGTGTGGCTGCAGGCATCGTTGCAGCCGAATTTAGAAGAAGACTTGTAATTAACAAAAAAATTTGAATAAAATTTAGAGGATAAAAAATTATAATCCTTCAAAATTATCCATTGGAAATTCTTCTTCATTATTATTCTCAGTGGATTTTTTCTTTTGAGATATTGGCTTCATGTTTCCAAAATTGTAGGAAATGGTTAATCCTATCATTCGTCCATGAAAGTAAGATTCTGTTTGTTGATAAAAATCTTCTCCCCAAGTAGTAGAACGCATTTTTCGCGAATTCAATAAATCACGCACCATTAAGCTCAGGTTTAATTTACGGTCCATAAATGTTTTTCTTAATCCCAGATCAATCGAATATCTTTCTTTCCTTTTCCCTTGGCTTATAATGGTTGGCGAAGAATAATTTCCAGAAATTTGAGCGGAAAAAGTTTTAGCTAATAAAACATTGGCAATCACTCTTGCATTCCATGAAAAATTTTCCTGTGCAGGAATATGACAAATTGTATTATATGGGCTTATATAGGTAGCAGAGTCCAATTTATTAAAATATAAATTTAGAGAAGAAGTTAAATTCAAAACATTTGAAAAATTATCTTTCACAACTACTTCCAAACCTGAATTTTGAGTTTTTATAATATTTAGATAGGTATTTTCCATGTTATTTCCATGCATGTACCGCACATTTTGTATCACATTGTTTCTTGAACGATAATAAGCAGAAAATGACAATGAATGATAATCCCAATTTTTCAAATAATTCAATTCATAAGAAGAAGAAAACTGGGGCTTAAGTTCAGGATTACCAAAGGAAATATTAGTGGAATCTGTATAATCGCGGAAGGGATTAATCATTCTTCCTCGCGGTCTGTCCACTCTACGGGTATAATTCAACTGGATTTCCCCATTTTCGGGTAAAGTATAAGAAATATATACACTTGGGAAAAGCTGAAAATAAGTTTGTGGATTCAATTGAGCTATTGAATCATAAGTTTCATTAGTAATTTGTTTCCACATATACTCCGCTCTCACCCCACCTTGAAGACTTAAACGATTAAAACGGGCTCCATAAGTTACATATGCCGCATGAATTTGTTCATCATAATCAAAATCATTATAATAGGAAGGAATGCTAATTCCCTGCTGTAAATTATCGACTGCTGAGACCAAACTGTTTCTACTTTGAATTCTGCTTTGCCAGCCTGCTTCCAATTTATTATTTTCTGTAAATTTATTAGTATAATCCACTTTAAAATTCCAATTATTATTCTGATTATCGGTATTTTGAGTAATATCGCTGGTGGCTTGTTCTAAACTATCTTCTCGTTGAATAAATTGCTCTTCTGAATTCCTATCATGATTAGAATAAGTGAGGCTTGCCATTAAATTAGTTCCTTTTTTATTGAAATCATGTTGATAATCCAGTGTCAAATTATAACTTGGATGAGTACCTTTTTCAAAAGTATTTCGGTTATAATCGCGAATGGTATATTGATAAATAGAACTTGTCAATAAATAATCCAAAAAATTGGAAGAATTTTCTTTTTGATACATACTAAAGCCAGAAATTCCAATCGAATTTTTATCAGTCAAATGAAAATCAGCACCCGCTCGCAAAAATAAACCGTCAAAAGAATGATTCATTGCATTATTTTGCGATAAAAAAGTAGTATCCATCTCTAAATAACTATAACGACGATTCCAACCTCCACCTTTCATATTCATTGAACGATAACCAATGTTGGCATAAGCATCAACCTTGCTACTAGAATAATTAAAATTTCCACCTAAAGTTTTGCCTAATTTAGCATTTTCAGGATACATGATTCCTGCTGAAAGACTTCCATAATATCCAGCTTTACGATTTTTTTTCAATACCAGATTAATAATTCCTGCTGTTCCTTCAGGATCGAATTCGGCAGAAGGATTAGTAATTATTTCGATAGATTCAATACTTTCAGCAGGCATTTGTTGAAGTACCTGTGCTCGATTTTCAGTTGTCAAACCAGCAGGTTTACCATTAATCCAAACTTCTACATTTGAATTGTTTCGTAACGAAATATTACCTTCATTATCCACATCAACAGAAGGAATATTTTGTAAAACTTCAGTAGCTGAACCTCCTGCAGAGGCAATATTTTGATCCACACTAAATACTTTTTTATCAATATCAAATTTCATTTGAAAACCTTGAGCTACTACCTCAACCTCTGAAAGAAATTTTGTTTCTTCTTTTAAAGAAATAATTCCTAAATCAATGGAACTTTTATCTATATTTATTTGTTTCTCAACAGGTTGATAACCAATCATGCTAATACGAATAAGATATTTCCCTTTTACATCAGTAATGATGTTAAAAATTCCATTTTTATCGGTAGCTACACCAACTAAAGGTAAAGTGGATCCTACCTGATAAAGAACAACATTTACAAATTCAAGGGGCAATTGAGTGGACCCTTCTACAACTTTTCCTTTAATATTAACCGAAGCAAATAAAGAACTACTTAATAATACTAACAAAAAAACATTTAAAATCCTTCTTTTCATATAGTTATTTTCTATTTTTATTATGCTAAAATAATACTGTCAACAAAAATTCATCTGTGTGTAAATTATTTTGAAATAATTCATTTTATTTCCACAAGTTTATTCCAAATTTTTTCCCAATTTAAGTTTTATATTAAAAACAAAATTAACAATTATATTTTTTGACTTTAAAAAAGGAAATAAGTTTAATGGATATGATGTTGTTAATTGTTAAAAAGATAAAACACCTTTTTAATATTAATCCAACTGTTAATTAATGAATTGAAAATGGATTATTTATATCATTGCTAAAATCCGCGATTAAAAAATTTTGTTTGAAAAAATTTAAACTTTTAGTTGAACTTCAAAGACTTTTATTTTGTATTTCGTGTTAGCAAATTTACTTCCTCTTGTTTTTCAACCATCAACGAAATTATTTAAGTAAAAGATGATGTTCTTTTCTTTAATACAATTTTAATACTATCCTGGCATAGACAAATCCAGACAGGGAGGATTTTTAAGATCAAGATTAAATTACACAATACTGGGTTGAAAATTATTCTTTCTTTTTGAAAAAAATCAGTGGGACATTGATTTGTTTTGACTGTCTGATCTTTACCTGTATTATGCTTAAAATCTGCTATTTATAAGACATAATATCCTATTTGTGTTCGCATAATATCTGGATATTTAATTAACCATGAGGATTTGCGAAACTGTTAAAAAACGAATTGCGGGGAAATGTAGAAAAATTAGCTGCCGAAAATCATATTACGATTGAATTTGTTGCAAAGTCCATATCTGTAAAGAAGACACACAATACGAAAAATATTGAAAAGCGAGTTTTATACGCATCATATCGGCTATGAAAATACTATGTAGTTTGATTATAAAATTAATCCGTTCTATCAAAGAGAAATTGGAAATAATTATAATGATTCGCATCGAAAATGACAACTAACGATGTTAGCTTTTTAATACTACCGGAAGGTAGAAAATAAGAATAGGAAAAATCTATACAATACGCTATATTAAAAAACATTTACAGCCAGATTCCCCATATTTTCTTCTTTAAAGTATCCCATAAATTGAATATTAAACTGCTCCATAATTTGTAGACATGATTTTTTACGTAAAATCTTATAAATAAGGATATTCAACTTATTATAAATAAATTACAGCTACCTTAAAAAGGAAAAAACCGTTTTAAATAAGTTTTTATCAAGAAGTACATTCATTAACGAAAAAAGAAGGTAATTTCTGAAAAATCTTCTTAGTCAGTTTTAAGTATATTGAAGGATTGGGAAATATTTGGTAATTTTGTGCAATTTTTAAGATATAAAATAATTTTACATGCAAAATAAATTTAAGTTTCTTAGTGCTGAAGAAGCAGCAACTTATGTCCATCATAAAGATGTGATAGGTTTTAGCGGTTTTACTCCGGCAGGTTGTCCGAAAGCTGTTCCTGTAGCAATAGCAAAACGTGCAGAATCTTTTCATGCTGAAGGGAAAGAATTTAAAATTGGGATGTATACTGGAGCGTCAACTGGAATTTCAGTAGATGGGGCTTTAGCTCGAGCTGATGCTGTATTATTTCGAACCCCTTACCAGTCAAACAAAGACATGCGTAATGCCATCAATGCAGGGAAGGCTCCCTATTTTGATATGCATTTATCTACAATAGCTCAGCAATTGCGTTTTGGATTTTTACCGAAGCCAAAATTCGCTATTCTGGAAGTATGTGACTGGAATGAAAAAGGAGAATTGATATTGACCGCGGGAGTAGGAATTTCCCCTACCCTTGTTAATTTGGCTGATCATATTATTTTGGAATGGAACCATTATCATCCCAAAGAATTGAGAGGTTTTCACGATATTTATCAGCCTCTGGATCCACCCTACCGCAGAGAAATTCCTGTTTATAAACCATCCGACAGAATTGGTTCGGAAATACTGAAAGTTGATCCATCCAAAATTCTTTGTATTGTCGAAACTAATTTACCTGATGAGGTTTCTGATTTTGCTCCATCGGATGAAGTTACTCAGCAAATTGGAAACAATGTGGCTGCTTTTCTGGTCGGAGAAATTCGTTCCGGAAGAATTCCACACGAATTTTTGCCTGTACAATCAGGGGTAGGTAACATTGCCAATGCTTTGCTGTTTTCTTTGGGTAAAAATGAAGAAGTTCCGCCTTTTGAAATGTATACCGAAGTGATTCAGGATACCGTGATTGAACTGATGATGGAAGGAAACATTAAATTTGCCAGTGGATGTTCGCTGACGGTTACCAATCCGGTACTGCAAAAAATATACAAAAATCTCGATTTCTTTCGCGACAAGCTGGTGCTTCGTCCTCAAGAAATTTCTAATAATCCTGAAGTAGTTCGCCGTTTGGGTCTAATTACTATCAATACAGCACTGGAAGCTGATATTTTTGGAAATGTAAATAGCACTCATGTACTTGGAACCAAAATGATGAATGGTATTGGAGGTTCAGGCGATTTTACACGTAATTCATTTATTTCCATTTTTACCACTCCTTCCACTGCCAAAAACGGCAATATTAGCAGTATTGTTCCGATGGTTCCACATGTGGATCATACCGAACATTCGGTAAATGTTCTTATTACCGAATATGGAATCGCTGACTTGCGTGGTAAAACACCAAAAGAAAGAGCAGAAATCATTATTGAAAATTGTGTGGCTCCGGAATATAAACAAATGTTGCGTGATTATCTCACAATTTCTGGTACAAATCACATACCTCATAATTTAAAAGCTTGTTTTGGTATGCATCTTCAGTTCGAAAAAACAGGTAGTATGTTAGGAACCAACTGGAACGATTATAAATAACGAACATATTCTGACTTTTGAAAAAGGCTCAAGACTAAAAAACGTCAGATCTTTATATGCTTTTAAGAATGAAAACATTCTTAAACAAATCACTTGAGTTTTTATTTGTTTTTACAGTGAAATTTATCAAGTAAATTTGTGGAGCAGTTTTCTTCTTAAAAGCATCCTTATTTAAAATGGTAAAATTTCTACTTTTATATAAATTTTGGTAATATCCAAAAAACATATGTAAAAAATAATACTTACGATATACCAATTATAGTCCAACAAAAACAGATATTACTGATAAACCTAAATCTAATTTTAAACCAAAAATAATGTTTATTCGACGAGTTAGGCAAGATGCGGTTAAATTTATCAATGTATTAAATTAAATAAAATGATATTGTCAATAGAACCAATACATTAATTTGTTTTTGCCAGATAGTTTCTATATGAACAAACAGTAAGAATATTTTTTGAAAAAGATAAAAAGTATTTTAATAAACGAATTTTTTATCCTTAATTAATAAAATTTATGTTATACGTAAACTTTTATTCAATCTATAACCATATAAATTCTAATGACAAATTTGGGTTAAAAAAAATTCAAAATCCGAAATCGTTAATTTCTATTTGTTCTTGTTTTTCATGTTTTATACTGGCTTTACCCTGTATTTCCAAACCTTCCACATAAATAGCTTTGTAAGGAATTGCTGGACAAGCTGATTCACAGCCTCCGCAACCTATACAAATGGAAGTGTCTATATAAGGAATAGTAAGTGCACCTTTATAAGGAATCATGCTGACTGCTTGCGTAGGACAAACTTCTGAACAGGCACCACAACTGGTTTCGTCATTATACACAATACAATTTTCAATAATGAATTGTACTTGACCCATTTGCGTAAGATGTTTTTCTTCTACTGTTAATGGTTTGAGTGCACCCGTTGGACAAACTTCACCACAAACGGTACAATCATAATTGCAGTAACCGTGATCAAAATATAAGTGAGGTTGCATCATTCCATCTAAACCATATTCCAGAAAAGCTGGCTTAATCACGTGGGAAGGACATTTACTCACGCACAAATGACAGGAAATACATTTTTCCTTTAAATGATCAAAACTAATGGCACCAGGAGGAGCAACAGGAGTTTGACGCTTGAAAGCTTTTTTGGGAAATAATTTATTGGTAGTTTGTTGAGCAAGCAATGTGCCTCCAGTCACAAGAGAAAACAATGTGGCTGAAAGAAAACTTCGTCTAGATGAGTCAACTGATTTTGTTTCTTTATGAGTATGAGTGTGAGAAATTGTTTCAGTTGCTCTTTTTTTGTTTTGCAAAATGGTAGTGTAATTTATGGCATCTCGGTTACAACTTTCTATACAATTGAAACACGTAACACAACGACTATAATCAATTTTTTTATTTTTTGCATCAATACATGAAGCTTTGCACTTCATCGCACACAAACCGCACAAATTACAATTTTCGTCTTTAAATTGTATTTTAAGAAAAGAAAATTTACTCAAAAAACCAAGAAGCGTTCCTACAGGACAAATGGTGTTACAATAAGTTCTTCCATTTCGCCATGCCAGAAAACCTATTCCTAATAAAGTAATAATTGCAATGATGGTTGAAAAAATACTCAAGCCATGAATAGCTACTTTATACAAGCTATAATTTCCGAATGAATTGAAGATATTGGCAAGTAAATTATTTCCAGCAAGATAAATGGGACGAAAAAGATGTGTAGCTATTCTTCCATAAGCTCCATACGGATCGAGCAAACCCAGCAAAAAGGTAAATCCAAAAAGAGAAGTGATGACAACTGCAGCTAATACACTCCAGCGGAGGACTGGTTTGGCTTTACTGTAAGTGTATCGTTTCTTTTTTATGAGTTTTTTTGATAACCAGCCTACTATATCTTGAAAAAATCCCATTGGACAAACAGAAGAACAATATATTCGTCCAAATATTAATGTGAGTGCAACCAATATTATGATAATGCCGACGTTTACCGCCAATAATGCGGGAATAAATTGAATATCAGCTAAAAAACTAAAACTTTGTGGTAAAAAGCCTCTGAAATCCAGAAAATAAAGGGTAATTAATGAAAACAAGACAATAGAAAAAAGTACTCGAATTTTTTTCAGCATATTTTTCTTTTATTCAGGAAAAACTACAACTTAATTCTTTTGATTTTTAATTCGTCAAGATTCATTGTTCCTAATCCCAAAGCTTGGGCATTAAGAATATGTTTTACTTTTTCTATAGGCATTTCACGTACCTGATTAAAGAAGTTAGCTGCTGCCGTATCCACTGCAACAATGTCTTGTGACATAAAAAGTCCTTTTGCAATGACTACATCCGAAGGAGATTTTCCTCTCGGTCCATTATTTTTCATAATTCTATAGGCATCAACCACATTCAAAACCGGACGTTTTTCGTAAGTACAAATGTCGGCGATGCATTGCTGCAAATCGTGAGCATGAAAATAACCTCTGTCCCAAACAATGCCCATATAATTTTTCATAGAAATGGTAAGTTGAGTTCCACCATGATTTTTCAAGCAGGGAACATTAATCCATTTATCGCTGCCTATAATAGCTTCATGAATTTTTGCCGATTTCAATTTTTTTCCATGAGGAAGGGAAATAGATTTATAATAAGATTCTTCATTTGCTGGAACAACTTTTGCACCGGCAGCTTTTGCTGCTGCTTCAATACCACTATTGGTATAACATTTTCGCCATTCATCGCATGGATGATCAAAAACAATCACTTCTTTTGCACCGGCTTTCAGACATTGTTTTATGATTTCGGCTACCAGTTTTGGATTCGTATCAGCTCCCATTTCTGGTGGTTGAGCCCAACCGATATTTGGTTTTACACATACTTTATCACCTTGTTTTATGAAGTTTTCTATTCCGCCCATTTCGGCAATAGCTTTGCGGAACATCTCTTCAGGTTCACCTCCCATGACAGCTACCAAATCGTATTTTGTAGTTGAATTATTTGTTTGGAACGATTGGGTAAGAATACTCATCGCTTTACTTT
>DAOOVG010000051.1:0-16059 GCA_035369865.1 Paludibacteraceae bacterium | reverse complement strand
TTCAATATGATAAGTGTTTTCAAAAAAGAAAATATGGTTTTTTACAACTGTAACAAAATTTATGGGGCTTAAAGCAAATTGTACCTATGTAATTAATTAAAGAGGTATGTAAGCAATTGATTTATAACGGATTTTCCTTTTTGAAAAATTGTAATTTATTTATAATCAGCTGGATATTATTCACTTACATGATCTTCCCTAAAAAAATTCTTGCCTACAAATTATGTGGTAGCTTAATGTTCAATTTATCTAAAATGTATTATTGATCTTCATTTAATATTTTAGGTAATTGTTTGAGGGTTCTATCCTTAAATTGATATTCGATATAATTTATTGAAGAAAAAAATAAGTCTAAAGCTTCAATGGTCACCAAACACTTAAAAATTGGTTAGGATGCCCTATTCTTTTTATAATTAGGAGAAAATTAAATGAGTCGATTCACTGTTTTTACAAAAAAAGCTGTTACTAACAACAGCTTTGCAATCAATTTTGTTTGAATAAATTAAAGTTAACTTTTCAATTTTTCTTCAATTTCTTTTACTTTGTTTCTAAAGCTTTTATCGGTTTCCATCAAATCATTTACTGTTTTACAGGAGTATAATACAGTGGCATGGTCACGTTTACCTATTGCATTGCCTATATAAGACAAAGAGCTTTGTGTTAATTGTTTGGATAAATACATGGCAATTTGACGCGCCTGAACTATTTCCCTTTTTCGACTTTTTGTAAATATATCTTCAATAGGAACGGAAAAATATTCACAAACAGCATCACGGATTTTTTCTACTGTATTTGTTTTTTTGGTTACATTCACAATTCGATTGATGATTTTTTCTGCTAATTCTATATCAATGGGCACATCAGTTAAAGTAGAATGAGCTAATAATGAAATTAAAACTCCTTCTAAATCACGAACATTGTCAGTAATGTTCAAAGCGATAAAATCAACTACTTTCTCAGAAATTTCCAATCCATCCCTGTAAATTTTATCTTTTAAAATGGCTTTCCGAAGTTCAAAATCAGGTTTTTCAATTTCGGCTGAAAGTCCCCATTTGAACCTTGTTAGCAAACGTTGTTCAAGCCCTGCCAGCAACAAAGGTGAACGGTCAGAAGTCAGCACTAATTGTTTTCCTGATTGATGCAAATGATTAAAAACATGAAAGAAAGTATTTTGCGTACCAGTTTTTCCAGCAAATTCTTGAATGTCGTCAATGATTAGTACGTCGATTGTTTGGTAGAAATTAAGGAAATCATTAACCGTGTTATTCCGTACAGAATCGGTATATTGTATTTGAAAAGTATTTGCTGAAACATACAAAACCCGTTTATCAGCATGATTTTGTTTTGCGTTAATTCCAATAGCATTTGCTAAATGAGTTTTCCCGATTCCGGAAGGTCCATATACAAATAATGGATTAAAGGCTGTTTTCCCAGGATTTTCTCCAATGCTGATACCAGCAGTTCGAGCCAATTTGTTACTTTTTCCTTCAATTAACGTATCGAAATTGTAATTTAAATTTAATTGGGGATCGATATCGGGTAATGATTGTTTTTTGTAAGTTGTATTACTTGAAGGCAATTTGATTTTTGCTTTTTCACCTGTGCTCGGAATTTGTGTGCTTTTATCATTTGATTGGTCAATCATTACACGATATTCCAGATGTGTACCTTCGCCTATCACGCGATAAAGTGTCATTTGCAATAAGTCGATATATTTTTCTTCTATGTATTCTACAAAAAATTGACTCGGTACTTGTAAGACTATGCAATTATTTTCATATTGCAACGGGATAATAGGAGCAAACCAGGTATTAAATGATGCTTCGTTGATGTTATCCTTAATGACTTTCAAGCATCGATTCCACAATTGTTCATAAATCTTCATTTCAAAAAAATTAGATTATCGCATTAAATAACTTCCGAATTTTGTATTGACACAGAAAAAATAAATGAATTATGTGTAATTCATTTATTTTTTTTAAGTAAAGATAACTTCAACTCCTTTTAGCAAAAGTCTAAATTTATTTTGAAAAATCAAAATGATTTTTTAAAAGGAAGAAAAATCAAAATTTTATTTTGCTTATAATCAGTATGTTTGTAAAATTATTTGAGATTCAAATACTTTGTTCCAAAATTTATAGAGAAGTACTTGATTTAAAAGATATTAACAATTTAGTGTAAAAAAATATAATTTTTTGTTAAAATCAAGTTGAATAAATTATTAATGTGCGTTTTAAAGATAATAAAAAGTAATTATTTATTTTTTTCATTTTTTTCTTATTTAGACAAATTCTAAATAACCTTATTTTGTTTTATTTCCAAAAACTGAAAAATGAACATATCGTTTTGGGTTGTTTTTTAAGTCGATTAATAAATTATTAGCGCTTACAGTGGTATTTGCCAGATTAAAATAAAGCTCTTTATCGGTCAACAATAATCCCAGCGTGCCTTCACCATTATTTATCTTGTCAGACATTAAATTTAAATTATTGATGGTTTGATCAATATTACCGACTGTTGAAGCAAAATCAATTCCTTTAATATTATTGCTCACTGCTTTAAAATCGGTTGTAAGACTATTTACATTATCAATCATTACTGGAATTTCATTGTTCATTATATTTTTTAGTTGCTTGGAACTGTATGCAAAATTAGCAGAAGTTTCTTCGAGGGAAGTTAAAGAATTATTAATTTTTTCACTTTCAGAAAGTTTTCTGAGAGAGGTTAATAATGAATCTGCCTGAGATGAAATACTTTCAATTTTCGGTAAAAGACTGTTTGTAATTTGACCCATTAATCCAACACTTATTTGAGAAGGAATCGTGTCGCCAGGTTGAAGATAATGTTGACTGCCTGATTGATTTAGAATCAGTTGCAGAGCTTTCCCACCCATTAAGCCATTATCAAATAATTCAATTTTTGTATCTTCCGGAAGTCGAATGTTTTTTTCAATCGAAATTTTAACAATAAATGATTTTTGTTGTGAAAAATCATATTGGATTTTGTCCACCTGTCCTACTTTATAGCCTTTGATAAAAACTGGAGAGGAAGTTACCAAACCATCTAACTTTTCATAAACACTATAATAAGATCTAGTAGGTGAAAAAATATCAATTCCTTTCAAAAAATTAATTCCGAAATACAATAAAAAAATGGCAATTATTACCATTAATCCAATTTTAACTTCCTTATTAAAAAATTTCTTTTTCATTTTTCAGTTTTTTTAAAATTCGAATTTTCCCTTAATTAGTTAACTTATTATAACAGATTAAGAATATTTTATTTTGAATTTTCTAAAGCCTCTTTGATAGAAATTTTATTGTTCCCTTTGAAAGCAATTATGAATGCTTCTGGAAACTTGGTCTTAATTTCATTTCGTAATTTCAATATATTGTTATAGTCAGATTCTGCGCCAACAGTATATTTATATAATCCGTCTTCCTCGTAAAAAGCAATCTCTTTAATTCCTTTAAAATCTGGAGCATTAGGAGGAAGTTTCTTTCTACTTGCAAAAATTTGTATTTTAAAGACAACGGATTGATTATCAAATATATTATCTGAGAGTTGAACAGTGGAAGCGGAAACATTATTTGGATCTGTTGTTTGATTAGTAGAAATGTCACTTGTTTCATTTTGTTTCGCGTCTGTTTTTATTCCTGCATTTACTAAATTTTTTGAAACTCCATTTCGTTTATCATGTTCACGTTTATATTCGAGAAACGCTTTATAAATAGCTTCAGCCATTTTTCGTTGTCCTTCTTTTGAATTTAGGAATAATTCTTCTTCAGGATTAGAAATGAATCCAAGTTCAACAAGGACACTGGGACATGCTGAACGATGCAAAACCCAGAAACCTGCCTGACGAACACCTCTATCTAATCTACCATGATAATTAAAATGAGTTTGAATAAGTGATGCAAGTTCAATGCTTTTATCAAGAAATTTATCTTGCATAAATTCAAACATGATATAAGAATCAACAGAAGTAGGATCGAATCCTTCATATTTAGTCTTGTAATCTTTTTCAAGAAGAATTACAGAGTTTTCTCGCATAGCGACTTCTAAGTTAGATTGGGTTTTAGCAAGTCCCAAAGTATAAGTTTCTGCTCCAAAAGCAGAACGATTTTTTGAAGCATTAGTATGAATACATAAAAATAAATCCGCATGATTTTGATTAGCAATATCAGCTCTTTCCTGTAAGGTTAAATATTTATCCGTTTTACGGGTATAGATTACCTTTAGTTCTTTATTATCTTCCATCAATTTACCCAGTTCTTTTACTACTGCTAAATTAATATCCTTTTCATTTGAAATTTTTCCTTTTGCGCCAGGGTCTTTACCTCCATGCCCGGCATCCAAAACTACTATAAATCTATTATCCTGAGCATTGATAGAAATAAAACTATTTAAAAAGATAGGAAAGAAAAAGAAATTGACAATCAGTAATTTTTTAAAATTATAAAATATGTTCCTTTTTATTTTTTTGATTTTCATTATTAAATCCCCTGAAAATATTTTTATTGATACAAGTTGTTTTTCTCAAAAACGAATAAATCATTTTATTTTTCTTATTAGTTTAAAATAAAGAAATTGTAAAGCCCTTTCTTTTTTGCAAAAATAATCTTTTTTTCTTGTGTTTTCAATAAAAACAAAAAACAATAAAAAACCAAATTAATCCTAAAATTAAAAAATAGTAAAAGAAGGACATATTTTTTATTTAAATTTGCAAACGTGTAAATCTGGTATTTTTTAGACTTTTAGGTAGAGAAAAATTAAGGATGCAAACTTGCCATCAACAACATATCTCATTCATTTTTCGGTACTTACTTTTATTTATAGAGGGGATTATCCCTTTACTATGTTATAGCCAAGAGAGTCAAGACAAGATTTCTTCTTCGCCTTTGTTCAATAAAGATATTTCTACTGATTCAACTTTAGTTAAAACAGATTCTACAAAAATTTCTTCTCAAAAGCAAAAAGCAAGCCCAATTGATGCAGAAGTTAATTATTCTGCAAAAGATTCTATTGTGTTTTATGGCGATGGCACAGGATATTTGCATGGAGAAGGTGAAATAAAATATAAAAATATAACCTTAAAAGCCGAATTTGTTCGCGTTAAATTAGATAGTAGTTTGATTTATGCTCGGGGTAAGGTTGATAGTCTGGGCAATAAAATTGGAGAACCTATATTTTCAGAAGGAGAAGCAAACTATGCTTCCAAAGAGTTGACTTATAATTTAAAAAGTCAAAAGGGATATATTAAAAATGTTGTAACTCAGCAAGGTGAAGGTTATATTATCGGAGAAAAAACAAAAAAAGTCTCGGAAGATATTTTTTGTATTGCTGATGGAAAATACACTACTTGTGATAAATTTGATTCACCCGATTTTTATTTGTATCTCACCAAAGGGAAAGTGAAACCTGGTGATTATATCGTTACCGGTCCTGCTTATTTAGTGCTGGCAGACGTTCCTTTGCCGATAGCTGTACCATTTGGCTTTTTTCCTTTCACTGAAAAATATTCTTCAGGTATTTTAATGCCAAATTATGAAGATAATATTTCAAGAGGCTTTGGGTTGACTAATGGGGGATATTATTTTGCTTTGAGTGATTATGCTGACCTGGAACTTTTAGGTGATATTTATACTAAAGGAACCTGGTCATTGACAGCCAATTCACGATACATTAAAAAATATAAATACAATGGAAATTTTAGTTTCAATTATCGTGTGGATATCACAGGCGAAAAAGCTATGCCTGATTATAGTAAAGCAACTAATATGAGCATTCAATGGTCACATTCGCAAGATCCCAAAGCAAATCCATATTTTACCTTTTCATCCAGTGTAAATTTTTCAACCAGTGGTTACAACAGAAGTAATATCAATTATTATTATCGTCCCGACTTAAATTCAGAAAATACAAAAAGTTCAAGTATCTCTTTTACCAAGCGATTTCCAGGTATTCCTAATTTAAATTTATCTGGAAGCATGTTAATTAGCCAACGAACTAAAGATTCAACCATCAGCTTATCATTTCCTAATTTAAATGTCAGTGTTAGCAGATTTGTACCTTTTAAGCGTAAAAATGCTATTGGTAAAGAAAAATGGTATGAAAAAATCTATATGTCATACAGTGGAACTTTTGCAAACAGCATCAATACGAAAGAAAATTTATTGTTATCATCTTCCTTTTCAAAAGATTGGAAAAATGGAATGAAACATTCTATTCCTATTAGTGCTACCTTTAATGTTTTAAACTACATCAATATTTCTCCGACGTTTAATTATACTGAAAGATGGTATTTACAATCAATCCATAAAGACTGGGATACTGAAAATCAAAAAGTAAAAATTGATACAATTAGTAGATTTCATCGGGTATATGATTTTAATATGGGGATTTCAGCTTCTACAAAAATTTATGGTTTTTTTATTCCTATTCGTTCCATTTTTGGGGATAAAGTAGATAGAATTCGTCATGTATTTACACCAAGTATCGGTTTCGGTTATACGCCTAATTTCGGAGATTCGCGATGGGGTTATTATGATAGCTATGACAAAATAACAAAAGACCCAACCAATCCTGACGTGCTTTATCATGAACAAGTATCCTATTCTCGATACGAAGGAAGTTTATATGGTTATCCTGGAACAGGAAAATCAGGTAATATCAATTATTCATTTGCAAATAACCTGGAAATGAAAGTTCGGAACGATAAAGATACTACTGGAACTGTTCCTTATAAAGTGATAAGTTTAATCGATAATTTTTCAGTGGGTGGAAGCTATAATATGGTGGCTGATTCAATGAATTGGTCAAATTTTAATGTTAACTTACGTTTAAAATTTGGTCAAAATCGTTCTCTAAATTTAAGTGGAAGTTTTGATCCTTATATGTATGGTCTTAATAAAAGCGGACAGCCGGTTAGAATTAATGAATTACGCTGGGATCATGGGAAATTTCCTCGTTTTTTGGGTACAAATGCAAGTTATAGTTTTACTTTTAATAATGATACTTTTAAAAAACTTTTTGGAAAAAGTAAAACTGCTTCGAATTCAAGTCAATCAAATCCGTTAGATGCTGAAAGCGAACAATCTCTGCCTACAGAACAAAGTAATAGTCAGAATTTAAGTCCATTAACTTCAAGCACTTCACACTCTTCAAGTGTTGAGACCGACAAAGATGGTTACCAAAAAGTTACAATTCCCTGGAATCTTACAATTAATTATTCTATTCGTTATGCTAATACCAATGTTTTTGATTATAAAAAAATGGAATATAAAATGGGCTTTACTCATAATTTAAGTTTATCAGGTAACATATCCTTAACTTCGAAGTGGAATATCAGTTCAAGTACTTCTTATGATTTTGTTGCTAAACAATTTACCACTACTAATATAAGTGTTTCAAGAAATTTACATTGTTGGAATATTTCTGCTAATTTTGTTCCTTTCGGACCTTTCCAGTCTTATTATTTTAGAATTGGCGTAAATTCGAGCATGCTTCGTGACCTGAAATATGAAAAACGTAGTGGTTATGGTTCAACACCCATTGACTGGTATTGATTTATAACTGAAAAATAGAGAGATTTTGCTTCTAAAATGAACAATTTATTTTAATAGTCGTTATAAAAAAATAATTAATCTTGATTTATAAATTTAAAAATTAGAAAATGAAAATTGATGTAAACAAAGTAGTGTCTGCAAAATATGAATTATTTGTAGAAGGAGAAAATGAAGGTGAATTGGAATTAATGGAAAGAGCCACTGAACAAGAACCTTTAAGTTTTATTTATGGTGTAGGAATGATCCTGCCTAAATTTGAAGAATATTTGTATGGCTTGGAAGAGGGAGATGATTTTGAATTTACTATTGATAGCGAGGATGGATATGGTCATTATGATAAGGAAGATATAATAGACCTTGATCGAAGTATTTTTGAAACAGATGGCAAATTAGATAATGATGTCATTTTTGAAGGAAATGTAGTTACCTTGATGGATAATGAAGGTAATCGTTTACCTGCTAAAATAGTAACAATCACTGAAAATTATGTGACGGTTGATTTGAATCATCCATTGGCAGATGAAAAACTACATTTCAAAGGAACTGTTTTGGAAGTGAGAGATGCTACGGAAGAGGAACTTTCTTCACTTTCTGGATGCGGTTGCGGTTGCGAAGCAGATTGTGATTGCGAAAGCAATCATGCTAATAATAGCAATTGTAGTGATTGTGAATGCAATTAGTTTTATATCAATAAATTATAAAAGTATAATTTTCTCATTTTTAATGAGGAATTAGTTATTTTTGCAAGATAAGATAAAGAAGTTTAATTTATTATGTCAAATACAATTGGTAAATTATTCACTTTTACTTCTTTTGGTGAATCTCATGGACCTGCTATCGGAGGGGTTATTGATGGTTGTCCTGCGGGGCTCAAAATAGATGAAAATTTTATTCAAAATGAATTAAATCGACGTCGTCCCGGTCAATCTAATATTACGACTTCCCGAAAAGAAGAAGACAAAGTAGTTTTTTTGTCAGGTATTTTCGAAGGCATCACAACGGGAACGCCTATTGCTTTTGTTATTTGGAATACGAATCAACGGAGTGCAGATTATGACCATTTAAAAGAAATTTATCGCCCTTCTCATGCCGATTTTACTTATCAGCAGAAGTATGGTATTCGTGATTATCGAGGTGGTGGTCGCAGTTCAGCACGCGAAACAGCAGCCAGAATTGTTGTTGGCGCTATTGCTAAGTTAGTTTTAAAAAAATTAGGAATTAATATTGTGGCTTTTACCTCCCAAGTAGGACCTATTACAATGACTAAAACCTATGAAGCGGTAGATTTGTCGCTTATTGAAACCAATGCAATTCGATGCCCAGAACCTGAAGTTGCTGAAAAAATGATTGCTTATATTCAAGAATTGAAAAAAGAAGGTGATTCTATTGGGGGAATTATCACTTGCGTAATAAAAGGTGTACCAATAGGGTGGGGAGAACCAATTTATGATAAATTGCAAGCTCGCCTTGCTCAAGCCATGCTCAGCATTAATGCTACTCACGGATTTGATTATGGAAAGGGTTTTGAAGGTGTTGCGATGAAAGGTTCTGAAATGAATGATGAATTTATTAAAATAGGAGATAAAATTACTACCAAAACGAATAATTCTGGAGGTATTCAAGGAGGAATTAGTAATGGACAGGATATTTATTTCAGAGTTTTGTTCAAACCAGTAGCCACAATTTCAAAAAAACAAACTACCGTCAATATTCATTCTGAGGAAGTTAAGATGGAAGCTTATGGACGTCACGATCCTTGTGTTTTGCCTCGAGCAGTTCCAATTGTGGAAGCAATGGCTGCTATAACTCTGCTGGATATGTATTTGATTAAAAGTCGAAGAATTGAGGAATAAATTTTTCTGCTTCGTTGAGAGCTTGGATTTTCCCCACATCTAATATTTTGAATTCAGGAGGAATATATCCAAAAATCGGGTATCGTTCCATGTTTTGCAAATAGAAATCAATAATTGAAAATGGAGGTTCCCAATTTTTCATCAGCTTAAAAATTTGTGGAGAAAGAATTTGTATTCCAGCAAAAGCTAATTTTTGGAATTGATTAATGTTTATAGTCGTTGGTTTAATTTCTTGTGTTTTCCCGTTGAACCAGCCTTTTAGTTGCAGATTTTCATCAAATAAAAGGTAGCGGGAGGTTTTGCGGGAGCTTACCACTAAAGTTGCCAGTCCGTTAAGCGAAAGATGTTGTCGATAAAGTTGATACAGGTCAATATTGGAGAAAATATCTACATTATGAACTAAAAATGGTTTTCCATCATTGAAAAACCATTCCGTTTGACGAATGCCACCACCTGTATCTAATAAAAAATCTCTTTCGTCAGAAATTTTAATATTCAATCCAAAATTATTTTTTGATTTTAAAAAATCAATAATTTGGTCTGGGAAATGGTGAACATTAATAACGATTTCGTTAAAACCATATTTTTTCAAATTTAAAATCTGATATTCCAGTAAAGTTTTTCCATTAATAGGGATTAACGCTTTTGGAATAGAATTGGTTAATGGTTTTAAACGAGTTCCCAGTCCAGCAGCAAGTATCAAAGCCTTCATTGCTTAAAAACGATGGTGTTTTTTGAAATTTTTAATTTTTCAGCCAGAAATTTTAAGCTGTTGCAAGAAATAATTCTTCTTTATTTAATTCTCTATGAATAAGATGGACTTCAACACCAAATTTTTGATGAATATGCTCAGCCATTTTTTGAGCTGCATACACAGAACGATGCTGACCTCCAGTACATCCAAAACTAATCATTAAATTGGTAAATCCACGGTCCATATAACGTTTTACAGAAGCATCCACTAAATTATAAGCATTCTCCAGAAGGATAAGAATTTCGCCATCATCTTCCAAAAATTGTTTTACACCCTCATCAAGTCCTGAAAAATAAGTAAATTTTTCATATTTGCCGGGATTATTAATAGCTCTACAATCAAAAACAAATCCACCACCATTCCCCGAATCATCTTGTGGAATTCCTTTTTTATAAGCAAAACTATAAATTTTTACCGTTAATGGTTTTCGAAGCGATACTTCACGAAATTGTTTCAGTTCTGTAAGTTGTTGTAAAATTTTTATTAAATAAGGATATCCTGAAATATTATTTTGTAAAATAGCTCTCAGATTTTCTATTGCATACGGTATGCTTTGGAGGAAATGCGGTTTTTTCTCAAAATAACCTCTAAATCCATAAGCTCCCAGAACTTGTAAAGTACGAAAAAGTACATAATGTTTCAATTGTTCTCTAAACTCTGATTCATTGAAAGAAATAAGAGAAGCAAGCACCTCTAAATAATTTTGTAAAAGTTCTTCGCGGAGTTCATTATTGTAATTGGCTTTAGCTTGCCAGAGAAAAGAAGCGACATCATAATAAACAGGACCTTTTCTTCCACCCTGAAAATCAATAAAATAAGGCTCGTCATTTTTAATCATTACATTTCTGCTTTGAAAATCACGATACATAAACGTATTGGTTTGATTTTTCAGCAAAATATTGGAAAGTTTTTTAAAATCATCTTCTAACAAATTTTCCTGAAAGTCGAGCCCGGTAGCTTTCAAAAAACAATATTTAAAATAATTCAGATCCCATAATATAGAACGTTCATTAAATTCTGGTTGAGGATAACAAACAGAGAAATCTAAGTTTATAGCTCCTTTAATTTGAATTTCTGGTAATTCTCGAATAGTTTTTCTCAACATTTCTTTTTCTGATTCACAAAAAACACCTGTTTTTCTACCTTCGGCTATATAATCAAAAAGTAAAGTATTCCCTAAATCTTCTTCCAGATAATACATGCCGTCTGAAGATTGAGTTAAAAAAAGTGGAACAGGCAAACCTTGTTGATAAAAATGTTTTGCTAATTCAATGAAAGCTCTATTTTCCTCTTTTGAAGTACCTTCTACCCCAATTAATGAGTTGTTTTTGCTTTCCAAGCGAAAATAACGTCGATGAGAACCAGAAGCAGAAAGTTCTTCTTTTGATAATAATTTTTCTCCGGTATATTTTACAAATAAATTTTCTAATTCATTCATTTCAAATAATGCTATGCCTTAATTATAATTCAAAGATAAATAAATAGTTTTTATAGTCAAAAAGAGAAATTAAACTGGTGACTATAAAGTTAAAAATATTCTTTCAAATTTAACAAATTACGTTTGAAAATTAAATAAAAACAAATTATCTTTGAAAAGAATTTAGGTGGTATTATTTTTATATGTTGTTTTAAACAAAAAGATTTTATTCGTCAATAAAATGGCGTTTTTCAAAAAAATTGAAAAACTATTAGTAAATTTATAGTTCATTAACTCTAAAATTTTATGAATATGAAAACAAAAAATGGTTTAATGATTTTATTTTTATCTTTTGCTGTAATTTTAAGTGGCTGCAAGTCCCTGAACAAGACAGCAAAAGGTACCATGATTGGAGCAGGAACAGGTGCCGCTGTAGGTGCAGGAATAGGTGCTTTAATTGGTAAAGATGCAAAAAGTGCAGGAATAGGTGCTGCTATTGGAACGGCAGTTGGAGCAACAACAGGTGCTATTATTGGGAAACAAATGGATAAGGCAGCAGAAAAAGCGGCTGCAATTGAAGGAGCAAAGGTGGAAACTATTACAGATATTAATGGACTTCCAGCAGTAAAAGTGACTTTTGAATCAGGTATTTTATTTGAAACGAATAAAAGTACTTTAAATGAAGCGTCAAAAAATGCTTTGAGTAAATTTGCGCAAATT
Organism: Paludibacteraceae bacterium; assembly: GCA_035369865.1. Lineage (GTDB taxonomy): Bacteria > Bacteroidota > Bacteroidia > Bacteroidales > Paludibacteraceae > MVYY01. The sequence goes on along the minus strand of DAOOVG010000051.1, from coordinate 3,747 downwards.
ATGATTGAAAATCCAACTATGGATATTGCTATTATAGGTCACACAGATAATACAGGTTCTTTAGAGTTTAATCAAAAATTATCTGTAGAAAGAGCACAATCAGTAGCTAATTTTCTAAAATCAAAAGGAGTTCCTGCTAATCAAATTAAAGATGTGATAGGGAAAAATTATTCTGAACCTGTAGCTGATAATTCTACCCCTGAAGGAAGAGCTGCCAACCGTCGAGTAGAAGTTTATATGTATGCCAGCGAGCAAATGATTAAAGAGGCAGAACAACAAGCAAAATAACTATTTTAGAGAAATATTTAAAGAAGAGACGTGCTATTTTGGGAGTCTCTTCTTTAGTATTGTTTAGAAAACAAAAAAGGAAGAATTAACCTTTTCAAAAAATAATTAAATTTATCCCAGAATTGTCATTAAAAATAAACAGAAACTACTATTTCCTTTAAGTTCGTTCAAATTGGCTATATTATTCAAACACTTTTACCCTGTAAATTACTGAAACATAAGGAGCTATTAATGGTTCTTTCCCTTTCATCCCGTAAGCCAGATACCATGGAATAATGAAAATGGCATTATCGCCTTTGCGTAAAAGTTGCAATCCTTCTTCAAGTCCTTTGATAGTCTGTTTTTTTCCTATAACAATAATTTCTTGTTCATTTTTCTCAAGCAACTTGTCATCCAATGAAAAAAGTTCATAAGAAAATTGACAAACATCATTATTTTTTATTTTCTTTCCTTGCTTAGTTTTTTCAATTTTATACCACAATCCAGTTTCTGTCTTCCTGAAACTTTTGTCTTTCAAGTTCGCCACATACACTTGCAATAAGCTGTCTTCTCGAAGTGCTAATTGATGGTTTATTTCCATCATTGACATAGTATTCTGGACGTCATCAACGTTTTTATTGGCTGGTAATTGTGGTGGCATTTTTTTGCAAGCAATAACAAAACACAAAGAAAACACCACAGAAAATAAAACTCGAGTGTTTTTCATTCTCTCAACGAATATTAGCAATGCTGATAATGTCGGAGAATACTCCTGCTGCAGTAACACTTGCTCCAGCTCCATAACCTTTGATCATCATAGGAAATTCATTATAACGTTCTGTGGTAAGTAAAATGATATTATTACTTCCTTGCAAATCATAAAAAGGATGATGCTGATCTACTTCCTGAAGTCCCACTTCACAATAATCATGATCCATAGAAGCTACAAATTTCCAACGTTTTCCCTGCGAAGCCAAAATCTGTCTTTTTTGTTCAAATTCTTCATCCAGTTCGGAAATACTTTCCCAAAATTCTTCCAATGTTCCCTTAAAAAACTTATCAGGGATAAATAATTTTTTTACTACTTCTTCTTGTTCCACTCGATAGCCTGCTTCACGTGTCAGAATAACAAGTTTTCGCACCACATCTTTACCACTTAAATCAATACGAGGATCAGGTTCTGAAAAACCTTTTTCTTTCGCCAACCGAATAGCTTTGCTCAAAGGTATTTCTTCACTGATGGTATTAAAAATAAAATTCAACGTTCCGGAAAGTACCGCTTCAATTTTAAAAATACGGTCGCCGCTATTTATCAAATTATTAATGGTGCTGATAATAGGTAAACCAGCTCCTACATTGGTTTCAAAAAGGAATTTAATTCCTTTACGAAGAGCAGTTTCTTTCAACCGAATGTATTTGTCGTACGAAGAAGAGGCTGCTATTTTATTAGCTGCCACCACAGAAATATTATGATCGAGTAATTGTTGATACAAATCAGCAATTTGATCACTGGCAGTACAATCCACAAAAACAGAATTAAAAATGTTCATATTGATAATTTCATTAGCAATCTTCTCAGAGGAAGATGCTACACCTTTTGTTTCCAAAATCTCATTATATTGCTCAATATCAATTCCTTCTCTGTCAAAATACATTTTTTCGCTTGTAGCTATTCCTACAACATTCAATTTTAATCCTTTTTCTTGTATCAATTTGGGTTGCTGCATCTTGATTTGATTTAACAAATTGCTTCCCACCATACCAATACCTACCAAAAAAATATTCAGCACTTGATACTCAGACAGAAAAAACGAATCATGAATAACATTCAATGCCTTTCGCAAATAGCTTCTATCAGTAACAAATGAAATATTAGTTTCCGATGCTCCCTGTGCACAAGCAACAACATTAATACCATTTCGCCCTAAAGTACCAAAAAGTTTTCCAGCTATACCAGGAGTACGTTTCATATTGTCGCCAACAATGGCAATTGTTGCCATCTCATCTTCAGAAAAAATCTCATCAATTTCACCCTGTTCTAATTCATAAATAAATTCATCTTTCAGCACTTGAACAGCTAATGCACTATCAGCATTTCGAACACCGATAGAAGTAGTACTTTCAGAAGAAGCCTGCGAAACAAAAAATACGCTGATACCATTTTTTGCCAAAGCACGAAAAATTCGGTAATTAACTCCAATAACACCTACCATTCCCAAACCTCGAATGGTAATTAAGGAAGTATCGTCGATGGATGAAATTCCTTTAATGGCTTTTGAAGGTTCACCCGACTTTTCTTTCGAAATGTAAGTGCCTTGTGCCTCAGGATGAAAAGTATTTTTAATGATGATTGGAATACTTTTATGAAAAGCAGGGAAAATAGTAGGTGGATAAATCACTTTTGCACCAAAATTACAAAGCTCCATTGCTTCACTATAACTCAATCGATCAATTACATAAGCGTTATTAATGATATGTGGATCGGCAGTCATAAAGCCATCAACATCTGTCCAGATTTCGAGAATGGAAGCATTTAAGGCAGCAGCAAGAATAGCAGAAGTATAATCAGAACCTCCTCTACCCAAATTGGTGACATAATTTTCTTCTACATCAGTTGAAATAAATCCGCCACATACCACAATTTGAGGAGCATCCTTAAATTTTTCTTGAATAAGAGCATTGGTAGCTTTAAAATCTACCATGTGTTTATTATATTGATCCTTTGTTTTAATAAATGTCCGTGAATCAAAATGAACAGCATTTTTTATAACATTGGCAATAATGACAGAAGAAATCATTTCACCATAACTTACAACAGTATCAGTAATTTTAGTGGATATATCTTTAATTAAATAAATTCCACGAAATATATTTAAAAGATCAGCAAACAATGTCTGAACTTGACTGACTGTTTTTGCTTTTTTTTCAGGAGAAATCACTTGATGAATGATTTCCATGTGACGGCGAAACATTTCATCATATTCCTTTAAGTAACTTTCATCACCACTCGCAGCTATTTTTGAAATATGATATAACTGATCTGTTACACCTGACAAAGCAGAAACCACTACTACTATCTGTTCGTTTTGTGATTCAACAATTTTTTTTAAATTCAAAATGCCCTGCACTGAGCCAACCGAAGTGCCGCCAAATTTTAATACTTTCATTTATCAGTCTATATATTTATTATTTTGATAATAATACCTTTTAATTTTACAAAATTAGTTATTTTTAGTCGAAAAAGACTCCTTATTATGAATTTTGAATAAAAACACTTGCGTTTTTTTTAAAATTACAGTACTTTTGCAACGGGAAATAGCAGGAAAATCAATCGAAAATAATAAAAATTGCATTCCTAATGATTTCTTGATGCTGATTAATTTTGTTTTTCTTTTTTTACACCAAAAAATTCTGGTCTCGTAGCTCAGTTGGATAGAGCAACAGCCTTCTAAGCTGTGGGTCGTGGGTTCGAATCCCGCC
>DAOOVG010000050.1:0-16428 GCA_035369865.1 Paludibacteraceae bacterium | reverse complement strand
GATTCCGAAGAGCTTGCAAAGGAGGTCTTTAAAATATTACTGCCTTTCAAGGATAAACTTAAAACGATTACAACCGATAATGGATCGGAGTTCGCTGCACATGAGTTAATAACTAAAATGTTAAAGGTTCCGGTTTATTTTGCCGATCCCTACAGTTCCTGGCAAAAGGGAGCAATTGAGAACGGGAATAAACTCATCAGGCAATATATCCCTAAAAAGGCTTCATTTAAAAATTATTCGGATCAGGATATCAAAAATATTCAGTACAAATTGAATCGTAGACCTCGAGAAAAATTAAACTTTAATTCTCCTAAAAATGAGTTTTTCAAACATTTTGTGTAATTTCGCACTTGCTGGTTGAATCTACACTCAAGTAATTTTAATAACATAACCAATTAAAATTCAATTTTTTTGATTAAATTTGCAAGCTTAAAAAATGAGGAGTTGGATACATGCAAAAAATTAGAAATGTTGCAATTATTGCTCATGTTGATCACGGAAAAACCACGCTGGTTGATAAGATGTTGTTGGCTGGTCATCTTTTCAGAGACAATGAAAAGGTCGGCGAATTAATCATGGACAATAATGAAATAGAACGTGAAAGAGGAATTACGATTCTGGCAAAAAATGCTTCGATCAATTACAATGGCTATAAAATCAACATTATTGATACTCCTGGTCACGCTGACTTTGGTGGTGAAGTAGAGCGGGTACTCAACATGGCTGACGGAGTTTTACTGCTGGTGGATGCTTTTGAAGGGCCAATGCCTCAAACACGATTTGTTTTACAAAAGGCTTTGCAATTGGAACTTATTCCTATTGTTGTGATTAACAAGGTGGATAAGCCTAATTGTCGCCCTGATGAAGTTCAGGAAGCAGTTTTTGATTTAATGTATCATTTGAATGCTACCGAAGAACAACTGAATTTTCATACAATTTTTGGTTCTGCCAAACAAAATTGGATGTCAGAAGATTGGAGAAAACCAACAAACAATATTTTTCCGCTATTGGATGCTATTATCAAATATATCCCTGAGCCTCTCTATCTGGAAGGAACACCTCAAATGCTGATTACTTCTTTGGACTATTCTCCTTATGTAGGTAGAATTGCAGTAGGACGTGTTCATCGTGGTACACTGTACGAAGGTATGGATGTGAGTTTAGTAAAAAGGGATAATTCTATCGTTAAAACTAAAATTAAAGAACTATATACTTTTATAGGACTGGAACGAAAAAGAATTTCAGAAGTAAAATCAGGGGATATTTGTGCTTTAATCGGGATTGATAATTTTGAAATTGGAGATTCTATTGCGGATATTAATCAGCCTGAGCCTTTAAAACCTATTGCTGTTGATGAACCAACCATGAGTATGGTGTTTACCATTAACAATTCTCCTTTTTATGGGCAGGAAGGAAAATACATCACTTCAAGGCATTTACATGAACGATTGATGCGTGAATTGGATAAAGATCTTGCTTTACGAGTAGAAAAGGAACCCGATAAAGATATTTGGCATGTTTATGGCAGAGGAGTGCTTCATTTATCCATTTTAATAGAAACCATGCGTCGCGAAGGTTATGAATTACAAGTGGGACAGCCGCAAGTAATTTTCAAGATGATAAATGGTGTCCGTTGTGAACCTGTTGAACAACTGATAATTAATCTACCCGAAGAATACAGCGGCAGAATTATTGAAATGGTAGCTTCCCGTAAAGGAGAAATGTTGAAAATGGAAACGATGAACGATCGTATTCAATTAGAATTTATAATTCCTTCGCGAGGTATTATTGGACTTCGCAATCAAGTGTTAACTGCATCAGGCGGTGAAGCTATTATGAGTCATCGTTTTCTTGAATATCAACCTTATAAAGGACCTATCGAAAAAAGGACAAATGGTTCATTAATTGCAATGGAAACAGGCACAGCTTTTGCATATGCATTGGATAAATTACAAGATCGAGGTAGATTTTTTATTTTACCCCAAGAAGAAGTTTATGCGGGACAGGTGGTAGGAGAAAGTTCAAAAGAGGGTGATATTGTAGTAAATGTCACTAAATCTAAAAAATTAACCAATATGAGAGCTTCTGGCTCAGACGAAAAAATTAAACTTACTCCTCCTGTCACATTTAGCCTCGAAGAAGCCTTGGAATATATAAAAGAGGATGAATATGTGGAGATTACTCCTTCCAATATTCGATTACGAAAAATCTATCTTGATGAGAATGAACGAAAACGAATGTCAAGAAATGTTTCTGCTACTGTATAATTAAATTCTTTTATTTCTCAATGCCAAGATTTTGTACTTTTATTCTACAGTATAGTTAAATGTTTTTTATAATTTTTTATAAAAGGAAATAAAGAACTTGTTTCGTCAAGACAATAATTTTATTCTCCCCTGAAAAAGTTGCATTAATTACTTGAATTTACGCTCAAGTTGTATGTATAATAACTTGCACAAAAAAGCTCTAATTAAGGGAAAGAATTTTCCACTTTTTGTATTAAACGAAATATCAAGTTTTGTTGGGAAAATTTAGCAGAAAAGTAGTAAATGTGTTTAATATCAATTGAGTACATAAGTTTCAAAAAGTTAGTTTTAACTTTCAGTATCTCTAAGCAAATTGTTCTTCCAAACATTTTTTTAAGTTTTCTTTCACTTGAATGATATCAACTTTCTGCTTTAGTTCTCTTTCCATTGAAGTAACTCCTTTATCCACAAACCCACAGGGATGAATATAATTAAAATAATTCATATCCGTATTTACATTTAAAGCAAAACCATGCATGGTGACAAAATGAGAACTTCGAAGTCCAATAGCACAAATTTTCCTTGCTCTCTCAGTTGCAACATCCATCCACACACCTGTAGCACCTTTGAGCCTGGTTGCTGATATTTGGTAAAGTTTCAAAAGTTGAATGATAGTTTCTTCTATTTTTTCAACAAATTGTTTCAGTCCCAATTGAAAATTTTCCATATCAAAAATGGTATAACCCACTATTTGTCCAGGTCCATGATAGGTAATATCTCCGCCACGATTGGTCAGCGAAAAAGTGGCATTTATCTTTTCCAGTTCATTGGCTGAAATAAGCAAATTATTTGTTTGCCCATTTTTCCCTAAGGTAAAGACAGACGGGTGTTCGCAAAAAATGAAATAATTCAAAGTAGAAAGTCCACGTTTTTTTCTTTCAATCGTATCTAAAAAAAGAATTTCTTGCTTTTTTAAAGCTTCTTCATATTCAATGATTCCCCAATCAAAATATTTAATTTGAGAGTTCATCTTTTTATCGATGTTTATGTTTGGTTTTTTTAGGTAAAGATGTTTTATGAAATTCTACCGGTGAAATTTTTCCCATCATTCTCATAATGGCAGCTTGACGACGTAAAATATAAGGAGAAGGATGGGCTGGATTAAAACGTCGTGGATTTGGTAGGCAGGCTGCTATCAAAGCTGCTTCTGATTTTGTAAGCTTTGAGGCATGTTTTCCAAAATATTTCATGGAGGCTGCTTCTATACCATAAATGCCGTCCCCTGTTTCAATAACGTTCAGATAAACTTCCATGATTCTTTCTTTTGTCCAGAATAATTCTATTAAAACTGTAAAATAAGCTTCCAGTCCTTTTCGTAAATAAGAGCGATGAGGCCAAAGAAAAACATTTTTTGCCGTTTGTTGTGAAATAGTGCTTCCTCCTCTGATTCGTCTACTTCTTTTGTTGTGTTCGATGGCTTTATTAATGGCTTCGAATGAAAAACCATGATGTTCCATAAACTGGTCGTCTTCGGCTGCTACCGCAGCTTGAATCATATTGGGTGAAATTTTTTCTATCGTGACCCATCTTTTATTAATTTTAGGAACCTCACCGTCTGAAATTGTTTCGACAGAACGAATCAGCATTAATGGGGTAACAAAAACGGGTACAAAGCGATAAAAAATTACCCATCCCACTGAGATGATGACAAATAAAACAAAAAAATTTTTTAAAAATTTACTGAATCGTTTCATTATATTGTGAAAAATGATTATTGAGACACGTCAAACCAAACGAAAACGAACTCTCCAGCATCCCTTTTCATAATTATGACTGATAATTTCAAAATGTCCAATTTCAGAAGTATTTTGAACATGTTGCCCAATACAAGCACAAGCATCATAATCCCCTACATGAACGATTCTTAATAAATCAGGAGTTTCAGCAGGCAATTTTGAAAGATCAACGATTTTAGCTGCTTCTTCACGGGTCACATATTCAATAATAACAGGTAAATTTTGATTGATTACGTCGTTGACTCTTCTGGTTAATTCAAGAATTTGAGCTTCAGTAGGAGGTTGAGGCAAAAAATAATCACATTTACTTTTCTTTTTTTCGATATGAGCATTTTTTGAACGCTCGCAACCAAATATCCGAATCATAGTTTGGTTTAGAATATGCTCACACGTATGCATCGGCTCATAATAAATTTTTTTAACTTCATTTTCAGACATATTCCACATTTTTTTTAAATACAAAATTAGATGAAAATCGATGTATTTCCAAGCAAGCAAAAATAAAAATCAAGAGCATAATAACTTTAATGATTTATCATACGATGATCTAAACACAAATGTTATTTTTATTATCAACTTATAAAATAAACTAATTATTTAACAATTCAATCTGGTAAATTTTATAGAAAAAGCATGTGGCATTAATATTCAAAAAGACAGTGTATTTATTTACTTATATTTTGAAAGAACAAGTAAAAACTTTAGAAAAATATTACAAATGTTTACTCCCGATATGATAGTTGTATGTTATATAGTTACTGGGGCTATACCTCATTATTAGATTTTTTATAAAAAACTCGCTAATCTTTATTTTATTAAGCAGTAGCTTACTCGAAAGAATGAGGTAAAGAATGCTCGGTGGAAAGCGAAATGTCTTCAGAAAAATTTAATAAAAGGCAGTTTTTCCCCGTGAAGAGGTTTTTACAGGAAATGCTCCAACTCAGCAGGTAGTGCTATCGTCTGATTAAAAGCAGAATTAAGTTTGACCAACAGATAGATAACTAGTGGAAATGATCCAATATCCGTTTTTTTAGTAAATGTATCACCAATCAAGGAAGACACTGTCCCTACAAACACAGCAAATAAAACAATAGCAAAAATAACAGCATTTGGCATTAATAAAAACAACTGCAGCAATGATGCCCCCCACAAAGAAACAAGATCTTTGTCTCCTTAAACGAATCAAGGTTTGATCAGAATAATGACCAATGATTAGTTGAATAATCATTTCGGTAAGAAGAACTGCCAACCAAAACCATGAAATTTGTTCAATGTCTGCTCCTAAAGTTTTTAATATTCTACTTGCATTAGCATTTTATAAAACATATCCAATTTGGATACCCAAAAATCCATATTTATTGAAAGGATTTGAAAAAATGAAAAGGTTGGTTTTTTCTTTTTTCTAATATTTTATTATTCTCCTATATCTTTTCAATTAATTTGAATAAAAAATTGATTCTGAATTTATTATGTTTATTGCTATTTTTTTAAAATTCATACTTTTAGCTATTTAGTAGTTCCTCTAATAATAAGGTTAGTTTTTATAATTTTATTAGTATATTTTCCTTGAGTTTCTCCTTTGATTTTTGAAATTAACAATTCAGCCGCGTTTATACCCATTTCATAACCATGTTGTTCAACAGTAGTCAACATAGGATCACAAGCTTTTGCTAATTCGCCATCAGAAAAGCCACAAATGGAAACATCTTCAGGGACACTTAATTTGGCGAGTTTTGTGGCATATAAAATACCTGAGGCACAATGGTCGTTAATGGCAAAAAAGCCATCAGGACGATCGGGACGATCTAAAATTTCAGGTGTAATTATAATAGCTTCTTCGCGGGTATCACAAATTCTTATCAAAGATTCGTCCATGGGAAGCCCATATTTATATAAAGCATCCAAATAGCCATTTCTTCTATTTTTAGAAATTTCCAGGTGCAAGGGCGAAGAATAAAAAGCTATCCTTTTACAACCAGTTTGAATCAAATATTCTACTGCAGAAAAAGCACCCGTGTAATCATCAACTACTACACGATCGGTATTGATACTAATACAAACACGGTCATAAAAAACGAGTGGAATGCCATGATTAATAATTTGCTGAAAATGGTCATAAGTAGAGGTAGTTTTTGATAAACATGCCAATACTCCCGCAACTCTGGAAGAAATTAAAGCATCAACATTTCGTATTTCTTTTTCATAATTTTCGCTTGACTGGCAAATAATTACATTGTACCCCTCTCTATTTGATACTTGTTCGATTCCCGACAAAACCGAAGAAAAAAAATAATGAATAATCTCTGGAACAATAACCCCTATCGTATTGTTCTTACTCATTCGTAAATTCGAAGCAAGTACATTAGGTTTGTAATTAAATTTTTGAGCATATTTTTGAACCTCTTTTTTTGTTTTTTCACTAATATCGGGATGGTTTTTTAAAGCTCTAGATACAGTGGACGGAGAAATATTGAGGGCTTTTGCAATATCCTTAATGGTAATTTGTGTGTTTTTCATGATAATTTTAAAAAAAAAATTTACCTTAATTATAAGCTATAGAGTATTATTTTTAAGAGTCTATTTAAATATTTTAAACAAAAATAATTAAACTTTATATTACTACAATTCTCAGTACTGTTATTAGTTACTTTTCAGTTGATTTTATTCATTATTTTTAATGATTATAATGATTTTTGTTATACAATAGCTCTTTTTTTTCTTTTTATATTGTAAGTTGATATAACTCTACTAGTGTCTTTATGTTAATTCTCTGATAATGCAATTTATAATTACAATATTACATGTATACCTTAAAATCCAGACACAGTCCAAAATCATCATTTATATTTTGTAAATATACATAATTTAATAATATCCTGATTTTCGTATAATTCTCTAATAATACAATAATATAATTCACTTCAATTGCTATTTTTCTCCTTGAAGCCTGTTAGAATTTTCTTTTTTTATTTCATAGATTAATAACAAATTTATTTTTTTTACTTAATTAGTGACTCTAATTTTGAGAAATATTATAACTGTATTAGAAATTTTTTTTTCAAGGTACTATAAATAAATATTTTAATTGATATGTAATAAAGATAAAGATAATGATAGATTGTTGAAAAAGTGGATAAGTTTTTTTTAAAAAGTAAAATATATTTTTTCAACTCTTTATATTGGTTTTTTAACAGAAAAGAAAAGTGTATTTGTTTTATTTTTAAAAGATTTTATTTGTTATTAACAATCTATTTAAAAACTTGAAGTTAAAAAATTTTTTTCTTTGCCAAAGAAAAAATTAGTTAGTAAATAATTAAAAAAAAGAAAAATAAATTTTTTTATTTCATAATAATTGTTATATAAAAATAGTTTTTAGAGTTAGTACTTGAATGTTTTGTTTTTTCTCAAACCTTTTTGAAAAATTTTCAACCAAAAAACACTATATATTAACAGAATTGAGGTATAAATTTAAAAATGAATAGTTATTTATATTATTTTAAAAAATTATTTGTAAAACCTATTTCAAAAAGTCAATTTTAATGATTCTGTAATTTATAAGTTATTGATTTAGTTATTTTTGCAACTATTGTTGAAGCTAAACTGTGAAAATATGATGAGAAAATTTATATTAAAAAAATTAAGTACGATTTATTTAAAGTGTTTATTCTAAATTTTTTATTATTATGAAAAAAATTATCAATACTCCCAACGCTCCGACAGCTATTGGACCTTATAATCAGGCTATAGAAATAAATAATATGCTTTTTATTTCAGGACAAATTCCTATTTTGCCAAAGGAAGGAAAAATTGTTTCATTAACTGTTTCGGAACAAACAGAACAGATTTTTTCAAATATTGAAGCTATTTTAAAGTTTGCTGGTTATTCTTTTGAAAATGTAATCAAAACAACCGTTTTTCTAACGGACATGAACCATTTTGCGGCTATGAATGAAGTATATAAAAAATATTTCCCCCATAATTGTCCTGCTCGTTCAACGGTTGCTGTAAAAGGACTTCCACAAGGAGCTTTGGTGGAAATTGAAACAATAGCTGTAAAATAAGAAATTTACCGCAAACCTCGTAGAAATTCGCCAATTTCCATTCGCTTTTTGTTGGGGGCTTGCACTTCTTTCAAAACCAAAAAACCATCCTTTAAGGCTATTTTGGCAAATTTTTTCCCGTCGGTTACTACTTTTCCTAATGGTAATTGATGAGAAGAAAATTCTGGTTCTGTCTGAAAAATCTTTAAAATTATTCTTTCAGGAGAATTTGGGAGATTTATCCTTATCCAAGCTCCCGGATAAGGAGAAAGTCCTCGTACAAAGTTATGAGCACGTTCAACGTTCCAGGAAATATCAATTTCACATGTTTCTTTGAAGATTTTTGGAGCCGATTTTAATTCTACGTTATTATTCGCTAATTGAGATTGTTCTATTGTTTCAATTTTATCTGAAATAATCATATCTACCGTTTTTTTAACCAATTCTGCACCCAATACCATTAATTTATCGTGCAAAATACCAGCATTGTCAGAAGGTAAAATGGGAATTTTTTCCTGAAGAATAATTTTACCGGTATCAATTTCGTGGGTTAGAAAGAAAGTTGTTACACCAGTTTCTTTTTCACCATTGATAATTACCCAGTTGATAGGAGCTGCTCCTCTATATTGGGGAAGTAAGGAAGCGTGAAGATTGAAAGTTCCTAATGGCGGCATATTCCAAACTACTTCCGGCAACATGCGAAAAGCTACTACAATTTGTAAATCAGCTTTCAGTGCTCGTAGATTTTCCAAAAAAGTTTCGTCTTTCAATTTTTCAGGCTGAAGCAAGTTCAAGTTTTTCGACAGAGCATATTGTTTTATTGGTGAGAACTGAACTTTGTAACCTCTGCCAGCCGGTTTATCAGGCATAGTAACCACACCAACCACATTATAACCATTTTCAACCAATGTTTTTAAACTTTCAACGGCAAATTCTGGCGTTCCCATGAAAACAATTCGTAATTCTTCTTTTGTTTTTCCCATATTTTCTAACCTCTTTTTAAAATAGTCATTCTTTTGCGACAAAAATAATAAAAAAATCCACCAACTCTCATGAATAAACTGCAAAAACAGTTTTCTTCACAATTCATTTGTTTCAGCGAATTTAATGAGAAGCTTTAAAAACTTAACCTAAAATTTCATTATCTAAAAGAAAAATCTTAATTTTGTTGCTCATTTATTTAAACAATCTTCAATTTAATAAACTAAAAGAAGACCATTTTTATGTCAAAAAAAGAAAAAAAGAAAGACGAATTTAAAAATGTGGAAGGAGCTTTAACAGCTTCAGAAATTTTTATAGAAAAGTATCAGAAACAAATATTATATGTAGTTGGAGGAATTGTCCTCCTTGTTTTGCTATTATTGGCAGTTCGAAACTTTTATATTCAACCACGAGAAAAAGCGGCTGAAAACGAAATGTATAAGGCTCAATATTATTTTAGTGTTGATTCATTTCAAGTAGCATTAGAAGGAAAAGAGCCAGAATTTATTGGATTTAAGCAAATCGTTTCAGAATACGGCTTTACAAATTCAGGTAAACTCGCTGCTGCTTATGCAGGTATTTGTTATTACAAATTGGGTGATTACAAAAACGCTATTAAATATCTTACTCAATTTGACAAAAAAGACACTTATTTTACAACAGCAGTACTTGGCTTAATTGGAGATAGTTATGTAGAATTAGGAGAAAAAGATAAAGCTTTAGGATACTTTGAGAAAGCTATTGCAACAAAAAACAATGTTTTAACTCCTGTATATTTAAAAAAAGCAGGTTTATTATGTGAATCGATGAACCAACCTCAAAAAGCAGAAAAATACTATATGGAAATAAAAGAAAATTATCCTAAAAGTATGGAGGCTACAGACATTGACAAATATCTTGCTCGCGTTCAAAAGTAAACAAATTTATAATCTTCATTAAAAAAATTATTTTAAAAAAAATACAAATGTCAACGCAATATAAAAATTTATCCAGTTATAATGAAGATGAAATGCCTGATAAAAAAAAGGTATTTACACAACAATATGCTATTGTAGTAGCCGATTGGAATCCTCAAGTGACACAATCATTACTACAAGGTACTTATGATGCTTTAATTGGTAATGGCGCCAACCCCGATTTAATTACTATTATCCATGTACCCGGCACTTTTGAGCTCATCTTTGCAGCCAAACAATTTATGGATGAATATTCTGAAATAGACAATATGAAAGTTCATAAATATGCTGCTATTATTGCCTTAGGTTGTGTGATTCAAGGAGAAACACCTCATTTCACTTATGTTTGTCAAGGAGTTACTTATGGAATTGCCACATTAAATACGAATTCAAATGGATGTCCTGTCATCTTTGGAATACTTACTACTCAAAATTTACAACAAGCACTTGACAGAGCAGGTGGCTTACATGGCAATAAAGGATTCGAAGCTGGAATTACTGCTATTAAGATGGCAAACATTGATTGGCACACCAGTATCTTTTAAGGATTAAAACTTATACTGAGCAGAGATAATTGAGAATGAAATTAATTTATGGAATAAGGATATTCTTATTTGCTATTGGTAATTTATGGTCGTTTTTTTAATGATTTTGAGTTTTATTTATTAACTTTTAGGATAGAAATAATTATTTTAAATTTTTTCCAAATAATATTAAGTATCCAAACAGTAGTAAAGGAAGTGGTGGAATGGGTCATAGTTTCATATTGTACAAATAACAATGAATAAAAAACTATCCTGCAAAAAATGGTGAACCTTTTTTATATATGTTATCAATCAAAAGAGCTGTAACTCTCAATTTTTTTAACAAACCACTATATTTCAACGGATGTCGCCAGTGGGAGACAGATCGGAAATAAAGTAAGAAAAAGCTCCTATTTTTTTCCTACTATTCGATAAAAAACAATTACTTTTGCACTATTTTTTGCAAAACGTGTGCTTGAAAACCACGTAAAAAACAAGGAAATGAAAAAACAAGTTTCTCTCTCTTTTATGTTTTGTTCGCTACTTTTTACCGTTTGTTTGATAGTAGCAAATATCGTTGAGCAAAAACTTATTTCTATTGGACCTATTGAAGCCACTGCAGGTTTACTTATTTTCCCTATTTCATACATTATAAATGATCTAATTGCTGAAGTATGGGGTTATAAGAAAGCCCGTCTCATTATTTGGAGCGGTTTTGTAATGAATTTTCTGGCAGTATTGATTTTTAAATTGAGTATTATGGTCCCTAGTTCTGAAAATTTTTCTCAGCAGGACGCATATGCATTAGTGCTAAATAATACTCAGCGTATCACTTTTGCAAGTTTCCTTGCTTTTCTTTTTGGTTCTTTTTTAAATGCTTATGTGATGAGCAAGATGAAAATTCTTCAGCATGGACGTCATTTTTCAATACGGGCAGTTGCCTCGACGCTGGTTGGTGAAAGTGGAGATTCAATAGTGTTCTTTTTAATTGCTTTCGGTGGTGTTATTCCTCTTCACGATTTGTTGCTTTTAATTGTTACACAAACAACTATGAAAACCTTTTATGAAATTTTGGTTTTACCCTTAACAAATGTGATTGTAAAGTGGATAAAGAAAAAAGAAAATCTTGATACTTTTGATTATCAAATTTCATATAACCCTTTAAAAATAAGAGAAATTTAACTACCATTTTGGTTTAGCTTCAAAGAGTTAATTTTTTAACTAATTGACTTTCACTACTTTCCTCAAACTAACATAACAAACATAACCCTTTACTTTATAACCCATTTGTGAAATTAAATTCATATACTGTTTCACTTGTTGCAAATAATTGCCTGATTCTTTTTCTCCAAATTTATAATCAATTACTGTTGCTTCGTTGCCACGAATCACGACACGGTCTGGACGAAATTGTTCGCCTGTTGGCATAAGAATGGTAATTTCATTCATTACTTTTACATCTGCTGCAAACCATTTTTTTGTTTCAGATAAATTCCAGAAAGCTTCAAGTTCTTGCTCTACAATTTTGCTTTCTTCAGCCGTAATAGCCCCCATCATTATCATTTTTTGTATCGCTTTTTCCTGATCGCTTCTATTTATCATCTGGCGTAACACTTTATGCATCACCATGCCATAATTCAAACGTGAATCGGTTAAGTGTTGGTTGTCTAAAAATTGAATGAAATTTTGTGAGCGAATTTGTAATCGGTCTTTACTGCTCACACAAGGATAGCGATTTATTTTTTCGCTTATAAAATTCTCATTTTCAGCTTCTTTAAAAGCAATAGTAGGTTTGTCCCATTCAAATGTATTGGTTTCTGAAGAAAAATGAGCATTTAATTCAGAATTTTCGGCAACATTTTCAAAACTTGTCATTAGTAAAGTTGATAAAGAAACTACTTTACTATTTTTTTTAGGCATTTTACAAAAGCCGATCAATTCGTTTTTAGCTCGTGTAAAGGCTACATAAGCAATGTTTAAATTGTCAATGTAAAGATGCAATTGCTCACTAAAATAATCCACGGTAAAAATTGAATTTTCCAGTTTGGAAGTATATTCAACAGGCAATAAAGGTAATTCATTAAAAGGAGGAATTTTGGGCTTGCACCATATAATATTCCGTTGACGTGTATCCATATTCCAGTCACAAAAAGGAATAATCACCACATTGAAAGCCAGCCCTTTGGCTTTGTGAATGGTCATGATACGAATAGCATTTTGATTTTCAGGCATCGGAATAAATTTTTGAAAACCAGTTTCTTCCCACCATTCCAAAAAGCTGTTCAAATCAGCAGTTTTATTGACAGAAAAGTCAAACACCAAATCCTGAAATGCTTGAACAAAAACCGCTTCATTTTGCCAATTGCCTACTTCAAAAAGGGAAATAATTCCTTCTACCATATCGTAAAGAGGACAATGTTGAAGATAATTCAATTGACAGTTTTCTTCTTTCGTAAACAAAGGAGAAAAAGCATCTTTTTCAGTATCTACATCAGAAAAACCAAGTTGAAGAGCTTCATTTTCACTCTTTTTTAATCGTCCTTTTGCATATTCGTAATTTAAAATGGTTTGCTGAATGCTATCTTTCTGATTTATAAAAAGATATAAAATTCCCAAAATAAAACGTACACCGCCCGAATTTCCAATCAATAATCCTTCATTTCCGAGCACATCATAACAGCAATTTTCTTTTGCTTCAGGAGTAGTTTTGTAATTCAGTAATTTTTCTACCACAGCTTGAGCTTCTTCATTTTTTCGTACTAAAATGGCTATGTCTTTTGGTTGATAACCTCTATCCTGCAAATCTTCCAACAAAGAAGGCAATCTATTCAAACTTTCAGCTTGCCAGCCCTCTTCATTTTCTTCTTCATCGATAAAAGTGAATTTTACATGTCCCAACCCTGCTTTGGGAGAAATTTGTTGATAAACATTTGAATAGGCATGTTCAATTTTAGTGGTGAATTTATTTAATTCATTGTACTGTGATAAAACACTTTTCATTGCCTCATTCAGTTTTGATTGGAGCAAACGTGCAGCTTGAAAGAAAAATGCATTATTAAATTCTACAATATTTCTGTCGCTTCGCCAATTAGTTGCCAAATTTTCTTCATGCAATTGTTCCAATGAGAAATCATTGTAGATTTGTTCATCAAGAATTTTCCAGTCTGAATTTCGCCAACGGTAAATACTTTGCTTCACATCACCCACCACGAGGTTAAATTTTCCTTCTGATAAACTATTTAAAATCAGCGGATAAAAATTTTTCCATTGTAAAACAGAGGTATCCTGAAACTCATCAATCATAAAATGCTCCAGTCTGGTACCAATTTTTTCAAATACATAAGGAGCGTCGCTGTGATCAATAATTCTGTTTAACAACAAGTTGACATCAGAAATCAACATAGTATTTTGATCGGTAGTAAGTTTTTTAATCTGGGCAGCTATGTCGGTCAAAATTCCTAGTGTATTGATATTTTTTAAGATAATAATTGCAGAATTGTAAATAAAAAAATCCATATTAAAAAGCTCTACGATACCAATAAAACATTGTTGGAGTCCATTCTGGTAAGCCTGTTCAATTATGTTAATAATATCGTTATTTGTATCTTTTTTATAGCAATTTGTCACTTCATAAGCACAATCGATAAATCTATTTGAAATTTCAAAGTTTCCATTCTTTAATTTTTCAAAAGTATTAGTGAGGGACCATTTGAAATCTTCATGTTTTAAATCATAAGAAGCAAGAATATGTAAAGCTTGTTCAGCCGTTTGTTTGACTTTTGTTTCAAAATCAATTTTTATCTTTTTTATTTTCTGAATATAACTTCTTAAAAAATCACGGTCATGCAATTTTACATTAATCTCTTCGACTTTATATTGATAATTTTCTTTAAAAATTTCATTGCCCAATTTTTTTATGTTGTCTTCAAGATTCCAATTTCCTGTTTGTTCGATGGTTTCCTCTGCAAAATCAATGAGCCAATTTAGCAGTTGTTCGTTTTCTTTTTGCGATAATTCAAAAAAAAGATTGTCCACCGCTTGATTCAACATTAATTCCGCATCCATTTCAACTTTATAACCCCCATGAATACCAATTTCACGAGCAAAATTGCGAATAACTTGCTGAAAAAAAGCGTCAATCGTACTGACAGAAAACAAAGAATATTCATGCAAAAGTGAAATCAAAATTTTTCGTGCCTTTTGGTTAACTTCCTCTTCCGTTAAATGAAATTCTTGCATTAAATCGGTTCGATAATTGGAAGATAAACCTTCTGATAATTTATTTAATTCTTTGAGAATACGAGATTTCATCTCATCAGTGGCTTTGTTGGTGAAGGTAACAGCCAGGATATGGCGGTACATGTCTTCACGTTGAGGAGAAAACAATAAACGAATATAATCTTGAGTCAAACGATAAGTTTTACCCGAACCAGCCGAAGCACGATAAATGTTTAGCATAAAGGCTTCCTTTCAGAAAAAATATTTTTGAAAAAAGAAAATCAAAAAATGTTTTATAAGTCATTAAAAAAGTTCAACATTCCCCATTTTGCCCATAAAGAGAATAACTCCCGTGCTGTTTTCGCGAATCACAAACAAAAATGGTTTGTTTACTTGAAATACCGGAATCATAGGAACTGACGTATATCCAATTTCAACTACTGTTACAGCAGCGGCTTCAGTCCCTTCTTCTGTTACTTCGATATAAGTATTGTGAAGTACCCTGGAAATAAAAAGATTTTCATCGGCAATATTACTGAAATCGGCATTATCGGTAAACGCCAACTTCATGCCCATATCAATCAGCGGATCGTTTAAAAGGAATTTATTTTTACTGCTGAATCGCGGAAAATAAACTTCCACTTTTCTCATAGATAAACTTTGAAGAATGCTATTCCACTGATTTACCGTGAGATATTCCAATAAATCTGCCGTTGTATTTCCATTTTTCGGTAAAATTATTGTCATGCTGAAAGCTTTGTTGCCATAAGGCATATCCAGGTATTGAGCCTTTTCATCTTCTGCATAGGCAAAAGTATCTTTCTGAAACATCATGTTCACTTTCACTTTCTCCCCAGCTTCGTTGGTAAAATCAGCCTGTGTAGTGTTTTTCTTCTCGAATTGATGACGCCAGATTCCCTTGAAATAAATGGCATTGATCAGATACATTACGGCATCTTCTGGAATTCTATCCAGGACGGAAGGAATCAAATTATTGGTTTTTTTAGCACACCATTGATTAATGGTATCCACCGCCCAAGCTTTTGAAAAATCGAGCTCCCGTACATACGCATCAAAATAATCCACATTCACGTTCAGAAAATCCGGTTTTACCTGAAAACCGCTCCGATACCATAAAGAATTGGCAAGAGTGAGTTTGGTGGTCGGGTCAATGGTTGGAAGCGTGGTTTGCAAAATACGATAATATTCATTGATTTCCTCAACCGACATGCCACTCATTTTCAAAGCGCTTTCCATTTCGGATTTGGTTTCACCGGCTGCACCATTCCATGTCATTCCCAGCGCAATGCTGACACTTAAGGGAGAAATAAAAACATTCGTTTCTTTTGAAAAATCGATTACTTTACGAAATAAATCGAAGGCGAATTCATTGTCCTGTCCTACACGTTTTGCTTGTCCATCAGTTAAAGCGATAGGTTTTGCATCGGGTGGAAGTTGTGAAGCAGGTTCATTTTCGTTATTGCAAGCAGTAAACGTTAGAACCAAACTGAGAAATAAAAATAATTTTTTCATAGTAAAAATTTTTTTTAAAGGAAGCTAATTAAGAACTTTTCACTTTACACAGTTTATGAAATACTAGCTACTATTATTAAAAATTGATCCTTTTTACTTTATATCCCAGGTTTTCCAAAATTTCGGCAATTTTT
>DAOOVG010000049.1:0-17164 GCA_035369865.1 Paludibacteraceae bacterium | reverse complement strand
TTCAGCTCGTGAAGCAGAATATCCAGATATAGGTCATTATACGGATAATCATTAATTTTTATGATAAAGCACATTGTTCTTTTTCAACTGGCAGAAGTTGCTGAAGGAAAAACGAAGAAAGAAAACACCCAGTTTATCAAAACTGAATTAGAAAAACTCATTAATGTAATTCCTCAGCTCAAAAAAATTGAAGTGGGGCTCAATCATCGCGAAGCGCCTCAAAATAATTATGATATTGCTCTATATTGCGAATTCAATTCCCTAGACGATTTAAATATTTATCAGGAACATCCGGCACATAAAGAAGTTTCTGAATATGTCGGAAAAATAAAAACAAGTCGTGTAGCAGTGGATTATGAAGTGTAAATCAAGTAATTAAAAAATTAATCATTTGTCCCGCAATTGAGCACCTAATTTTTCAGCAAAATTTTTTATTAGTTTTTTCATAATAGCATCAATTTGATCATCAGTTAAAGTTTTCGTTTCATCTTGCATAATAAAACTTACTGCATAAGATTTTTTACCGGGAGCAATATTTTTCCCTTCATAAACATCAAACAATTGAACTCTTTTCAATAATTTTCGTTCCGTTTCATAAGCAATTTTCTCTATTTCAGCAAAGTTTACATTTTTGTCAAGCAGTAATGCCAAATCACGACGAACTTCAGGAAATTTGGAAATTTGTTTAAAACGTGTTTTGTGATCTTTTATTAATGCTAAAAGTAAATTCCAGTCCAGATCAGCATAATAAACTTCTTGCTCTATATCGAATTTTTTCAAAACGTTAGAATGTACAATGCCAAAAATTCCGATTTTTTTCCCTTTTTCATTCAGATAAACTAAGGCTTTGCTTAGTAAATCGTCCGAAAATTCCTGAACATGAAGTTGACGACGTTTTATTCCCAATCGCAAGAAAATATTTTCTATATAAGCTTTCAGTTCGAAAACCGTAGTCTTTTCTTGGGGCATTGTCCACGATTGAGAATGTTTGTTTCCTGTCAACCAAAGTGCCAAATGAAATTCCTCTCGATAAGGCGAAAGAATATCATTTTCGCGCTTGTTTTGAGGAAAATAAAAATAACAATTGCCAAATTCATAGAATTTCAAATCGAAATTTTGCCGATGAATATTATAAATGATATTTTCTAATCCGCCAAAAAGCATCGTCTGACGCATCACACTCAGGTCAGAACTCAAAGGATTGAGAATTTTTACACAATTTTCGAGCGGAAACGAATAAAGTGGAACATAATAGCTGCTTTTAGTAAGTGAATTATTTACTACTTCGTTAAACCCTTGAGCTGTAAGTTGTTCTGAAATAATATTCTGAAGTTTGAAAGTATCTGGTTTTTGCCAGTAACTTAATGTGGAAACAATACGATCAGTTATTTCTACCCTGTTGTATCCATAAATTCTGAGAATATCTTCGATTACATCTACATCACGCTGCACATCGACTCGATAAAGAGGTATCCGCAAATAATAACCTTCTTCGTTTATTTCCATGATTTTTATTTCCAGTGCTCTCAAGATAGTATTGATGACACTCCTTTCAATTTTCTCTCCAATCAAATTATCTATCTTTTCATAAAGTAGTCTAACTTCAGCGGGACGAATAGGTTTGGGATAAACATCAATAATTTCACTTGAAATTTCACCACCAGCTATTTCTTGAATTAACAAAGCACAACGTTTCAGGGCATAAATGGTATTTTCAGGATCACAACCCCTTTCAAAACGAAATGATGCATCGGTATTCAATCCATGCCGACGAGCAGTTTTACGAATCGAAACGGGGTTAAAATAAGCACTTTCAATAAAAATATTCTGCGTAGTTTCTGTCACTCCAGAATTTAATCCTCCAAAAACTCCACCGATACACATGGGTTCTTCTACATTGCAAATCATTAAATCTTCAGCACTAAGCTTACGTTCTACTCCGTCGAGTGTTATAAAAGTCGTTCCTTCAGGCAAATTTTTTACTATTACTTTGCCCCCTTTTATTTTGTCTGCATCAAAAGCATGTAAAGGTTGCCCTATTTCATATAAAACAAAATTGGTTATATCGACTACATTATTTATCGGACGAATGCCAATGGCTTTTAAATAATTTTGCAACCACTGGGGTGATTCTTTTATTTTCACTCCTGAAATAGTTACAGCCGAATAACGCTGGCATGCTTCTGTATTTTCAATTATTACTGGAATAGTTAAAGACTGATTTTGTACTTTAAAATTTTCAACGGAAGGTTTTGTTAAATGAATGGCTTTATCCCTGATGGAGAAATAAGCAGCCAGATCGCGGGCTACTCCAAAATGAGAAGTAGCATCTGCTCTATTTGGCGTAAGATCTATTTCAAAAACAACGTCATTTTCAATTTTGTAATACTCTTTTGCTGGCGTACCAGGAACTGTATCATCTGGCAAAACAATTATTCCTTCGTGACTGGTGCCAATACCAATTTCGTCTTCGGCACAAATCATCCCATAAGATTCAACTCCACGAATTTTAGAACGCTTAATGATAAAAGTTTCTTCACCAGCATAAAGTTTTGTTCCCACTGGCGCAACAACCACCTTTTGTCCCGCAGCCACATTGGGAGCTCCGCAAACAATTTGCAAAGGTTCAACCTCACCAATGTTGACTGTCGTAACAAATAAATGGTCAGAATTTTCATGCGGCTGGCAAGTCAAAACTTCACCAATTACCAATCCTTCTAAACCACCTTTCACAGAAGAAATTTCTTCATAACTATCCACTTCCAAACCTATAGAAGTTAATATCTCTGCCAATTCATCAACAGGAAGATGAATATTAATATACTGCTGTAACCAATGATAAGATAAATTCATAATTTACAATTTATTACAATCAACCCAACCGGGTTTTGTTCCATTTTTTATAGTTTGCAAAGATACGTTTTTTAAAAGACATATAAAATTTGATTTTTATCATAGCTATATGAAGATTTCGGTTTTTGAATGAAGTTATCCTTATAGCTAAATTTTTTGCTAAGATCGAGCAAAATTGATATTGATTTTTAAAATTTGACGAAAAAGCCTTAACAAAAAGAAGAAAAGACTTTGAAAAATGAAAACACTTTTTTAACTTTGCATTGAAAAATAAAAGGAAGTGTGGGTGAGTGGCTGAAACCATCAGTTTGCTAAACTGACGTACGGGCAACCGTACCACGAGTTCGAATCTCGTCGCTTCCGCCATAAAAATTAATTAATTACTTATCAAACGCTTTATTTTTAAATTCTTACCTTAATTTTTTATTCCCTTCTTCTATAAATAAATTTTGTTAGAAAAAACATCTTTTTTTTAAACATTCAAATGTTTGTAGTATCTTTGGATGCTCAAATTTATATTAATTTACAATAAATTATTACAATAAATTAATTATTTATGGAAAAGACAAAAAAAATTATTTTACCTGAAAAAGAAATACCTTCCCAGTGGTATAATATTGTTGCAGAACTACCAAATAAACCTATGCCTATTCTTCATCCTGGAACAAAACAACCTATTAAAGAAGAAGATTTATATCCTATTTTTGCAAAGGAATTATCTCATCAAGAGCTTAATCAAACTGATTTATGGATTGATATTCCAGAAGAAGTACGAGAAAAATATAAAATTTATCGGCCTACCCCTTTGATAAGAGCTTATGAATTAGAAAAAGCTTTAGATACTCCTGCCCATATTTATTACAAAAATGAAAGTGTCAGCCCAGCAGGTTCACATAAACTAAATACTGCTTTAGCTCAAGCTTATTATTGTAAAAAAGAAGGAATTACCAACATTACCACTGAAACTGGTGCTGGACAATGGGGAACAGCTTTAGCTCTTGCTGCTAAATTTTTTGGTTTGGAATTAACTGTTTATATGGTAAAAATTAGTTACGAACAAAAACCTTATCGTCGTTCATTGATGCAATTGTGGGGAGCTCAGGTAATCCCTTCCCCAAGCAATACCACTAAAGCTGGACAAAAAATTTTAGCTGAACGTCCAAATTATATGGGCAGTCTTGGAACAGCCATTTCTGAAGCAATAGAACTTGCCACTGAAAAACCAAATTGTAAATATACTTTGGGAAGTGTCCTTAATCACGTTTCGCTTCATCAAACTGTAATAGGATTAGAAGCTGAAAAACAAATGGAAATAGCAGGAGAATATCCTGATATAGTTATTGGATGTTTTGGCGGTGGTTCAAATTTTTCGGGAATTTCTTTTCCGTTTATTCGTCACAATATTAGAAATGGTAAAAAAACACGTTTTATAGCTGCTGAACCTACTTCTTGTCCAAAATTAACAAGGGGAATATTTGAATATGACTTTGGTGATGAAGCTGGTTATACACCTCTTTTACCCATGTTTACCTTAGGACATAATTTTGCTCCTGCACATATTCATGCAGGCGGACTTCGTTATCATGGTGCCGGCACAATTGTAAGTCAATTAATGAAAGATAATTTAATGGAAGCAGTTGATATTGATCAACTTGATTCATTTAAAGCCGGTTTACTCTTTGCTCAGACAGAAGGGATTGTTCCTGCACCGGAATCAGCACATGCTATTGCTGCTACTATTAATGAAGCTTTAAAAGCAAAGGAAGAAGGAACTCCAAAAACTATTTTATTTAATTTATCAGGACATGGATTTTTAGATATGTCAGCCTATGATCAATATTTATCTGGTGAATTAACTAATTATACTTTAACAGAGGAAGAAATTACCAGAAATGTTAACAAATTAGAACATCTGGTTTAATTAATTGGTAATATTTCAAAGCAAGTACAAACTTATTTTGTTTGTCTTGCTTTTTTCAAATTATAAGTTAGCAAAAAAGTAAGTTGTTTTTGTTTATTATCGTAATTTTGTCGATGAAAAAAATCTACAAAAAATGAAAAGAAAAATTATTTTATTTTCTTTTATTAGTGCGGTTTTTATTTTGTTTTTCACAGGTTGCATTTCAAAAACAGTGAAAACAAAAATATTGGAATATTCCAATAAATTTTATTTAACTTCTGATACTACCAAAGGAGGATTATCGCTTTCCATTCAGGTAGAAATGCCAGTAAAATTTCATAATAAAAATGTATTGGATACTATTCGTAAACAACTCATTTCCAGAATATTTGGAGAAGAATATCAGTCATTGCCACTTGATTCAGTAATTCCAGCTTTTGCAAATAGCCAGCGAGATGACTATTTGGAAAACAATTTAGCCATGTTAAAACTATTAAAAAAAGACAGTCCCTATAATTTTAATTACGAGCATAATATTGAGGCTTTTGCACTTTGGGACGATCAAAATATCTTTTCTTATGGCATCAAGCGATATGTTTTTATGGGAGGAGCTCATGGATTAAGTAACCATATTTTACTAAATTTTGATTTAAAAACTGGAGAACAAATTACAGAAAAAGATTTATTTAAAGATAATTATAATGAATTTCTTACAGAATTATTGATCAATCGTCTTATAGAAGAAAACAAAGAACTTAGTTCCATTGATGACTTGAAAAAAACTGATTACTGGGTCGATTCTATCCGACCAAATAGCAATTTTTACATTACAGATGAAGGAATAAGTTACATTTTCAATCCTTATGAAATTTCTCCTTATTATGTGGGTGAAACAGAAATTTTTTTGCCCTATGCTCGTTTGAAAAACATTTTAAAACCAGGTAATCCGATTGAATACCTTTATCGTGAAAAATAACAAATTATTTATTTAGGAAATGAACTCATTTTTTGAACTCATAAAAACTCGTCGTAGTATTCGCAAATATTCAGCAGAAAAAATTGAACCAGAAAAAATTTCTCAAATTACAAAAGCTGCGTTGATGTCTCCTTCTTCAAAAAGAAGTAATCCGTGGGAATTTATTGTGGTTCAAGATGCTCAAATGCTGGAAAAATTGGCAAATTGTAAGCCAAACAGCTCCCAATTTCTCGCTCATGCTCCATTGGGCATAGTTGTTATTGCCGACACAACAAAAAGCGATATTTGGATAGAAGATGCCTCAATTGCTTCTATTATTATCCAACTGCAAGCACACGATCTGGGTCTGGGAAGTTGTTGGATTCAGGTTTATAACAGAAAAAAAAATGAACAGACTCCTGCTGAAGATTACATCAAAGACTTGCTTCAGATTCCTGAACGATATTCTGTTCTCTGCATTATTTCAATAGGTTATCCCAATGAAGTTCGCAAACCTCATGAAGAAGAAAAACTTCAGTACGAAAAAATTCATAATGAGAAATTTTAATTATTCTTTCGGCAGAAAAATCCTTTTACTTTTCGTTTTTACATTTTAAAAATAATTTTCAAGAAGGAAACAAAAGCTTTTTACAGTTCAATTAATTTTTCAAGTATTTAATTCATGGACATTGTACTGATTGGTGCCGGAAATGTAGCAACTCAACTTGCTAAAACTTTTCAGAAAAAAAATATTTCAATCAGGCAAATTTATAGCCGAACACTGGAAAATGCACAAAAACTTGCCGAAGAAGTAAATTCTTCATTTACAAATAATTTGGCAGAAATTGACCGTCAGGCTGATGTTTATTTTTATGCAGTTAAAGACATCGTATTAGAAGAAATAATCAGAAAAATTAATATTCGAGAGGGTTTACATATTCATACCGCTGGAAGCATACCTATCAGTGTTTTTGACGGATTTGCAGAAAAATATGGCGTATTTTATCCTTTGCAAACATTTTCAAAAACAAGAGAAATAGATTTTACTCATATTCCCATTTTTATTGAGGGGAATTCACTAGTATCCGAGCAGCAAATTTTTCAATTGGCTCATTTACTGTGTGATAAAATTTTTATTGCTTCTTCAGAACAACGGCAACTCATTCATTTATCAGCAGTTTTTGCCTGTAATTTTTCCAATCACATGTTTAATATTGCCAATGAAATAGTGGCACAAGCCGGATTTTCTTTTGAAATTTTGAAACCTTTAATTGATGAAACTGTTCAGAAATTAAATGATATGACACCTTTTGAAGCTCAAACAGGACCAGCCGTACGAAACGATGAAAATGTTATTCAAAAGCACCTTTCTCTTTTAGCAAATCGACCTGAATTAGCCAATATTTACAAAATTATTTCAGAACATATCTCTAAAACTTATTCTAAACAGTAAAAATCAAGTAAAAATTTTTAGTTCTATGTCCATAAAATCCTACTTGAAAATTGTTCGTTTGCCTGATTTGATTTTTATAGCTTTCATTCAATATGCTATGTATCGGGCTATCATCATTCCTTTGTTGATGACGGGAGGATTTGATGATATTTCAAATTATGTTCATCTGGGGCTTTTGATACTGTCAACCGTTTTTATTCTGCAGGCGGTTATGTGTTGAATGATTATTTTGATGTAAAAATCGATCGGATTAATCGTCCGGATAAAATGATTGTTGATCAGGAAATCCCTCGTCGAAAAGCTATGATTTATTATCAAATCTTGACGGCAATAGGCATTATTTGTGGCTTGATTTTATCTTGGTGGGCTAAAAGTTTTACGCTGGCACTCATTTTTATCATTACGCCAGGTTTGCTTTGGTTTTACTCATCTAGCTATAAACGTCAGCTTTTAATTGGGAATTTGGTAGTAGCTTTTCTTTCAGCTATTTGTATTTTGCTACCTTCTATTATGGAGTTGGCTTTTCTTAAAATTCAATATGGTAATTTGATTTATCAGACACCACTTCCTAAAAAAATTTATAGCTGGACAAGCGGATTTGCTTTTTTTGCTTTTCTTTGTACTTTCATTCGCGAAATTATAAAAGATATGGAAGATATCGAAGGAGATAAAGAGCTGGAATGTAGAACTTTACCTATTGTTTGGGGTGTGCAGAAAACAAAAAACTTGATTTATCTTCTCATTATCTTTGTTATTGTCAGCTTAATGTTAACCAATAATTTTCTAATCCCCTTTCAGGGAACTTTTACATTGAAATATATTATTTTCGGACTGGTAATTCCTTTTTTCTGTTTAGCATTTTTAATCGCAAAATCAAAAAGTCAGAAAGATTTTCATCAAGCTGCTACTTTTTTAAAAATTATTATGCTGATTGGCGTTCTGTATAGTTTTGTATTTTATTTTCTTGAAGCCAAAGAATTTGACATTCCTTTTTTTAATGTGTTTATTTCTTCTCAATAGACTAACGCAACTAATTAATTATCAATATGAAAAAATTAATTTTTGTGCTTATGACTTCTTTTTTAATTGCTTGTAGCCATCAGGAATCACAAACCCCTTCTGTAGAAAATTTTAAATATTCCGTTGATCGGTTTGCTGATATTGAAATTTTACGTTATCGTGTTCCTGACTTTGAAAAACTTTCTCTTCAACAAAAAGAATTGATTTATTACCTTAGTCAAGCTGCTCTTGAAGGTAGAGACATTATTTACGATCAGAACAACAAATTTAATTTGTGCGTCAGACGAACGCTGGAAGCTATTTATATTAATTATCGCGGCAATAGAAAGTCACAGGATTTTCATCAATTAACCGTTTATTTGAAACGTGTTTGGATGAGCAATGGCATTCATCATCATTATGCTGAAGACAAATTTACTCCTGAATTTTCGCAGGCATTTTTTGTAGAAACAGTAAAAAGCATTGATCCTGCCAAATTACCTTTGCTAAAAGGTGAAACCGTTGATGATTTGCTTAAAAAATTAATTCCCGTCATTTTTGATCCAACCATTTATCCAAAAGGCACTAATCAAGCTGAAGGAGTAGATTTGATTCTTACTTCAGGAAATAATTATTATGAAGGCGTAACTCAAAAAGAAGCTGAAAATTTTTATAACAAAATAAAAGACCCCAATGATGCTACTCCCATTTCTTATGGACTGAACAGTAAATTGGTAAAAGAAAATGGCATTATTCAGGAAAAGGTTTACAAGATAAACGGTTTATATGGCGAAGCAATAGAGTCCATCGTTTACTGGCTTGAAAAAGCAGCAGAAGTTGCTGAAAATCAACAACAACAAGATGTCATTAATACCTTGATTCATTATTATCGAACGGGTGATTTAAAAATTTTCAACGATTATTGTATAAAATGGGTACAGGATACTTTATCAATGGTTGACTTTATCAATGGTTTCATAGAAACTTATGGTGATCCATTAGGATTAAAAGGTAGTTGGGAAGCTCTGGTTGATTATAAAAATCTGGAAGCAACAAAACGTACGGAAATCATCAGTAAAAACGCTCAATGGTTTGAAGATCATTCGCCTATCGACACACGTTTTAAAAAGGAAAACGTAAAGGGCATTTCAGCAAAAGTAGTAACAGCAGCAATGTTGGGTGGCGATTGTTACCCTTCTACACCCATTGGTATTAATCTGCCCAATGCTGATTGGATTCGTCATGATTATGGTTCAAAATCTATTACGATTGAAAATATAACGGAAGCCTACGACCAAGCTGCTTTGAAAAGCGGTTTCAATGAAGAATTTATGTGGAGTGATGTTGAACGAGAACGAGCAAAAAAGTATGGTTCTTTGACCAACAATTTGCACACTGATTTACATGAATGTTTGGGACATGGTTCAGGAAAACTTTTGCCTGGCGTTGATCCTAATCGCTTAAAAGCTTATGGTTCAACTATTGAGGAAGCTCGAGCCGATTTGTTTGGACTTTATTTTCTATCCGATTCAAAAATGATAGAGCTTGGCTTATTGCCTGATAACGAAGCCTATAAAGCAGAATATTATCAATATATGATGAATGGTTTGCTTACGCAACTTACTCGTATTCAGCCAGGAAAGAATATTGAAGAAGCTCACATGCGTAATCGTCAATTAATTGCCAATTGGGTGTATCAGAAAGGTTTGCCTGAAAAGGTGGTAGAATTAAAAAAGAGAGACGGAAAAACTTTTGTGGTCGTTAATGATTATGAAAAACTACGTTCACTTTTTGGGATGTTATTGGCTGAAATCCAAAGAGTAAAATCTACTGGTGATTACAAGACAGCAAAAAATCTGGTAGAAAATTATGGCGTTAAAGTAGATCCAGCTTTGCATCAGGAAATTTTGGAACGTTATAAGAAACTCAATCTTGCTCCTTATAAAGGATTCGTTAATCCAGTTTATACTCCTGTTGTCGACAAAAAAGGAAAAATAACAGATGTCAAAATTTCTTACGATGAAGATTTTGTAGAACAGAATTTACGCTACTCGAAAAATCATTCTCATTTACCAACATTCAATTGAATCTGATAATAAATAAAAAATAAAACTATAAAACACTGAATTGGCTTAATGCCACGAAGTCTTCATCTCAAAAAAAGGGAATAGAAATAGCAATAACCAATACCAGTTTGCTGCGATTACTGTACTTCAAATTATTGGCTTTCGCAAAACCATGTTTCTTGTCCGAAAATCTCAAAGAACGTATGAAACTAAAAATGGTTTCCATTGTTTTTTCACTTGAAGTAAGAAAGCTGTTTATCTCTGAAAGAATTATTGTATTTTTGTCTTGTAGCATGCTTTCTTGTTTTTGTTTATATTATAAAGCTACTGAATACCAATGATTTTACAAAATAATCATTTTGTAATTCTTCGTAAAAGGATAGCAAATATGAAAAAAATTGTTTTCTTGATTTTATTCTCTTTTTTCACTACTGCAACAATATTTTCTCAAAAAGTGCTTATCTATCATATTATTGATTCCATTGGCAAAATTTATGTTCCTGATAAACGCATTGCAGTATATCACCTTTCAACCCAAACAAAAGACAATGAGGTCATTTTAAAAGGGAACATCTCAGACAAAATTGCTTATCGAAAACTTATTCAGGCTCTAAAAAATAAAAATCTTACATTTTCAGATAGCATTGCTCTGCTGCCTGAGATGACAATGGGTAAAAAACATTGGAGCATTGTTCCTTTATCAGCCATTTACATTCGCAAAAATCCTGACTTTGCCTCTGAATTAATCACGCAAGCTTTGATGGGAACGCCTGTAAAAGTGCTGGATCGACATCGTGGCTGGAAATTAATTCAAACGCCTGACCAATATATCGGCTGGACAAACGTTAATTTGCCACTTTTTACTAAAAAAGAACTGCACAAAATGAACCAGTACGAAAAACTTATTGTCACTAAAACGCATGCCATCGTTTATGAAAAGCCTTCTTTACATTCTTCTCTTCTAATGGAAGTTATTTTAGGTGATATCATGGAATTAAGCGATCCAAAAACCATAAACAATTTTTACGCGGTATCTTTGCCGGATGGTAGCAAAGGTTTCATTCAACGCTCATCAGCCATAACATTGGGAAAATGGCATGACAGCTTCCACCTGACAGGTGAAAACATTGTAAATACCGCCAGACTATTTATGGGATTGCCTTATTTGTGGGGCGGAGCGTCCATCAGAGGTTGTGATTGTAGTGGTTTTGTCAAAATGGTGTATTTCATGTATGGCATTATTTTACCCCGCGATGCTTCACAACAGTTTTTTAGTGGCGAAACCATAAATATGGGCAAAGAATATGAAAATCTGCAAAAAGGAGATTTATTGTTTTTTGGTAAAAAATTCGCCCTTCATCCTGAACAATCTCATATAGAACATGTAGCAATTTATATAGGCGACAGGCTATTTATTCATTCTTTAGAAAAAGTTCATATCAGCAGCCTAAATCCTGATAGCCCATTTTTCGATGCCTATAACACAACAAGGCTGGTGGGAGCGAAAAGAATTATTGGAAGTCAGAAAATAAATTATTGGACTTATTTTGAACACGCATGGAACAGATAAATTAAATATCATTTTGATGTATCAATTAACATCTTAAAATCGAAAAAATATGTCACAAAATCGTCGTGATTTTTTAAAAAACCTGGTTGCTATTGGTGGACTGAGTATGGTTGATATTTCATTGCTGGCAAAAAATTTTGAGAATAAGAAAATGAATAGCATTTCCAGAAATTCAAAAATGAAATTAAGCTGGATGCCTTATGATTTACAGTTAAAACATACTTTTACCATTTCTAATTTCTCTCGCACCACTACGCCTGTGGTATTGACGCAACTGGAATATGATAGCTTGACGGGTTACGGAGAAGCTTCCCTTCCACCTTATCTGGGTGAATCGCAAGCTTCTGTCATAGCTTTTCTTGAAAAAGTGGACTTGTCGGGCTTCAACGATCCCATGAATATGGAAGAAATCTTAACATATGTAGATACCATTGCCGAAAATAATACTGCTGCAAAAGCTTCTGTGGACATTGCATTGCACGATCTGGTTGGCAAAATGATTGGAAAATCGTGGTATCAACTCTGGGGTTTGAATAAAAATGATGTTCCTCCAACCACTTTTACCATTGGCATTGATACAGATGATATGGTAAAACAGAAAGTTCAGGAAGTGAAGGGACAGTTTAAGATATTAAAAGTAAAATTGGGTGGTCAAGAAGATAAAAGAATGATTGAAGCCATCCGCGCGGTCACCGACTTACCATTGACAGTTGATGCCAATCAAGGCTGGAAAGATCGGTTGCAAGCTCTTGATATGATTTATTGGTTGAAAGAGAAAGGAGTGGTAATGGTGGAGCAGCCATTGCCAAAATACAAGCTGGATGAAATAGCCCGTTTGACGGAAGAAAGTCCTTTACCTATTTTTGCAGATGAGTCTGTCCAGCGTTTATACGATGTGGAACGGATGAAAGGCATCTTTTCAGGTATTAACATCAAGCTGATGAAATGTACAGGGATGCGAGAAGCATGGAAAATGAAAAATCTGGCACAGGCACTGGGAATGAAAGTAATGATAGGCTGTATGACAGAAACCTCTTGTGCTATTTCAGCGGCAGTTCAACTCTCACCCGGAATGGATTTTGCTGACCTGGATGGAGCTTTGCTGATTCAAAATGATCCTTTCGATGGTGCTAAACTGATTGTTGGGAAAATGATTTCTTCCGATTTACCTGGCATTGGAATTAAAAAGCGGTAGAATTATCCGAGCAAAAACGACTGGACTTCAACAATTATCGGAAGTATTCCAGTTTATGAAGGAAGTATATCTCCAATTAGACATAGCGATTTCACCACGTCGGAATAGAAAGCAATGCTCACACATTTCACAAAGCAAAGCTTTGATTTTTACGATCAACGCAAGATCAGCTTGCTACAAACAGAAATTGGTTGATAGTAAAATGAGGGACCTAAGGATAAAATTACAGTTATTTCATACTTTCAAAAAAAATATTAATTTTACAGTCGTAATTATAATCTTTATAACAATATGGTTTTTCGATTTACAATTTTATCTGACGAAGTAGATGATTTTATCAGAGTAATTGATATGGATGCAGAAGCAACTTTTCTGGATCTGCACAATGCTATACTTGATTCAGTAAATTTCAAAAAAGACGAACTCACTTCTTTCTTTCTGTGCTCAGATGAATGGGAAAAAGAACAGGAAATTACCTTAATTGAAATGGATACTTCTTCAGAATATGATAACTTGGTAATGGATAAAGTAAAATTAGGAGATTTGCTGACCGACGAAAAGCAAAAACTACTCTATGTCTTTGATATGATTTCTGACAGAAGTTTCTTTATTGAATTAAGTGAAATTATTCCTCATAAAAAATTATCAAAACCTGTTTGCAGAATTTCAAAAGGAAATCCACCTGAACAAATGCTCATGGAAAATGATCTTTCTACCATTGATAAAATAAACTTGGATGAGAATTTTTATGGCGATGAATCATTTGATATAGAGGAATTGGATGGTGAAGGATTTGAAGATATCGATTTTGGAGAAGGTAATTTTTCTGAAGACGACTTAAATTATTAATGCTTAGAATTATCTATTGGGAACAGAAAATAATTGTTTTTTTATTTTCTGTTTTTTGTTTGAGTTAATATCACTTTTTCAAATGAACCAATCACCCACTTTATTAATTTTGTTAGGACCAACAGGAGTTGGAAAAACTGAAATAAGTCTTCGATTGGCTCAACATTTTAAAAGTCCTATTATTTCTGCTGATTCACGCCAAATTTATAAGGAACTGAAAATCGGTACTGCTTCTCCTTCAGAAGAACAACTCTCAACTGTAAAACATTATTTTATTGCTTCTCACACGATTTTTGAGAATTATAGCGCCGGCCAATTTGAACAAGAAGTACTTTTATTATTAAATGAGCTGTTTCAAACCCATCAGATTATCTTAATGGTTGGTGGATCAATGCTTTATATTGATGCCGTATGTAAAGGGTTGGATAATATTCCTTCTGTTGATGCAGAAACACGAAATTTTTGGCAAAACAAATTTAAAGATCAAGGACTTGAATATCTCCAGCAAGAATTGAAGAAATTAGATCCTGTTTATTATCAGCAAGTAGATTTACATAATTACAAACGCATTTTACATGCATTGGAAATATGTTCTATAACTGGAAAACCTTTTTCTGAACTTCGTACTGGTAAAGCTCAAAAAAGACCGTTTCATATTCTCAAAATTGGGCTAACACGTTCGCGAACAGAATTGTACGAACGTATCAATGAAAGAGTGGATCAAATGATAAAAAATGGTTTGTTGGAAGAAGCTATGCAATATTATCCTTACAGAAATCTAAATCCCTTGAATACAGTAGGATATAAAGAAATTTACGATTATTTGGATGGAAAATACAATCTGGAAAAAGCCATAGAAAAAATCAAGCAAAACTCACGTCACTATGCGAAGCGACAATTGACATGGTTTAGGCATGACAAAGACATCCAATGGTTTCATCCAGAGGAAGAAGAAAAAATAATTGATTATATAACTAAAAACTTGCCATTAAATGATTGTTTATCATAACTTTTCTCTTTTGCCCTACAATACTTTCCAGCTTGACATAAAAGCAGATTCGTTTATAGAATTCAATTCTACTGAAGAGTTAAAAAATATTCTTGTGTCACCACTTCTTTTATCTTCGCCCAATTTGATGGTTATTGGTAGAGGAAGTGATTTATTGTTTTTAGACGATTTTAAAGGCACAATTTTACACTCTGGAATAAAATTCATCAAAAAAATTGGCGAAAACAGTGAATTTGTTTTTTTAGAAGTAGGTTCAGGAATTATTTGGGACGATTTCGTACAATTTTGTGTTGAAAACAATTATCAAGGAATTGAAAATCTTTCGGGCATTCCTGGTGAAGTGGGTGCAGCCGCCGTACAAAATATTGGTGCTTATGGTGTGGAAATTCAAGAAATGATTGAAAAAGTAAATGTTGTAGAAATTCATTCTGCAAAAATTCATGAATTTGCCAATGCCGATTGTCAATACGGTTATCGAGAAAGCATTTTTAAAAAAGAATTGAAAGGAAAATTGGTAGTTACTTCTGTGATTTTTCGCTTGAATAAAAAATCAGCTTACAAATTAGACTACGAAGGTCTCGAGAAAGAAGTCCATGTAAAAGGAGAAATTAATTTGAAAAATATTAGACAAACCATTTTAGATATTCGTTCACGTAAATTACCTGATTACAAAGAATTTGGGAACGCAGGCAGTTTTTTTGTCAATCCAATTATTTCAAAAGAAAACCTCCAGAAATTACAGAAAAACTATCCAAACATTCCTCATTATACTATTTCTGAAAAAGAAGAAAAAATATCTGCTGCCTGGTTAATTGAACAATGTGGCTGGAAAGGGAAACAAATTGGACAGGTAAAAATACACGAACATCAGCCGCTAATTTTAATTAATTGCGGAAATGCTTCAGGAAAAGAAATTGCTCAAATAGCTGACCAAATTCAAGCTTCTGTTAAAGATAAATTTCAAATAGAATTACAACCTGAGGTGAATTATATTTATTCCTGATATTTTCTATTCAAAAATTCCCATTTTATTTAAAGCCTGCCGATACTTTTTGGCATTTTGCAAGTGCTCTTTCCAGTTTGAAGCAAAATTATGTTCACCATTTAAAGTCTCTTTAGCGCACATATAAAGATAATTGTGAGGCGTATAATTTAAAACCGCATTAATACTTTTTGGTGAGGGTAATCGAATAGGTCCAGGAGGCAACCCCTTGTATTTGTAGGTATTATAAGGTGAATCTATTTTTAAATACATTCCGCTGATTCTTCGCAAAGCAAAATTTCCAGCAGCAAATTTGAGTGTGGGGTCAGCTTGCAAAGGCATTCCTTTTTTTAAACGATTGATATAAACGCCAGCAACTATCGGTCGTTCGGCTTCTACATTCGTTTCCTCTTCTACAATGGAAGCCAGCGTAATTACTTCCAATGGAGTAAGTGGTATGGCTGCTGCCTTTTTTCTACGCTCTTCATTCCAAAACCTGTTATATTCTTTATACATTCGAGCAAATAATTTTTCTGGACTTATATTCCAGAAAACTTCATAGGTGTTCGGAATAAATATTGAAATTGAATTGTATGGATTTAGTCCATACTCAGCAAGGAAAGTTGAATCATTCAACAATTGAATAATGCTTATACTATCCACCATTAATTGCCTTGATAATCTGTGGGCTAAATCTTCTTTCTTTCGAATATTGTTGAAAGTTAATAAAACAGGAGTTTGCCTTCCGCTTCGTAATTTTCTGATTAATTGAAAATTGTTCATCCCACGTTGTAATTCATAACGACCAGATTTTATATGCGATTCATAATTAAGTAGTTTTGAAGCTACATAAAAAGAATATATATCAAATACTTTTGTGTTTTTGCTCAAAGAATCAACCACTTCTTTCAGTTGAGTATTTTCACGGATATAAAGAAAAGTCCTTGTCTTTTTCGGAGGGAAAATATTGGGGAAAAATAAAACATACAGAAAATAGACTAAAATTATTAAAATAAAAATGGTAGTCCATTTGAATATTTTCTTTAAAGTTTTTTTTGGGAAAAAGGAATCACTCATACAATTAAAATTAAGAACACAAAAATACTGTTTTGTTCAGATATTTGAAAAATCAATATCAGTGAACCTTTTAAAAAGTTAGAATCTCCATACGGATTTTAAATCTGCTACTAAAACACCAAAGGATTATAAATACTTCGTGACAAAGGATATTGTGAGATTTTTATGTTACAAGGATTAATTCAGATTAAATCTAAAAACTCTTTTTTCAAATACATTTCCACCAGTCGCGAAACAGCAAAATTGCCAATTTCCG
>DAOOVG010000048.1:0-17860 GCA_035369865.1 Paludibacteraceae bacterium | reverse complement strand
TTTTGAAAAAATTAGAACTACCTATTACGTAAATTTTGCGAAGTTAGGGATTAACATAAAGGAAATATTATATTTTTCTTTTTAGCTGATAATCAATAAATTATTCTTTAAAAAATTTTGGCGTCAACAAGGAAAGCAAAATATACCAGCAGATAATAAGTGAAAAAGAATCCAGCAGAAAAACAGCGAAAAGGACAATACTTACCAATATAAAAATATATTGAATTTCATTCCCTTCCCATCTTAGCGTCTTAAATTTTAAAGAAAACATAGGAATTTCACTCACTAACAATCCACTGAAAAGAACAATTAAGATTAATGTAATCCAGTAATTTTCAATGAAAAAAAAAGAAAATGAATAACTTAATCCTGCCCAAAAAATAGTATGAGCTGGTGTAGGTAATCCCAAAAAATAATTAGTTTGGCGGGTATCCAGGTTGAATTTGGCTAATCGCAAAGCTGAAAAAATAGGGAGCAAAAAACCAGTAAAAGCCATCCAGAAAGGCAAATTGGTTTGTTGAAGTAAAGAAAAAGCAATGGCACCTGGTGTCAAACCAAAACTGACTACATCAGATAATGAATCTAATTCTTTTCCTAACGCAGAAGGAACATTAAATAAACGTGCCATTAAGCCATCGAGAAAATCAAAAAAGGCTGCTATGAACACAAAAAGCAAAACAACTGCATAATTTCCCTGAAAAGCAAAATATACAGCAATACATCCCGAAAATAAATTCAAACAGGTAATGAAGTTAGGAATATTCTTTTTCATACTTTTTGAAAATAAGTGTTTATTTATCAAGAAATTGAGTTTTTTGAATCAATCCAGATAGTCACTGGTCCATTGTTGACTAAGGCAATTTTCATATAAGCTCCAAAAATGCCTGTTTTTACTTGTTTCCCAATTTTTGTACTTAATGTTTGACAAAAAAATTCATATAAGGGAATGGCTTTTTCTGGTTTTGCTGCTTTTACATACGAAGGTCGATTGCCTTTGTGAGTCATGGCACAAAGAGTAAACTGGCTTACAACCAGAATTTCTCCATTTATATCCATTACGGATAAATTCATTATTCCTTTTTCATCATCAAAAATTCGTAGCGAGGCTGTCTTTCCAGTTAACCATTCTGCGTCATTTTCAGTATCGTTTTCTTCAATGCCAACAAAAACTAAAAGCCCTTTCCTGATAGCAGCAACATTTTTTTCATCCACTACCACAGAAGCTTCATCTACTCTTTGAATCAAAACTCGCATATAAGATTTATATTTAAAGCGAATCTAAATTGCTTTTTAAAACCATTTAAACATTGAATCGAAAATGCATGATATCGCCATCTTGAACCTCATAATCTTTTCCTTCGATGTAAATTTTCCCAGCTTCACGGCAAGCTGCTTCAGAACCTAAACGGATAAAATCGTCATATTTTATTACTTCTGCCCGAATAAACCCTTTTTCAAAATCAGTATGAATAACTCCAGCACATTGAGGAGCTTTCCAACCTTTTTCATAAGTCCACGCTCTTACTTCTTGAGGACCAGCAGTTAAAAAAGTTTCCAGATTCAATAATCGGTAAGCAGATTTAATCAATCGTGAAACGCCTGATTCTGTTAATCCCCATTCTTCCAGAAACATTTGACGTTCTTCATAGGTTTCAAGTTCAGCAATTTCGGCTTCCAATCGAGCACAGATAACTAAAATTTCCGCATTTTCGTTTTTTATTGATTCACGGACAGCTTCTACGTAAGCGTTTTCGTTATGAATGGAATTTTCATCTACATTGCAAACATACAAAACTGGTTTGTCGCTCAGTAAATAAAGATCTTTCACCAACTTTTTTTCTTCTTTGTCCAATTTTACGGTGCGAGCTGATTTTCCTTGCAGTAAAGCTTCGCGGTATTGAAGTAAAATTTCATAGATTCTTTTAGCTTGCTTGTCACCACCTGTTTGAGCTTGTTTTTGTACTTTATTAATTCTGCTTTCAATGGTTTCCAAATCTTTCAACTGAAGTTCCATATCCACAATTTCTTTGTCCCGAACAGGATCAACTTTTCCATTCACATGAGCAACATTTTCATCATCAAAGCACCTTAATATGTGTAATATAGCATCTGTTTCGCGAATATTAGCTAAAAATTTATTCCCTAAACCTTCTCCTTTGCTCGCTCCTTTTACCAATCCTGCAATGTCCACAATTTCTACAGTAGTAGGCACAATTTTTTGGGGATGAACCAGTTCAGCTAATTTGTTGAGGCGTTCATCCGGTACAGTAATTACGCCGATATTTGGTTCGATGGTACAAAAAGGGAAATTGGCGGCTTGAGCTTTAGTACTTGACAAACAATTGAATAAAGTAGATTTGCCTACATTAGGTAAACCTACGATTCCACATTGAAGACCCATGAAATAAAAAATTAGTTGGTAAAATCTTAAGCAATATTTCATTGCAAAGATACATAAAATC
Source organism: Paludibacteraceae bacterium (assembly GCA_035369865.1). Taxonomy (GTDB): domain Bacteria; phylum Bacteroidota; class Bacteroidia; order Bacteroidales; family Paludibacteraceae; genus MVYY01. Next base: position 15,398 of record DAOOVG010000048.1, on the reverse strand, counting down.
TCTCAAAGCTTTTTGTTCAAACAATAATGGAAATTAGTTTTGCTGACCCCATATTTTTTCAATCACTCGAGGATAATATTGATATTCTAATTCATGAACCTTTTTTGCAATGGTTTCAGGTGTATCTTCGGGAAGCACAGGACATTTTGCTTGAAAAATGATTTCACCTGCATCATATTCATTATTCACGTAATGAATAGTGATACCTGTTTCGGTTTCTCCTGCTTCTTTTACTGCCTCGTGAACTCGCATTCCATACATTCCTTTCCCGCCAAATTTTGGAAGCAAAGCAGGATGAATATTAATGATTTTTTGTGGATAAGCATCTATCACCAGCAATGGAACTTGAAGTAAGAAACCTGCAAGAACTATAGCATCTATCTTTTGCTCTTGTAAAAAATTCAATATTTTTTCTCCTTTTAAAAAATCTTCTTTTGAAAACGTAACAGAAGGTACTCCAAGTTTTTTTGCTCGTTCATGAACAAAAGCTTTTTCATTATTCGAAAGAATAACGGGAAAAACAAAATTGGGATGATTAGAAAAATATCGAATAATATTTTCGGCATTTGAACCAGAACCTGAGGCAAAAATTGCAATTCTAATGGGCATAATTTTAAGTTAAATACTGCACAAAATTAGGCAAATTGTGCAAAAAAGTGCATTTTTTTCAATAAAATGATGGTTATTTGAAGAAAATTTTATTTCTTTGCAGCACAAAATTATAAAACAAATTTTATTTATAAACTTAAAACTTAAAAATTATGTCAGAAGTTGAAGAAAAAGTAAAAGCGATTATTGCCGAGAAGTTAGGCGTAGATGAAGCTGAAATTACACCTTCAGCAAGTTTTACAAATGATCTTGGTGCAGATTCGTTAGATACCGTTGAACTCATTATGGAATTTGAAAAAGAATTTGGTATCTCTATTCCTGACGATCAAGCAGAAAAAATTACAACAGTTGGTGATGCTATCAACTATATTGAAAATTTGAAGAAATAATAAGTTTTCTCTTATGGAGTTAAAGAGAGTAGTTGTAACAGGATTAGGAGCAATTACACCAGTGGGAACGACAGTTCCCATTTTTTGGAACAACATAGTTAATGGTGTAAGTGGAGCTGCGTCTATTACCCATTTTGATGCTTCTCAATTTAAGACACAATTTGCTTGCGAAGTAAAAGATTTTGATCCTACCCAATATTTTGAGAAGAAAGAAATTCGTAAAATGGATCTCTTTACTCAATATGCATTGGTAGCAGCAAAGGAAGCCATCGAAAATTGTGGAATGAACTTGGAAACAATTGACAAAAATGAAATTGGAGTGATTTTCTCTTCCGGCATTGGAGGAATAGCAACTTATGAGCAAGAAGTTTCCAATTATTATCTCAACAAAGAAGCAGGTCCAAAATTCAATCCATTTTTCATCCCAAAAATGATTTCGGATATAGCAGCAGGACACATTTCTATTCAATATGGTTTTCATGGACCTAATTTTGCTACCACTTCTGCTTGTGCTTCTTCTGCTAATTCCATTATTGATGCTTTTAATTATATCCGCTTAGGAAAAGCTAAAATGTTTGTTGTTGGTGGAGCCGAAGCTGCTATTACTCCAGCAGGAATAGGAGGATTCAATGCAATGATGGCAATTTCAACCAGAAATGATGAGCCAAAAACCGCTTCTCGCCCTTTTAGTAAAAGTCGTGATGGTTTTGTTATGGGTGAAGGAGCAGGATGTTTGATTCTGGAAGAACTTGACTCTGCTCTTGAACGTGGTGCGAACATTTTATGTGAAGTAATAGGTGGCGGTTTATCCGCTGATGCTTATCACTTGACGGCTTCTCATCCCGATGGATTGGGAGCCATATTGGCAATGAGTAATGCTTTAAAAGATGCAGCGTTATCTCCAAGCGATATTGATTATATCAATGTTCATGGTACTTCTACCGGCGTTGGTGACATTTCAGAAGCTAAGGCTATCAAAGATGTTTTTGGAGAACACGCCTATGAACTTAATATAAGTGCTACAAAATCTATGACAGGGCATTTGCTTGGAGCAGCAGGGGCTATTGAAGCAATTATTTCTACCCTTTCTATCATAAATGGTATTGTTCCCCCAACCATTAATTTTAAAGAAGGTGATGAAGATCCTGAAATTGATTATCGTCTTAATTTCACTTTCAATAAAGCCCAGAGAAGAGTAATAAATACAGTTTTATCAAACAATTTTGGTTTTGGGGGACACAATGCAAGTATAATTTTAAAAAAATATACTAAATAAACTCGTGATAAATCTTTTTTCAAAAAAATTAAGGCTCTTTTCGAAGATGAGAAATGAGCCTTATTCTTTATTTTATAAGGTTTTAGGATTTTATCCCCACAACATTGATTACTATCAACTGGCAATACGACATAAATCAGTTCCAATCATTACCAAAAACGGCAAAATATTAAGCAACGAACGTTTGGAATTTTTAGGAGATGCTGTGTTGAATTCTATCATCTCAGATATTCTTTTCCTTCATTACAAAAACAAAGATGAAGGATTTCTTACCACTACTCGTTCTAAAATTGTAAATCGATTCACTTTAAATCATTTAGCTCTTGAATTAGGACTGCAAAATTTGGTAAAAATAGCTAAACATGTAAATATCAATAATATTAATGATATTTATGGGAATGCATTAGAAGCTTTAATTGGTGCTATTTATCTTGATAAGGGTTACGAAAACAGCAAACAATTTGTTAAAAAAAAATTACTTTGTTTGTTGGATATGGAAAAACTTGAAAATGAAGAAATAAATTATAAATCTAAGTTAATTGAATGGTGTCAGAAAAATAAAATACCCATTGAATTTGAAGTTGTTAGTGAAAATTTAAGTAAAGACAATAAACATGTTTTTCATTCTCATGTGTTGATTGATGGAAAAATTATTTCTGAATCAAAAGGTTATAGTAAAAAAGAATCACAACAAAATGCTTCCAGACTGGCTTATGAGCAAATAATTTCGCGTCTCCATGTTCAGAAACAAGAAATCATTTAAAATGAAATTATTCACAATGAAAGTCTTAACTATTTAAGTTTTTTGATTTTTGATATTAATAGTATTTTTAATAACTTTGTAAAACAAAAATTTATAATTAATAATTAAAACCAAACCACTATGTTAGTAGAAAAAATTGGAACAAATGCTGGCATTATATGGAATATTCTCAATGAAAAAGGAGAAATGGGGATAAAAGCCTTGAAAAAAGCTGCTAAATTAACTGAAAAAGATTTAAATATGGCTTTAGGCTGGTTAGCTCGTGAGGGAAAGATTCAGTTTAATGAACAAGAAAATGAATTATTTGTAAGTCTTATTTGAGCGAGGAAATTAAGGCGGTTCTGTTGATGTCCCGCCTTTTTAATTTTAAAATTACTTTCAATTTTTATCCCAAAAAATTTCATAAACGAAAAAATGAGTGTATATTTGCACTCACTTTTATTCAACGCGAAAATAGCTCAGTTGGTAGAGCACGACCTTGCCAAGGTCGGGGTCGCGGGTTCGAGTCCCGTTTTTCGCTCAGTAAAAAAATTAATTTTGAAGAGGGTTGTTGCCCGGATGGTGGAATGGTAGACACGAAGGACTTAAAATCCTTTGGCCCTCAAAGGCTGTGCGGGTTCAAGTCCCGCTTCGGGTACAAATTATTTAATATCATAGTTTAATCAGTTAACTATGGTATTTTTTTATGTGGAAATTAATAAATTATCATATAAATTTGAAAATTAATTCAGTATATTTCTTTATAAATCTCATAATTTTTTGTTCTGAAGAGGTTCATAAGGTAGAATTATAGAGAAAATAGAGCAAAGTTTCCTTCTGGCGAAAGATATAACACTTTCGCATTACAAATATTGCTTTCCTCTTCGAACTCAATGATTCATACATGCATTCAATTCGGAAAATCTGCTATAGTCAGTTTGCGAAGGCGGGGTATTGATCCACACAAATATAAAGACTTTACAAACAATCCATCACATTCCATAGTCTGTGGGTATTCAAGCAATAGACGGTCGCAGTCCTACCCATGACACGAGGGTTGCTGCTGTGGCAAAGAATTTCATGACTAATCGCTCACGGGTGGTTACACCAAATTTTTCTTCTGTCTCTTCCCCTTGTTCATCCAAAATACACATAAATATGCTCTCTTTGTGAATGTCAAGACCACTGACTGTTCTTCTTATATGAAAGTAGTTTTAAATTAAACAATTGTACCTTTTGAATACGTTAATTATTTATCGAACAATCATGGCCTTGATTTTTATTGCGTGGCACATAAAAATTATTTTTTTTATGTAAGTTTGTAATAAATTAGCAAAAGCGAATTTTTTAATAAATAAGCTATATTATCTTTTAACAACATAATATAAAGATTTTTTGAAACAAATCTGATATGACTTCTTATTCAACATTACCCGTTTCAGTTTTATATAGAAAAGTCTTACAAGCCAGTGAAAATCTTTTTAGCTTCACAGAGCGAAAAGAAATAAGAAATATACTGAAACAGTATTGCAAAAGCTATCCTTCATTATTTGTAAACAATAATGATTCAATAGAAGACAAACTGTCTGTTATCCAAATTCTTTTAACAGAAATAGGCTTAGGAAAAGAAATGGTAATCAGCATTTTATTCTTTGATATTTTAAAAGAAGGACTAATTAGCATTTCTGAAATTGAACAGAAATTTCATATAAAAATTTCCACTATTATAGAAGGACTGGAAAAAGTCAATGAACTGTATAGCAAAAAAGCAACTCTTGAGACAGAGAATTTTAGTCAATTTCTTTTATCGGTTGCAAAAGATGTTCGTGTTGTATTGATTCTGATTGCTCAAAAATTATATACGTTACGTACACTTGAAAAATTTTCCGTTAAAAAGCAACAAGAAATAGCTCAGGAATGTGCCGTGTTGTATGCTCCTTTAGCTCATCGCTTGGGGTTATACAAAATTAAAAGTGAATTAGAAGATTTGGCATTAAAATATACTAATCGCGAAGTTTACAAAGAAATTGCCAATAAATTAAATGAGACCAAACGCTCACGCGATCAATACATTGCAGAATTCATTGCTCCTCTTGAAAAAAAACTTCGTCAGGAAATTGAATATCCATTTGAAATTAAAGGAAGAACAAAATCTATTTTTTCTATTTACAATAAAATAAAAAAACAAAATACCACTTTTGAAAATATTTATGATTTGTTTGCCATCCGCATTATTCTTGATGTTCCGCTTGAAAAAGAAAAAATGGTTTGTTGGCAAGTTTATTCCATCGTAACAGATATGTATCAACCTAATCCCAAACGATTGCGTGATTGGATTTCTATTCCTAAATCTAATGGTTATGAGAGTCTTCATATTACGGTATTAGGACCACAAAACAAATGGATCGAAATTCAAATTCGCACCACACGGATGAACGAAATTGCTGAGAAGGGATTAGCAGCTCACTGGAAATATAAAGGTGTCCAGAGTGAATCTGAAATGGACAAATGGTTAAAAAATATTCGTGATATACTTGAAAATCCACAATTAAATGCTATTGACTTGCTGGATGAATATAAACTGAATTTGTATGATAAAGAAGTTTTCGTTTTTACTCCTACAGGAGAATTACTACGGTTCCCCAAAGGTGCAACAATACTTGATTTTGCCTTTTATATTCATACCAATTTAGGCTTGAAATGCACAGGAGCTCTAATTACCAACAATACTTATCGGGAAAAAAATGTACCACTTAAATATGTTCTTAAAAATGGAGATCAAATAAAAATACTTACTTCGGCAACCCAAAAGCCAAGTGCCGAATGGTTAAATATCGTTGCTACCTCAAAAGCTAAAGCAAAAATTCGTCAAGCATTAAAAGAAATTCAATACAAAGATGCAGTTATCGGACGAGAAACACTTTTGCGACGTTTCAAAAATTGGAAAATTGAGTTAGATGAAGGTAAAATTTCTCGTCTGGCAAAGAAAAAAGGATATAAGACAGTAAGCGATTTTTATCAGGAAATTGCACAGGAAAAACTTGATCTTTTGGCTCTTCGTGATACCTATTTGGAGATGGAAAAGCATGAAGCTCAACAAAATGTAACAGAAACACGAAGTGCTGAGAATTTCATAAAAGAGTCGCCCGTTATTGAAACCTCTATCAAGGAAAAGGAAGATATTTTAATTATTGATCAAAATTTAAAAGGAATTGATTATACGCTGGCAAAATGTTGTCAACCAATTTATGGAGATGAAATTTTTGGATTTGTATCTGTAGGAGGTGGCATCAAGATTCACAGAGTAGATTGTCCCAATGCACCTGAATTGTATTCAAAATTTGGTTACAGAATTGTAAAAGCTCAATGGTCAGGACAATCAGGTGGCACTCAATATCCCATTACTTTACACGTCATTGGGAAAGATGATATTGGCATTGTAACCAACATTACTTCTTTAATTGACAAGGAAAAAAACATTGTGTTACGTTCTATTTCCATTGATTCAAAAGCAGGACTTTTTATTGGAAACCTGACTATTATGGTCAATGATGCTCACGATTTAGATGGCATTATGAAAAAAATTAGCATGATAAAAGGAATTGTAAATGTTTCACGAATAAAAACCATTAATAAGTATAACTCATAAAAATTTAAGAAAATGTTTTCAGGAATAATTGAAGAAGCTGCTCCAGTAGTAGCCTTGCGAAAAGAAGAAGGAAATCTGCACATTACCATGACCTGTTCTTTTGTAAATGAATTGTCTATTGACCAAAGTATTGCTCACAATGGCGTTTGCTTGACAGTGGTTTCAAAAACCGATGATAGTTATACAGTAACTGCCATTCAGGAAACGCTTGATCGGACAAACTTAGGAGAACTGGTTTGTGGAAGCGAAGTAAATCTGGAACGCAGTTTACTTTTAACAGAACGACTGGACGGACATATTGTACAGGGACACGTTGATATTACTGCTATTTGTACCGCTATTGATGAAGTTGAAGGAAGCTGGTATTTTACGTTCGAATACCAATTTGATCCCGAAATGGCGAAACGTGGTTATCTTACTGTAGATAAAGGCTCAGTTGCTGTGAATGGAGTAAGTCTTACTGTTTGCAATCCAACCGATAACTCATTTCAGGTGGCCATCATTCCTTATACTTATGAACATACTAACTTCCATCAAATAAAAGTGGGTACTACGGTTAACATTGAATTTGACATTATTGGCAAATATATCAGCCGATTGATGAAGTACAATGTTTGAGATTCTCACAGTTGTTATCAAACTAAAAGCTTGCAATGATTGTTATAGGTAGTAAAATGTAGAAGATTGAATTGACTACCTATGGATAAATTAAGAAAACAAATCAAAGAATCTTTCTTTAATCCAATTTATCATTTCTTCCCGCTAATTGTTTTCCTTATAGTAGATAATGTAGCGGGAAGAAATTGGGCATGGTCAATTGCTATCCCTTTATTCCTTATATTTACAATTTATCTTTTTATTGCTTATAACCAACTTTTTGTCTGGTATTTTTTTTCTGCTTTTATTTTTCTTGCCGTAAGTCTGAGTGCAATTTTTACTTTCTTATCAGAAAAATGGCTATTCCTTTCACCTATTATAGATGATTTAGTTTGCTGGTTATTTTTAGGTTTGTCACTTTTATTTCGTTCCTTCATTGAAAAAAAAATCAATGCAAGAACTCCGAAATTTTTACCCATGAAAAACAATTTTGAAGAATATTTTAATTTCATCCAATCTTTATTCTTAATTATTTCCGGTTATCTTCTCTTTTATTTCATTATTTATCAATTCCCCACAATAAAAGAAAATGTTTATTTAGAACTGCTTCAAGTAATTTATATTGGAGCAATTGTTTTTCTGCTGGCTTTTGAATTTTGCCGTGTCCAACTTGTTTGCCATAAACTATTAAAAGAAGAATGGTGGCCTATTGTAAACGAACAGGGAAAAATTGTTGGGAATGTTCAACCTCTGGTAAGTTTAAAAATTGAAAAAAAATACATGCATCCCATTATTCGAATTTTATTTATTAAAGAAAATATGATTTTTCTGCAAAAAAACTGTGAAAATGATTTAATTTTTCCCTGTCTATGGGATGCTGCCATTTCTAATCATATCCGCACAGGAGAAACAATTGAAGATTGTATTGAAAGAACAGCAGAAGAAAAATATGGATTAAAAGATTTGAAGCCTTTTTTCCTTTCAAACTATATTCATCGTACTGAAAATGAACAACATTATGCTTTTCTTTTTATTGCTTGCAATGTAAATAACATAGAGCCTAATTATCAAAAAATAAATCAAGCTAAATGGTGGACTCTGCAACAAATAGAAGAAAATCTATCAGCAGGAATATTTACCCAAAATTTTATCATCGAATACAATTTATTACAACGTAGCGGAGTGTTTGAAAATAAAATATGTAACTGCGAATGTAAACTAAAAGAATTGTTTTCTTAATATCAATTTGAATTTCTTCCCATCATCTTCGGTGAAAAGAATATTATCTTAACTTTGCATTGTTTAATTTTATCCATATAAAATGAAAGCAATATGACAACTTTAGTAGATCGTTTTTTGAAATATGTAGAATTTACTACTACTTCTGATGAAAACACCAATTTAACCCCCAGCACACCTGGTCAACTGGCACTTGCTCATTATCTGGTAAAAGAATTAAAATCAATAGGACTAAAAGATGCTGAAGTAGACAAAAATGGTTATGTAATGGCTACTTTACCTGCCAATATTGATAAAGAAATTCCTACCATTGGTTTTATTGCTCATCTGGATACCAGCCCCGATATGAGTGGCAAAAATGTAAAACCAAAAATTATCAAAAATTATGATGGTAAAGATATTCTGATGAATGAAGAAAAGCTGATTGTTTTTGAAACAGAAAAATTTCCTGAAATTCTTCAATACATTGGTCAAGATATTATTGTTACTGATGGAACCACGCTGTTAGGAGCTGATGACAAAGCTGGAATTGCAGAAATTGTTTCGGCTATGGAATATCTTGTTGACCATCCTGAAATTAAACATGGAAAAATCCGTATTGCTTTCACTCCTGATGAAGAAATCGGGAAAGGAGTAGATTATTTCAATATAAAAAAATTCAACGCTCAATGGGCTTATACCATCGATGGAGGAGAAATTGGAGAATTGCAATATGAAAATTTCAATGCAGCTTCTGCCCGATTAACTTTTAATGGTTTGAATGTGCATCCAGGTTATGCCCGTCATAAAATGAAAAATTCCATTCGCATTGCTCAACAATACATCAGTATGCTTCCTCGACACGAAACACCCGAACACACAGAAGGTTATGAAGGTTTTTACCATATTACCAATATAGAAGGCACCGTTGAAAAAACTACTCTAAACTGCCTTATTCGTGATCATGACCGCGATAAATTCGAAAGAAGAAAAAAAGAATTACAACATCTCGTCAATAAAATAAATGCTGAATTTGGTGAAAATACCGCAATTATCGAATTAAAAGATCAATATTACAACATGCGTGAAAAAATAGAGCCTGTAATGTATATTATTGATATAGCTTCACAAGCCATGAAAAAGGTTGGTGTAACCCCGAAAATTTCTCCGATTCGTGGTGGCACCGACGGAGCACGACTTTCTTATATGGAACTCCCCTGCCCTAACATTTTTGCAGGAGGACATAATTTTCATGGACGTTTTGAATACATTCCCATTCCTTCTATGGAAAAAGCCATGATGGTTATTGTAAAAATTGCAGAGCTGGTTGGCAATCAAGAAAATATTCCTCAATAATTTTATCAAAAATCATTTTTATTCATTTTTCAGAAAAAATTCAAAATCAAAAATTCATCAATGAAAACCACTCCATTTACTCACTTTCATCTTGAGCTTGGGGCTAAAATGCAAGAATTTGCCGGTTACAATATGCCTATTGAATATAGCAGTATCAGCGATGAACATTTGGCAGTTCGTCAGAAAGTCGGTGTTTTTGATGTTTCACACATGGGCGAAATTCTTGTAAAGGGACCGAAAGCTTTAACCTTTCTTCAAAAAATGACAACCAACGATGTTGCTTCTTTGCCTCTCGGTAAAGCTCAATATTCTTGTTTTACTAATGAGGCAGGTGGAATAATAGATGATTTGTTGGTTTATCATATAGAACCTGAAAAATATTTATTGGTCATCAATGCTGCTAACGTTGAAAAAGATTGGGAATGGTGTGTTTTAAATAACAGCGAAAATGCTGAAATAAAAAATATTTCAGATCAGGTAGCTCAATTAGCCGTACAAGGTCCTTTAGCCATCCATGTCATTCAAAAACTAACGTCTATTCCTTTATCAAAAATTCCTTATTATCATTTTACGATAGGAAAAGTTGCTGAAATAGAACCAGTACTCTTATCTAATACAGGTTACACAGGAGCTGGCGGTTTTGAATTATATTTCTCGTCTGAATATGCTGATAAAATATGGAATGTACTTTTTGAAGCAGGAAAAGAATTTGGTATCCAGCCTATCGGACTTGGTGCTCGCGATACTTTACGCCTCGAAAAAGGATTTTGCCTTCATGGCAATGATATTGATGAAACTACCACTCCATTAGAAGCAGGGCTGGATTGGATTACCAAATTTATTCCAGAAAAAAACTTTATTGGTCGTCCCGCTCTTGAAAAACAAAAAGAAAAAGGAATCCAACGAAAATTGATAAGATTTGAGCTATTAGAAAAAGGTATTCCCCGTCATGGCTACGATATATTAAACCTGCATAATGAAATAATTGGGAAAGTAACTTCGGGAAGTTTTATTCCAGGAGACAAAACTGGAATTGGAATGGGATATATAAAAACAGATTATGCGAAAAAAGATACTGAAATTTATATTCAAATCAGAAACAAAAGTTTACCAGCAAAAATCGTAAAATAAGAATCAAAAAGCTGCTTTTCTGAAAAAAAGACAGCTTTTTATTTAGTTTCTCAATATTATTTAATTTAACTTACCTTCCCACTATTTTTTTGTTCTTCCAGAACAGCATCAATCACAGCAATAGTTGTCATGTTAATAATATCACGGACAGAACTTTCTACATCCAAAATATGAACAGGTTTATTCAAACCCATTTGAATTGGTCCTATCGATTCAGCTAATCCCATCTCCAATAATATTTTGTAAGCAGTATTTGCAGAACTTAAATTGGGGAATATCAAGGTATTTACATCCTTGCCTGCTAATTTGGAAAAAGGATATTTTTTATCGCGTAATTCTTTGTTCAAAGCAAAATTAACTTGCATTTCACCATCGACAATCATTTCTGGATATTCTCTGTGCAAAGTAGCAACCACTTCATGAACACTTGCCGGACTGCCTTGCTTATCAGAACCAAAATTGGAATAAGACAACATTGCCATTACTGGTTCATGAGCAAAAAGTTTTACAGTTCGATAAGTTAATTTTGCAATATCCAGTAGTGTTTCAGTAGAAGGATGGCGATTAAAGAGTGTATCAGCCAGGAAAAAAGTTCCTTTTTTGGTATTCATAATATGAAGAGCGGCAATATTTTTTGATCCTTCACGAATGCCAATCACATCTTTAGCTGCTTGAATAGCATCGGCATATTTTGTATAAACGCCAGTGATCAAAGCATCAGCTTCGCCTCTTTCGACCATCATCATACCAAAATAGTTCCGCTCATGCATTTTTTCATAAGCTTCGTCAAAGGTCATACCATCCCGTTGTAATTTGTTGGCAAGCTGCTCAGCATAAGAAATTCTTCGTTGCTCTTCCCTATCATGACGCAAATTAATAATTTCCATTCCTGTAAGGTCAATGTTATATTCATCCGCAATTTTTTGAATCCTTTCTTCATTTCCCAACAGAATAGGATAACAAATACCTTCATTATAAGCCATTTCAGCAGCTTTTAGCATATTCAGGTGATTGGCTTCAGAAAATACCACTCTTTTGGGATTTTGACGAGCCATATCATAAAAACGTCGCAACATTTTGTCACCATAACCACCCATTAATTCGCGCAACTTAATATTATAAGCTTCCCAATCTGTAATTTTTTGACGTGCCACTCCCGATTCCATAGCAGCACGTGCTACAGCAGGAGCAACTACGGTTAACAATCGTGGATCAAGCGGTTTCGGAATAATATAATCTCTGCCAAAACTTAATTTTTTCAAATTGTAAGCTGCATTTACTACATCAGGCACTGGCTTTTTTGCCAGATCCGCTAAGGCATAAACGGCTGCCAATTTCATTTCTTCATTGATACAAGTTGCTCGTACATCCAAAGCACCACGAAAAATATACGGAAATCCCAGTACATTATTAATTTGATTAGGGTAATCGGATCTTCCCGTAGCAAAAATGATATCTTCACGAGCATTCATTGCATCTTCATAAGAAATTTCAGGGTCAGGATTGGCAAGAGCAAAAATGATAGGATTTTCATTCATGGAACGAACCATTTCAATGGACAAAATTCCATTTACAGATAATCCCAGAAAAACATCAGCTCCTTTTATTGCTTCTTCTAAAGAATGAATATTTTTATCGGTGGCAAATGGTTTTTTTATTTCCGTCAAATCAGTACGTTGCTTGTTGATAATCCCTTTAGAATCAAGCATAATTATATTTTCAGGCTTTGCACCCAGCTTAATATACAATTTGGTGCACGAAATTGCAGCAGCCCCGGCTCCATTAATCACAATTTTTACTTCTTCAATCTTTTTCCCAGCAATTTCTAATGCATTCAACAATCCTGCTCCAGAAATAATAGCTGTACCATGCTGATCATCGTGCATAATAGGAATATCTAATTCCTGTTTTAATTTCTCTTCAATTTCAAAACATTCAGGTGCTTTAATGTCTTCTAAATTAATACCTCCGAAAGTAGGTGAAATAGCTTTTACAGTCTGAATAAATTTTTCTGGATCTTTTTCCTTTACTTCAATATCAAAAACATCAATACCAGCAAAAATTTTAAACAATAACGCTTTCCCCTCCATCACAGGTTTGCCTGCCAAAGGACCAATATCTCCCAATCCAAGAACAGCCGTTCCATTGGAAATAACTGCCACCAAATTTCCCTTATTGGTGTATTGGTAAACAGCATTCTCACTTTTTTTAATTTCCAGACACGGTTCTGCAACTCCTGGCGAATACGCTAGTGACAAATCACGCTGCGAACTGTAAGGTTTGGTAGGAACAATCTCAATTTTACCTGGCTTTCCTTGTGAATGATAAAGAAGAGCTTCTTCTCTGGTTATTTTAGTCATATAATAAATATAAATTGCATTTAAATTAAAAAGTGAAAGAGAAATAAAGACTTATTTAGATAATTGTAGCAAAATTACAATTTTTTTATAACAAAAAACAATTTCCCTTTGCTTCATTAAAAACACTGCTAATAGAACTTACTTTTTAAGAACAACAAATCTCAATTTAGTAGGAATTTGAATCAGTTGCTATCAGTGATGGAAGGTGGAACTGCAATCTTTTGTCAATGTTACTATAAAGAATTACTCTCCTATGATGATATTTTTGATTAGCTTTTGAAAAATGATTTTTATAATTAAAAAAACTCTGAAGTAAATTAACTACACCTATAAATTCTATTAAAAAGAAAATTTAAAATTTAAATTAAAACTCTTTACTGATTTTGGAAATTATAAAGTTTTCAAAACTGCTGGTATTCAAACAATGATTTATATCCTTCAAAAAACAACTCCACATATAGAATATGATATAAAGTATTCTGTCTTACGAAATGACAAAATTAGCACAAATGAACTTGTTGACTTTCTGGATTTTACAATTACTAATAATTTCTCAGAAAAAACCTTTTTCAAGTTACATCCAAACATTGTTAAAGGCAAACCATTTACTTTCAATAACAATATCTCCCAAATGTGCTTGAAAAAATAATGAGTAAAGGAAATTTTTATTTTCCTGAAATGGAAATGGCTCAGGGTATTGTATTTCCTAAGGATTTTGTAAACAATAAATCGAGAAAATCGCTAAAGAAAATAGTAGAAGTTGGTAATGGAATTTTTGCTTTGTCCAAAAAAAATTAGATTCATTAAATCTTGATTCATTTGAAAAAAAATTAATTAAGCCATGTTATACTACGGATGAGTTGATTAGGTATTATGCTAACTCAAAAAACAAACTATGGATAATCTATACTGGATCAGAGTTTAAAAATCCAAAATTAATGCAGCCATATCCAAATTTGAAAATGCATTTAGACAGGTTTAAAGATGTTATTACATCGGATAATAAGCCTTACGGACTTCATAGAATAAGAGAAGAAAGATTTTTTAAAGGAGAATCAATCACTGCTCAACGCAAATGTCCTTACAGACCTTCATTTTCTTATACTGATTTTGATTGCTATGTTTCAGCAACATTTTATGTAATTGAAAAGATTAAAAATAATTCGCGCTATTACAATGTGAAATTCAATTCCAAAACAGGAGGATTAATGGCCACACATGTTGATCATATTTTTGACCCAAAAAAAGGGTGGCGTGAAGTTGAAGTACAAAAGATTGGTTATAAATACGGGCGATCCGTTATCTTTGAATCAGAAAAAGGAAATCCGCCTGGTATAAAACATACAGATGGTTTTTGGAATGGAAAAAAATTTGAAATCGCTTCTTCTGAATCTGGCTCATCCTTAAATATAAGAGATGCGATGAAACATTGTGCATCAAAAAAAATACACAAGTTGCTGTTGTTTTTTTATAGCAGAATTTGATGTTCAAAAGTTCTATAAAGGTTTGGGAAGATATAACGGATTAAAAAAATTGCCCGGAAATCAATACAAAGATTTTGAATTAATATTGTGTGTGTATAAAGACAAAATTGTTCATATTGAGCAATAAAAAAGACCACCATCGAAATGGTGGCCGGAGCGTCAGGCTCCACAAAAGTGGTACACCCGACACACTGTAAAAATACAAAATACTTTTTATAAAAAAAATTTTTTATCAAAAAAATTACATAAATAGTCAATCCTTAAAAAGTCCTTTATCAAGCGTCAAAGCTATAAATTCTTTGTTGAAAGAATAAGATTTTAATTTTTATCTCGACTTTTTAATTTACACACTTCGTGAAATAGTGTCTTTTATTAACACCACAATTGAGATTTCAATTCCTTCTGGTGCGATTAAGAGAACCAATATTTTTAACAACTCAACAGGCTTCTCAGTATTTCAATTCCTTCTGGTGCGATTAAGAGTTCACATAAATCAAGAATCAAGCGAATCAAAGTCAATTTCAATTCCTTCTGGTGCGATTAAGAGTTTATTTTGACTTGAATAATGAGTTAAAAAAATATTTTGG
>DAOOVG010000047.1:0-18052 GCA_035369865.1 Paludibacteraceae bacterium | reverse complement strand
TTTATACGAAAGTTCTGTTAAAAGACCTATTATGACTTCTCTGATTTTTATTGGGGTAGTTATTTTAGGATTGTTTTCATTGAGTAAATTACCTGTTGATTTATTGCCAAATGTAGAACCAAATATCTTAATGGTAGTTACTAATTATTCTGGAGCGAGTGCTTTAGATATTGAAACAAATGTAACTCGTCCTTTGGAAAACGTATTAAATACAGTTGAAAATTTAAAAAATATAACTTCCAATTCAAAGGAAAATACTTCCATTATTATTATGGAATTTGAATTTGGTCAAGATTTGGATGTAGTTTCCAATGATGTGCGTGATAAATTGGAATTAGTAAAACCTTATTTACCTGAAGGAACTACCAATCCAGTGATTTTTAAATTTAGTACCGATATGATGCCTATTGTTATTATATCGGCTACTGCAGATAAGAGTATTCCAGCTCTTTATAAAATTTTGGATGATAATGTAGCTAATCCCTTAGCTCGTATCAAAGGAGTAGGTGCTGTGTCTATTTCAGGTGCTCCTCAACGAGAAATACAAGTGTATATTGACCCGGTAAAATTGGAAGCTTATCATTTAACGATTGAAGCTGTTGGTCAAAAAATCCGATTAGAAAACATTAATACACCAAGTGGATCAATGGATATTGGGAATAAGACTTATTCTTTAAGAGTGCAGGGTGAGTTTAAAGATCCTTCTGAATTGAGAAAAGTTGTAGTAGGAACTTATGGCAACAAAACCATTTATTTGTCCGACATAGCTATCATTAGTGATAGTCATGAAGAACGAGTTCAAGAAAGCTATACCAATGGTGTACAAGGTGCAACTATAACAATTCAAAAACAAACAGGAGCTAATACTGTAGCTATTGTAAATGCTATCCGTGAAAAATTGCCTGAAATTCAAAAAACTCTTCCCAGTGATATTAAACTAAACGTCATTGTAGACAGCTCCGATAATATTAAAAAGACTATTGCTGGATTGGAAGAAACCATTATGTATGCTTTTATATTTGTATTGTTAGTGGTTTTATTCTTTTTAGGAAGATGGAGAGCTACGATTATCATTATTTTGACAATTCCAATTTCATTGATAGCAACATTTATTTATTTAGCAGCAACAGGTGGAACCTTGAATATTATTTCTTTAAGTTCTCTTTCCATTGCCATTGGAATGGTAGTAGATGATGCGATTGTGGTACTTGAGAATATTACTAAACATATTGAAAAAGGAAGTAGACCTACAAGTGCTGCTATTCATGGCACAGACGAAGTTGCTACTGCTGTGGTTGCTTCAACCTTAACCATTGTGGCGGTATTTTTTCCCTTCACCTTAGTATCAGGTTTAGCAGGAATTCTTTTCGACCAATTAGGATGGATGGTAACCCTCATTATGATTGTTTCTCTGGTTTGTGCCATGGCTTTAACACCTATGCTAAGTTCCCAATTGTTAACTGTAGAAAAAGGTCATGGTAAATTTTTCACTAAAGTTTATTCTCCTATCGAGCGTTTCTTAAATAATTTGGATAATTGGTATGCAGGATTGATTAATTGGGCGGTACGTCACAGATGGCAAATGGTATTAATTGCTGCTGGTTTCTTTATCTTAAGCTTGATTCCTTTGATAGGCATTGGAACGGAATTTATTCCACCACAAGACAATGCTCGTATTTCAGCTACAGTGCAATTGCCTATTGGAACAAGAATGGAAATTTCAAAAGAAACCGCAGAAGAATTGACTAAACTTTGGAGAGAAAAATATCCAGAAATTGAAACTATTAATTATACTGTTGGACCAGCAAGTAGCGATAACGTGTTGGGCTGGGTTATGACAACAGGGACACATCTTATTTCTTATACTTTTCAGTTGGTGGATGCCAATGAACGAGAAAGAAGTATTTTCGAAATAGGTGATAGCATCCGTCATGATTTAAATATACGGCCTGAAATTGCAAAATCAACTGTTACTGCGGGAGGTGCAATGGGAAGAATTGGAGGGCAATCCATTATTGACGTGGAGATCTATGGTTATGATTTTAATCAAACAGATAAAGTAGCAAAAGAATTGACTAATCGGATCGATAAGAATATAAAAGGCTTGGTAAATACCACGATTAGTCGTGAAGATTATTCCCCGGAATATCAAGTCATATTCGATAGAGAAAAATTAGCTTTGAATGGGCTGGATATTGCTACGGCTTCAACTTTTTTGAGAAATAGAATTAATGGATTAGTAGCAAGCCTTTATCGTGAGGAAGGAGATGAATATAATATCCGGGTAGTTTATGCTCCTGAATATCGTGAAACTATTGAAGATATTGAGAATATTTTGATTTATAATAATCAAGGTCAAGCAATTCGTTTGAAAGATTTGGGTAATGTGGTAGAAACATTAACTCCACCTTATATTCAAAGGAAAAACAGAGAGCGTGTTATAACTGTTTCAAGTACCGTTTCAGGAACAACAATTGATAAAGCAGTGAGAGGTTTAAGGACTCAATTATCCCAAATGGATATTCCTACGGGAATAGATGCTGAAATTACTGGAACTTATGAAGATCAGCAAGAATCATTCGCTGATTTGGGTACTTTGTTGATTATTGTAATTTTACTGGTATATATTGTGATGGCATCTCAGTTTGAATCTCTTACTTATCCTTTTATTATTATGTTTGCGTTGCCATTTGCTTTTTCGGGGGTAGTTTTAGCATTGGCATTAAGTAGGAATACGCTTAATATGATGTCATTAATTGGTATTGTTATGTTGGTAGGAATTGTGGTTAAAAATGGTATTGTGCTGGTGGATTATATAAATTTGAATAGGGAACGAGGTATGGGTATTATTCGAGCCATTGTAAGTGGGGGTCATTCTCGTTTGCGTCCTGTTTTAATGACTACTTTAACCACTATTTTAGGAATGGTACCATTGGCTATTAGTAATTCTCAAGGTTCAGAAATTTGGAAACCAATGGCTTATACCATTATAGGAGGTTTAACAGTATCTACTATTTTGACATTGGTGATAGTGCCGACATTGTATGCTATTTTTGCAGGATTTGGTATCAATCGGAAATATCATAAATTGCAAAAACAACATTAACGGGATTACATTTGATCTTTCTACTCTTATTTAAGGAGATAAAAGAGATCAAATATTGGAAAACTTTAAAATTCAATAAGAGTAAAAAAATAGCCAGTTTTAAAAGCAATGTTTTTACTCAAACTTATTTAAAAAAATTATTTCATGAAATCAATTTTTATTGTTTTTGATCAAGGTTTTTATCATCAAGTTCTTGAAATACTTTATATCAATCATCATGTTCGTGGATTTACAAGCTGGGAAAGGGTTTTGGGACGTGGCAGCAAAACAGGTGAGCCTCATTATGGCACTCATGCTTGGCCTTCATTAAATGGGGCTATCTTAACCGTTGTTCCAGATGAAAAAGTAAAACCTATTTTAGAAGATTTGAAAGCATTGGATGCCACTTCTGATGTAATGGGCATACGTGCTTTTGTATGGAATATTGAAGATGGAATGTAAAATTTTAGACTTTAAAAAGGCACTTTGAATAGTTTATTATAAAAAGTGCCTTTTTAATATGTTTTATGGTGTCCACCTATGAATTTTCTCAAAGTAATTCGGCAATTTTATTCTCCAATTTTCTTAAATCTTTTGTAAAATTACGTATTCCTTCTGCTAATTTTTCCGTAGCCATAGCATCTTCATTTAACATCCATCTAAAAATTTTTTCGTCAATTGTAATACGTTGAACATCATTGCTTTTTGCTTTTTCTGGATCAAGTTTTCTCTCTAATATTCCTTCCGTTTGTTCCAGCTCTTTCAATAAAGTGGGAGAGATGGTGAGTAAATCGCATCCTGCAAGTTCAATAATTTGTTGAATATTTCTAAAACTGGCTCCCATTATTTGGGTAGGATAATCAAATTTTTTGTAATAATTATAAATTGACACAACTGATTTTACGCCTGGATCTTCGCTTGGAGAATTGAATGAAAAACCTTCTTTTTTGTACCAGTCTAAAATTCGTCCTACAAATGGTGATATGAGAGTAACTTGTGCTTCTGCACATGCTATTGCTTGTACCAATGAAAAAAGTAAGGTTAAATTACAATGAATGCCTTCTTTTTCTAATATTTTAGCTGCTTCAATTCCTTCCCATGTTGAGGCAATTTTTATTAATATTCTTTCTCGTGAAATACCTTCTTTTTCATATAAGGCGATTAAATCCCGAGCTCTCTGAATTGTTCCCATTGTATCAAAAGATAAACGTGCATCAACTTCGGTTGAAACTCGTCCTGGAACAATTTCCAGAATTTTTATTCCAAAGTTAACAGATAATTTATCTAATGCCAACTTTAATTGTTGTGATTTATCTACATATGATTTTTTTGCATATTGAATAGCGTCAAATACTAAATGTTGATATTTTTCCTGTTGAGAAGCAGCAAAAATCAGCGAGGGATTTGTAGTAGCATCCAATGGTTTATAATTAATAATAGATTCAAAATCGCCTGTATCAGCAACTACTTTTGTATAAGTTTTCAATTGTTCTAAGAGATTCATAACTTTAAATTTTAATAAGTTAGTTTTAAATTATTTTTAAAGGACTTACTAAAAAACTGAATTCGGAATAAAAATAGCAAAAAAAGATATTGCCCCAAAAAGTGCATAAAAAAAAATAATTATCAAATGTAAAATTAATCATTTTCCATTAAAATTTTACTTGTTCATAAGTAAGATTTGGGACTTTAATAACAATTTTATCTATAATTTACTACCATAAGTAATACAGTAGTATGTGATAAAGGAGAGCTCTTCGCATTTTTGTGGTAAGTTTAAATCACGGTTAAAGCATGAAATCCGATTAGTGGTATAAGTTTACATCCGTAGTAATACTTATTTTTTGAAGGACAGTATCCTTTTGAAGTAATTTCAGGTGCAACTTTACCAATGCGATTTTTACCTGAACAAATAATTATGGGCATTGAATCTACAATGGAAATAATGTTGTTGCAATCCTCCGGCTTAAAGGAATCGAGTAAGCTTTCAACCAAAGTTTTAAATGCTTCAGATAAAAGGTTTAATCTGGCATTAAAGGCCTGATAAGAAGGAATTTTTGGGAACCATGATAAAAGATAATCTTTGGCAAAACAATAGATTTCTTTCACTTGAGCATAGTGTTGTTCAGATGCTGTGAAAAGATAAATAGTCATAATTTCTTGATCAGTGAATAGAGGATTGGCATTATTACTGAATCGTTGACACGTAAAACGAAGTTCTTTTTCATATAAATCGCATATATAAAGATATATGGCAATTAATTTAAGCTCTTTTTCCTTAAAAATCATATTTAGAATAATTTATAGAATTATCTTCTAAGACAATAATTTACAGTGAATTAAGCAAATTTTTAAACAATTATTTTGTTAAAAATAAACAATTTTTTAAACATAGATGAAAGGGTTTTTCTACTCTTGATTCGCATGATTAAATTATTTTACTGGTACAAATATTAAAAAAGCAGTACGATATGGTCGTTACTGCTTTCAAATTTTATTCTTTAATAAAAGACTATTTCTTCTTTGCCTGATTGGCAACTTCTTCCATCAATTTTTTTATTTCTTCGGGATCGCCCAGAAAATAGTCATTCACCAAATTACAATCGTCATCAAATTCAAATACATAAGGAATTCCTGTAGGTAAATTTAACCCTACAATATCTTGATCGGATATGTTTTTTAGCACTTTTACAATGCCACGCAAACTGTTTCCATGAGCTACCACCAAAATTTCATTTTTCTCTTTCAGAGTAGGAAGAATGTTGTTTTCCCAATAAGGCAAAATACGTGCAACAGTATCTTTTAATGATTCCGTTAGAGGCAAATCTTTTTTGTCTACATCTTTATATCGTGGATCAAGGTAAGGTGAACGTGGATCATCAGGATCAAGTGGAGCAGGGGGAACATCATAACTTCTACGCCAAAGTAAAACTTGCTCTTCTCCATATTTTTCTGCCATTTCTGCTTTGTTTAGTCCTTGCAATACACCATAGTGCTTTTCATTTAATCTCCAACTTTTTTCTACCGGGATCCAGTCCAGATCCATTTGGTCTAAAATAATGTTCAATGTTTTAATGGCTCTTTTCAGGTAAGAAGTATAAGCTTTCTGGAAGAAAAAGCCTTTCTCTTTTAAAATCTTACCAGCTTTTATTGCTTCTTCAATGCCTTTTTCAGATAAATCTACATCAGTCCAGCCTGTGAAACGATTCTCCTTGTTCCATACACTTTCTCCGTGTCTTACTAATACTAATCTTTTCATTTTGCAGATTTTTAAAATATTGATTTAATGAATAATTTTCTTAATGCAAAGATATTTAAAATTCACCAGAAATCAAAGGTTTAAAAGTTGAACTTAGGAGTCGACCATTTAAATTGGTTTTTTGTTGATTGACAGATTATCTTTATTTTTGTCATAAATAATCATTAAATTCCTCTTTTGAAAAATCTTTCAATGACTCTTAGAAATGAACTTCAACATCGCATTTTGATTTTAGATGGTGCGATGGGCACTATGATACAACGTCAGAAACTTTCTGAAGCAGATTTTCGCGGTTCTCGTTTTGTAAACTGGTCGAAACAATTGAAAGGGAACAATGATTTGCTCGTATTAACACAGCCATCGTTAATTCAATCTATTCATAGAAAATATCTGGAAGCTGGAGCTGATATCATTGAAACAAATACTTTCAATGCTCAACGAATTTCAATGGCTGATTATGAGATGGGAGAATATGTTCGAGAAATTAATCTGGTTGCGGCTCATCTGGCGCGTAAAGTGGCAAATGAATTTACTGCCAAAAATCCTGAAAAACCACGATTTGTTGCAGGTTCGGTTGGACCTACCAATAAAAGTGCTTCTTTGTCGCCTGATGTAAATCTTCCAGCTTTTCGTTCTGTTACTTTTGATGAGCTGGTATCAGCTTACAAAGAACAAATGCTTGCACTAATTGAAGGCGGAGTGGATGCGTTGTTGATAGAAACCGTTTTTGATACGCTAAACGCTAAAGCTGCCATTTTTGCTGCTCAGGAAGCCATGAAAGAAGCAAACAGACGTGTTGAATTAATGGTTTCTGCTACTATTGCCGATAAAAGTGGAAGAATCTTATCTGGACAAACTGTTCAAGCTTTTCTGGTCTCTATTGCTCATGCTGATTTATTATCAGTTGGCTTGAATTGTTCTTTTGGAGCAAAAGATTTAAAACCTTATTTACAAGAAGTTAGCAAATACGCTCAGTGGTTTGTCAGTGCTTATCCAAATGCTGGTTTGCCCAATCAGTTGGGTGAATATGAAGAAACTCCTGAAACAATGGCTGAACAAATAAAAGAATATCTTGATGAACAACTGGTAAATATTATTGGAGGTTGCTGTGGAACAACGCCGGAACATATTGCTTGCTATGTTGATTTGATAAAGAATGTAAAAGTTCGTCAACCTCAACCTCCAACTACTGATTTACAATTAAGTGGACTTGAAGTTCTTACGATTAATGAAAATAGTTTGTTTGTAAACATTGGTGAAAGGTGCAATGTAGCTGGTTCAAGCAAATTCCTTCGTCTTATTCAGGAAAAGAAATATGAAGAAGCTTTGTCTGTAGCTCGCCAGCAAGTAAATGATGGAGCACAAATGCTTGATATTAATATGGACGATGCTCTTCTTGATGCCAAAGAGGAAATGGTTACTTTTTTAAATTATCTGGGTTCAGAGCCAGCAGTTGCAAAAGTTCCTTTTATGATTGATTCTTCAAAATGGGAAGTTATTGAAGCAGGGTTGAAATGTATACAGGGAAAAGGTGTCGTAAATTCGATCAGTTTGAAGGAAGGCGAAGATGATTTTTTAGCCAAAGCCAAAAAAATTCGTTCTTATGGTGCGGCAGTTGTTGTTATGGCTTTCGATGAAAAAGGTCAAGGTGATACTTTTGTACGAAAAATTGAAATTTGTGAACGAGCATATCATTTATTGACAAAAAAAGCAGGTTTTCCTCCGCAAGATATTATTTTTGATCCCAATGTGCTTGCTATTGCCACCGGTATGACAGAACACAGTAACTATGCAGTTGATTTTCTGAAGGCAGTTCAATGGATAAAGGAAAACTTACCTTATGCAAAAGTCAGTGGTGGCATCAGTAATCTTTCTTTTTCTTTTAGAGGAAATAATGTTGTTCGGGAAGCCATGCACGCAGTTTTTCTATATCACGCCATTCAAGCTGGTTTAGATATGGCAATCGTGAATGCCGGTGCTTTGCCTATTTATGAAGAAATTGAACCAACATTACTGGAGCGAGTAGAAGATGTGATTTTGAATCGAAGAGAAGATGCCACTGAAAGATTGATTGACTATGCAGAAAAAATAAAGGATAAAAATTCTTCTCAGAAAATTGAAAAAAAAGAAGATTGGCGTTCCTATCCGTTAGAAAAACGATTGGAATATGCTTTGATGAAAGGTATTGAAGATTATCTGGAAGAAGACCTGACTGAAGCCTTAACTCAATATGATTCTGTCATCGAAATTATTGAAAAGCCACTCATGAATGGTATGAATGTGGTGGGCGATTTGTTTGGTGAAGGGAAAATGTTTTTACCTCAAGTGGTCAAAACAGCTCGTACAATGAAAAAAGCTGTTGCCATTCTGCAACCTGAAATCGAAAAACAAAAAGTTAGCTATCAAAATACCAGTGCTGGTAAGTTTTTGATTGCTACCGTAAAAGGTGATGTGCACGATATTGGAAAAAACATTGTTAGTGTGGTGTTGTCTTGTAATAATTATGAAGTCATAGATTTGGGCGTAATGGTTCCTGCCGAAAAAATTATCGAAACAGCCAAGCAGCAAAAAGTAGATTTGATTGGTTTAAGCGGACTTATTACGCCTTCGCTGGAAGAAATGGCAAATGTCGCAATAGAATTAGAAAAAAATGATTTTCATATTCCTTTGCTCATTGGAGGAGCTACTACTTCAAAAATTCACACCGCTCTTAAAATTGCTCCTTATTACAGCGGACCAGTGGTTTATGTGAAAGATGCTTCAGTTAATATTTCCATTGTTTCACAATTAATGAATGAAAAATTTCGCAATCAATTTGTTGCAGAAATTCAAAACGAATATGAAGCTATTCGGCAAAAATATAATCAAGAAGAAAACCTATTAAGTTTTGAAGAAGCAAAAAAAAGGAAACCAAAATTATTTTGATTTTCAGGTTAAATATTAAGTTCTTGTTTTTTATCATTTTAGCGACTTGTGCAATTCAAACAGATTTCATATTGCTTTCGATTCTTGAGGATATTCTCTCTGAAATTGAAGGCTTTTTTTGAATGCCAGCATTGATAAAATGACTCTTGAAAAACATTTCCAAAAGAATATTTTCCGCTCTTGTCAAAACAACAAGGCAACACGTCACCATCTACATTCACTACAGCACCACTCCAAAGCCGCCAGCAACGATTGGGCTGAGCATATTTCAACTGAAATTTTCCATTTTTGTTCTTTTTATATCTGGAATATTTAGATTGATGAGGCATTAAAGGATGTCCATTTTCAAAATTATGTAATTGAGCTGTTTTAAAAACTAATTTATCCACTTTTAATTCTTTTGCCAATTTTTTCATATCTTTCATTTGAAATTCATTGGAACGCAAGACCAAAAACTGAATTTCAATCATTGGCGTTAATGATTTTAGTTCTCTTTTCTTTTGTGTCAATGTTTTTACAGCTTTTATTACTTTACTTACGTTTCCTCCTTTTCGATAAATTTCATAAACTTCCTGCGTTGTTCCGTCAAGTGAAATAATCAATTTGTCCAAGCCCGACAAAACAAGTTTTTCAGCCATTTTTTCATTTATCAATTGAGCATTTGTAGAAAGGGAAGTATAAATTTTAGCTTCATGAGCATAACGAATCATTTCTGGCAATGATGGATGTAAAAGTGGCTCACCTTGAAAATATAGCATTGCATGCAACAAAGTGCTTTCCAATTCATCTATTATTTTTTTGAATTGAAAGAAATCCAGAAAATGTTTTTTTAAAGAAGAGAAATTTTTTCCAGTGTAACATTCTGGGCAACGAAGATTGCAAAAATCGACAGGTTCTATTGAAACAAAAAAAGGTAAATTTCTTTTTTTTGTATTATTAATTTTAAAAATAGATAAAATATATGAAATCAAGAGTTTAATAAAATTAAAACTCTTGGTAATGTTAAGGTATTTTAAAGAATGTAACCAGTGGTATATTTTTTGATAGTTCATTTATGAATTATTTTTAAAGAATGTAGAAAGAAAAAAAAGTTTAAGATTTTTTTTGCAAAAATAAAGAATAATTTGACAAAAAATTGTAGCTTTGTCAAGTTAGTATTATTCTATTTCTGTAGAATTATTATTTAATATAATTGAATCATTAACATTAAAAAAATTTCTGTCGTATGAAAAAACAATTATTTTTTGCTTTATCAATGGTGGTGGCTATTATCCTTTGCTCGTGCAGTAAAGATATGGGAGCTCTTGATCCTACCAGTTTTAAATGCACTCCCAATCCTCTCGAAGCAAAAGGTGGGAAAATAAATGCCACAATAAATGGAACTTTCCCTGTAAAATATTTTAACAAGAATGCCGTAGTAACGGTAACTCCTGTTTTACGTTTTCAGGGTCAAGAAGTGAAAAGTACTCCTGCAATTTTCCAGGGAGAAAAAGTAGTAGGAAATAATAAAGTCATTTCCTACAAGGCCGGTGGTTCTTATACCATTAATGCTTCTTTCAACTATGTACCAGAAATGGCAAAATCGGAATTGTATCTTGACTTTGACGTCACTGTTAAAGACAAAAATTATCAAATTCCAAGTGTAAAAGTGGCAGATGGTGTAATTGCTACTTCTGAGTTGGCTACGGTAAGTGCTTCTGAAATTCAAGGTGCTTTGATACCTGATAAATTTCAACGTATCATTCAGGAAAGCCAGGATGCAGACATAAAATTTTTAATCGAGAGATGGGATCTTCGTCCAACCGAATTGAAGAAAGACGAAGTTGTTTCATTAGTTAATAAAATAGCACAGGTTAAAAATGATACTGCTAAAAAAGTTTCTAATTTTGAAATTGCGGGATATGCTTCACCTGATGGTCCAATTGATTTAAATACCAATCTCGCTGAAAAACGTCAAAAGGTTTCTGTTGATTACATCAACAATCAAATAAAGAAACTCAAAACTTCTGTAAAAATTGATACAAAGTTTACACCTGAAGACTGGGAAGGATTCCAGAAGTTAATGGAAAATTCCAATATTCAGGATAAAGAAGTTATTTTAAGAGTTTTGTCGATGTATTCTGATCCAGAAGAACGTGAACGTCAGATTAAAAATCTATCTGTAGCTTATCAAAAAATTGCTGAAGAGATTCTTCCTCAATTACGTCGTTCTCGACTGAAACTTACGGTGGATATTATCGGTAAATCTGATGATCAAATTTCTCAGTTAGCTGCTAACAATCCATCTCAACTTTCTGTTGAAGAATTGCTTTATGCTGCAACATTAAAAGATAATCTGAATGATAAAGCAATTATTTATCAGAAAGTAATAAACCTTTATCCAAATGATGTTCGTGGGTATAATAATTTAGGTCTTGTTTACTATCAACAAAACAAGATAGATGAAGCAGAAAAATTGTTTACTCAAGCTCTGCAGAAGGATCCAAATTCACCTGATGTTAACTTTAATTTAGGATTGATTGCATTAAAGAAAGGCGATGTGACCAAAGCCGAAGAATTATTTGGAAAAGCAGCCAACACGAATGGAGAAATGAGTAAAGCTTTAGGAACATTGTATTTGAAGAAAGGAGACTATGCCAAGGCAATGAATTCATTCAAATCAAATGATGTTTCTAATAATGTTGCTTTACTTTATATTTTGAATAATGATTATAATCAAGCTCGAAAAGTTTTGTCTGCTATACCTCAACCTGATGCTACAACAGCTTACCTTTCAGCTATTGTTGGAGCCAGAACAAATGATCGCGATGCCGTTTATTCAAATTTAAGAACAGCTATCAGCAAAGACAGATCATTTGCTCAAAAAGCATTGAACGATATTGAATTCGCAAAATTTGCTGCTGATTCTACTTTCTTATCGATTCTAAAAATAGATTAAAAATATAACAGGCATGTCAAATAAAAAAGCAGCTCATTCAAGCTGCTTTTTTATTTGAATAACAAGAACTTAAAATAATAATTGAAAATAGGGATTACTGTTATCATTAAAATTTATAACGTATTCCCAATGCTATTCCTTCCCAGGCTCCTCCATAGCTATTTGGCAAAAAATACCAACCTGGACGATAATCCAATGAAAGTTGCAAAGGAATATCAAAATTATATTCAATCCCAATTTGTCCTGCTATTCCTAAAGCAAGACCATCATAATCTTTATCATGATAATTCCATGATCCAATTTGAGGTCCTAAACCAACATACCAGTTAAAACCATTTGCTAATTCTGATAAATCAAATACCCATTGATAAACACCTGCAAGATTGAAACCGTGATCGTAATAAAAGCCTAAGTCAGCCTCAAGTCGATTAGCATGACTAAAAGGATGTTGATAAGATAACTCGGCACCATAACTAGCACGAACTCCAATAGCTTTACTGTTTACCTGTCCATAAACAAAGCTCGTCATAAAGCTTACCAATAGAATCGTCATAAAAACTGTTTTTTTCATACTTTCATCATTTAATTGTTAAACCATTTTTTAAAGAATCACATTATTTTAAAAATTAGAAAAGATAATATTTAAATTTTATCAGTCTTCTTTTATTGCCAGTCTCCATTTATTTTTATGAGTTCAATTAATTTATTTACGGCTTCTTCTTCTGGAATATTTTTTAGTACACATTGTTTGCCCTTATACAAACTTACTTTCCCTTTTCCAGTACCGACATAACCATAATCTGCATCCGCCATTTCACCGGGTCCATTTACAATACAGCCCATCACCGCAATTTTTAACCCTCTCAGTTGTGAAGTTTTAGCTTTAATTTGAGTAACTACTTTTTGTAAATCAAATAAGGTGCGTCCACAGCCCGGGCACGAAATATATTCTGTTTTTGAAATCCTTACCCGCGTAGCCTGTAAAATTCCAAATGACAGTGAATTAATATCTTCTGAGAGTATTGCACCTTCGTTTTGCAACAAAATTCCGTCGCCGAAGCCGTCAACAAATAACATACCAATATCAACCGACGCCTTTATTTGTAAACTTTCTAAATTGTTTTCCCAATAATTACGAACTATGATAACTGGAGCTGAGATATCCTCATTCATCAAAGTATGAAAAAAAGCTCTTTGCTCAGCAGCTCCATTTTTGTGTTTTGTGAAAAGCAAGATAACCACATCTTTTCTTTCTTTTAGAAGAGAAAAGACTTCCGAAGTTAAATCTGGATAAGTTAATCTTAAAAATTTTATTTCGGATGGATCTTTTTTCAATAATGGAATTTCATTTGGCAAATAAACAGAGAAAATTTTTCCAGTATCATTATAGATTTTTCTCCCTTCTATGTAATAATCTGGTGAAATAGAAAATTTTTTTTGCGTAGAAGTAAACACTACTGGTGGATGATTTCCACCTATATTGGCAACAGCTTGGGTTTTCCTACGAGAATATTCAAAAGGTGACCATGAAGGATTAATCTGTGCAAAAATTTTTTCATGTTGTTTGCGTTCAGCAATATAGGATACAAGCTGCTGAGCGACAGGTATTTCATCTTCTGGCTCTTCGCTCAAGGAAACACGAATGGTATCACCAATTCCATCTGCCAGTAAAGTTCCGATTCCAACTGCCGATTTGATGCGACCATCTTCACCTTCCCCTGCTTCTGTCACCCCTAAATGGATAGGATAATGAAAACCTTTCTGTTCCATTTCTTTTACAAGTTTCCGCACAGCGTGTATCATTAAAACAGTATTGGAAGCTTTTATAGAAACAACTACATCAGAGAAATTTTCTTCCTTGCAAATTTGTAAAAATTCTATGCAGGATGCAACCAACCCTTCTGGAGTATCGCCATAGCGGTTCATTATTCTTTCGCTCAATGAGCCATGATTCACTCCAATACGAATTGCGGTGCGATGTTCTTTACAAATATTAATAAGCCGTATGAATTGTTCTTTTAATTTTTGGTATTCTAAATTAAACTCTTTTTCTGTATAATCCCCTGAATGATTTGCTTTAATACTTTTTACATAATTGCCCGGATTAATCCTTACTTTTTCTACACACTGAGCTGCAGCTTCTGCTACCAAAGGATTAAAATGAACATCTGCCACCAGCGGGGCAAGGTAATTTTTTTCATTTAATAGATGATGAATCTTTTTTAAACTTTCCACTTCACGTAACCCTTGTGTAGTGAAACGTACCAGTTCTGCTCCAGCTTTAATCAGACGAATGCATTGCAAGACAGAAGCATCAATATCATTGGTATCAGTATTGGTCATCGATTGCAAACGAACAGGTGAATTACCTCCCATTAGCAAATTTCCTATTTTGATTTCTTGAGTAGGTCGGCGATTGTAATTAAAAAGGTCAGGAATCCACATTTTTTTACTTCTTTATGCAAAAATAAACAATTTTCTGTGGAAAACATATAATTTAAAATTTTACAGTTTTGAAAATGTACTTTTACAATTTGTATAAAAATATCTTTGAATTCTTACAAAGATTTTTTAAGCAAATATTTAAACAAAATAAACAATAAATTTTATTAATTGAAAGCAATTGAGTAACTTTGTATAGATTTTTTTTGTAAAATGACTAATCAATACGAAGAACTAATAAACGTATTTGCTTCGAATCTGCGAAAATTAATTTCGGAGTATGAGTCATTAAAAGTACAGAACTTTATGTTGAAAAAAGAAATAGAGTTAAAAGACAACGAATTAAAATCTCTTCAACAAAAAGTTTTGGAACTACAAGAAAAAATCAACCATTTTCAAATTGCTAAAGCATTAGCAGCTACGCCTGAAGAAAGTAGCTTGGCAAAGCAGCAGCTTAGTAAAATGGTGCGGGAAATTGACAAATGTTTAGCTCTTTTACTAAAAGAATAAGAGCAAGATGATGGACAACGATACTTTTTTAATAAATGTACAAGCAGGTGGTTTCAAATTACCCCTTCGTATTGCCCGAAAAGATGAAGAAATATACCGAAAAGCTGAAAAATTATTTTCAAAATATCTTGAAAAATATCAGCAAAAATATCATCAGCGAGCCAATGAAGAGATTTTAACTTTAGTTGCTTATCAATTTGCAGTTTTACTAATAAAGCAAGAAATGAGACAGGATGTTTCTCCTGTGATTGAAAAGTTAGCATCATTGAATAAAGAAATTGAAAATTGCTTAAGTAAAAAATAATCAGTAAAATTTTTATCGTTTTCCTAAACTAAATTTCCCGCATTGCGTTGTTTTAATGGAGTTTTTCTTCATTAAAAGAGATATTTGAACAACGTGAATGCGTTTTTTTATATTTATATATTTCTATTTATAAAATTTTTATTAAATAATAAAATCAAAAAATGGAACTCATCATAGGAATTATAATTGCATTAGTAGTAGGCGTGACGGGGACCTTTCTTTATTTTAAGCATAACAATAAACGTATGCTTAAAAAAATGGAGGAAGAAGCAGAACTCGTCAAAAAGAATAATTTAATTGAAGTCAAAGAGAAATTTATTGCACTGAAATCGGAATATGAACAGCAAGTTCAGCAACGAAATGCAAAATTGCAGGCTAGCGAAGTAAAATTGCAGCAAAGAGAAATGCAACTCAACCAACGGCAAGGTGAACTGCAAAGAAAGATAAATGAAATTGAATCGATGAGGGAAAATCTGGAAAGTCAATTCACAGCAACCGAAAATCGAAAAAAAGAACTTGAGCATCTTATTCGTCAAGCACAAGAACAATTAGAAACTATTTCAGGACTTTCAACAGACCAGGCAAAAGAACAATTAATTGAATCGCTGAAAGAAGAAGCCAAAACGGAAGCCATGTCTTATGTTAATGATATTATGGATGAAGCAAAAATGACTGCCAATAAAGAAGCTCAAAAGATTATCATTCAAACCATTCAGCGTGTGGCTACCGAGACGGCTATCGAAAATTCAGTAACTGTTTTTCATATCGAATCCGACGAAATGAAGGGACGAATTATTGGTCGTGAAGGTCGTAACATTCGAGCACTGGAAGCAGCTACTGGCGTTGAAATTATTGTGGACGATACACCTGAAGCAATTGTTCTTTCAGCTTTCGATCCTGTTCGACGTGAGATTGCTCGACTGTCGCTGCATCAATTGGTAGCCGATGGACGTATTCATCCAGCTCGCATTGAAGAAGTAGTCAATAAGGTGAGAAAACAACTGGAAGATGAAATCATTGAAGTAGGTAAACGTACCACAATTGATTTAGGAATTCATGGATTGCATCCTGAATTAATTCGTCTTATTGGAAAAATGAAATATCGCTCTTCGTATGGACAAAATTTGTTGCAACATGCTCGTGAAACTGCTAACCTTTGTGCTATTATGGCAGCAGAATTAGGACTGAATCCTAAAAAAGCAAAAAGAGCTGGTTTATTGCACGATATTGGTAAAGTACCCGATGATGAACCCGAACTGCCACATGCTATTCTTGGTATGAAACTTGCTGAGAAATATAAGGAAAAACCTGATATTTGTAATGCAATTGGTGCACACCACGATGAAATAGAAATGGAAACGCTAATTGCACCGATTGTACAGGTGTGTGATGCTATATCAGGAGCACGTCCGGGAGCGAGACGTGAAATTGTAGAAGCGTACATTAAACGATTGAAAGATCTGGAGGAAGTTGCTCTTTCGTACCCTGGAGTAGTAAAAACTTATGCTATTCAGGCAGGAAGAGAATTGAGAGTTATCGTAGGTGCTGACAAAATGGACGATAAGGAAGCTGAATTACTCTCAATGGATATTGCAAAGAGAATTCAAGATGAAATGACCTATCCAGGTCAAATAAAAATTACTGTTATTCGTGAAACAAGGGCAGTAAGTTATGCAAAATAAGACGTTAAAAGTAGTTAAATAAATGATTCACAAAACGTTGTGAATTTGTTTTTCTGAAATGACATATCCTTTTATGGGGCTGTTTGGTTTTGACAGCAAGTTGAAAGGGTATGTAAGCATGCCGAGCCGAGAGGTCACAGCTCGTAAATCTCGGATCTCAAAAAGTAACTGGCGAAGCTAATTACGCTCTCGCTGCTTAATCGAAGTAAAGTAGATTAAGCTTTATCCCTACACAAGGTGTGGGGACGAGACATCTCCCAGGCACCCTCTCCTCGAGGCAGCCTGATGTGGAGGTGCAGCAAAATCGAGGATAGTTGCGTTTAGCCCTGGGAACGCAATGAAACCTTAAAGGGCTAAGGTACAGGTCGGCAGCTTCGGCCTTGCCTGTACACGAAAAATCAAGCGAAGCTAAGCATGTAGAAAGCATATCGGTTCCTTGTTTGGACGAGGGTTCAAATCCCTCCAGCTCCACTTTTTAATCTTACCTTTTCTTCTCCTTCTCAAGAAAAAATTATAATATTTATGTTATAGAGAATTCATAATTTACTAATGATTTTTTTAATTTTACAAAAAACAATCGTATCATTCGTATTATTAAAACTATTTTTGCTTTTTAAAGGTATGATTGCACCGTGTAACATATTAGTTAAAAAAAATCTTATCGTGCTAAAAACCTTCATAACAATGGAAAACAAATATAACAAACCTTATTACCTTATTGTCTTAAGTTTAAAAATTGATTAATAAATATTTAGTATTTTCTCAATGGAGATAAAAAGATTTATTTGTAATAGTTTTATTTTTCAAAAAATGGTTTGTGTAATCACAAAAAAAATCTATATAAATCAACAATTCAACTCATTTAATCATTTAGAAAAATATGTTGTTCAATATTTCTTTACTCGAA